>CAIQLG010000233.1 GCA_903872565.1 uncultured Lentisphaerota bacterium | reverse complement strand
TAATTGCAAAATTACCTAGAGCCGATGAAAAACTAACGGAGGGTGGACTTTTCAGTCCGCCATTTGAGTTCAGTTTTCGCGGGTAAGAAAACCCGCGCTCCTTTAAAATTCGACTTTTGCAATCGGCTCTCAAGAGGTAATTGCAAAATTACCTAGAGCCGATGAAAAACTAACGGAGGGTGGACTTTTCAGTCCGCCATTTGAGTTCAGTTTTCGCGGGTAAGAAAACCCGCGCTCCTTTAAAATTCGACTTTTGCAATCGGCTCCATTGAATAATTGCAATCCCATATTAGAATTAGGCTAAGTGCGGTTCTGGTTTAGTTTTAAATTGATTGCAAGGTAATAATGGAAGAAAATGAAAACACCCCGGGAGATTCTCCTACCTCTGGATTCATAAGGAAATCCCAGTCATTTGCGGATTTTTTACGCACGAAACTCCCTTCGGACGATTTCAGGTCGGCCATCTTCTATATCTTGATAGCTATCGTTGTTTCTTCCACCACCGTTTATTCCGCATCACTTGATTCTTGTCTGGACATACCAAGAAGTCTAATATTCCTTGTTCTCATCACTGTGATTTCAGGATTTCTATTGCTTTTTTATTATCTTTACGCATTAGACATACGGCTTTTCAAAGGTCCAATCTCTTTCGCAACACTCATTTTCGTAGTATCCCTTGCCCTTTCAGTTGTTTTTTCAAGAGATCAGGGCATATCTTTTTTGGGTTCCTACCTTAGGCACATGGGATTCCTGCAATTTTCCGGGGCTGCATTTCTATTTTTTGTGGGCATCTTCATCTTTAACAATGCCAGGAGATTGGAAAAATTGCTGTATGTCATATCCCTTTTAGGCTTATTGCATGCCAGCTATGGGATATTGCAGACATTTGGAGTTGATTTCTTAGGACTCGACACCTCGGTTAAATCCGTTTTCAATATTCGTCCCATCGGCTTTTCCGGCAATGCCGATTATTTTGGAATGCTGATAGTTATCCTCGCCTTTCCTACAATTTCCTTGTTCTGCATCTCGATTATGAGAAAAAACATAACTGCCGCAATTTTCAGCGGATTCTCATTCTTTGTTCAATTCTCAGCAATAGTGGCGTCAATGACAAGATCGTCCTGGATCGCCTTCTTTGTTGGTTTTACAGTCTTGTCTTTTTTCATTCTGCAATATTTCCGCAAGAAAAACCTCAGAATGGCAATTTATTCACTGTCGCTTGCAGTGTCTGTCTTTATAGTGTCCATATCAGTGATCATATTCTTTGTGCCAAAATTCAAGGCTTCCGTAGGGAAAAAAGTACTGTCAATTTTCTCCTTGTCACAAAAGGACGAATATTCCAGTCTTGGCCAGAATATTCCGACAGAAAGACCTATTTTGTGGAAAGACAGCCTCAAATTCTGCATGTCAGAGCTGAAGGCAGGCCACTACAGCGGAGTGGGACTTGACAACTTCGCCAAATATTTTCTCCCGTTTGCAAGCAAGGAACTACGGCAGGTCACCCTAAACAAAAATTATGATATCCCTCACAATGTACCCCTCTCCTATTTTGCCACCGCTGGCATAATTGGACTTTCGGCCTATATACTGCTAATCCTTTCTGTCATTTATGTTTCCCTGACAAGTCTGTTTCGGTGGAAGGGAAGCCCCGACAGCTATTTCATTTTCTTTGGTTTTGCATCTGCAATAGCGGCATATTTCGTAAATTCATTTTTTTTCTCCGACAATATTGGATCAATAACACTGTTTTTCCTGTTCTCAAGCGCACTGGTCGTTTCAGCGCGGCAAAAGGAGATTGAGCCACAGGAACACAAAGGAATAACCTCTCACATCATCAGGGCTGCCTTGTACATTCTCACAGCGGCAACTCTTGCCTTAGCATTGATGGGGGGGGAAGACTACTCTCGCAGAATGCTGGCCGATCTGCATTTTAAAAATGGCCTCAATTACTATATAGGACCGAAAAAACCAGAGAAAGACAGCCTTGACAATGCTATTTCAGAATTCAAAAAAGCCGGAATAACTTATCCGAGAGAAACATATTATACCCAAACCATGATAACGGCCATGACTTGGAAGGTTGAAGGTTTCATGAGTAAGGATGACAACAAATCCGCGGGAGCAATTTACACTGAAGCCCTTGACTATGCCGAGCAAATAGAAAAGCGATCTTGGAATCCTGATGAACTTTTCCTGAACTTGTCCGTAATGACTTTTTACATCGGCATGTTAGGCGATTCTGTGAATGTCGCAGAACAATCCCTCCAATTGAACAAGTGGAGCATCGCAGGGCGTTTTTTCCTTGCCAACGAATATATAACCATCTATAATCTCACTAAAGACATGAAGTCACTCTCGCTTGCCTTCGTAAACGCCGTCATAACTGCAGATCTTCTTAAGTATTTCCCATATACCAAACCCGAATATTTCTCCTTTGCCATAGACACCGGAATGGAACTTTATGAAAAAAACAATGACAACGCAGTGTTTAAAAAACTCACTGATTTATTTTCCATTTATGTTACAATTGCCATAGTCTCGGATGAGAGCCGTAAAACTGTGGACAAAATGTTGGATCTGTCGAAAAATAAAACCGGTTACGACAACGTCATGGCCTCCTCCTTGATCTACGATCTCAGGAGTAGAAAAATAGGACTGGATCAGGCATTGTCCAATATTGACAGTTTAAAAAACATAGATCCGCAAAATAAAACAATCTTCATTGAAAAATTGAAAAAAATGAAATGAATGTAAAGATTCTCTGAAAAGGAGAATCTCCGATGAGAAGAATGTGAGGAATGAGAGCTATTATTCCCATTCTTCTCATTGATCCCATTCTCATCCAGAGCGGGGTGGTGCATTAGAATAGGACTGCTTCGACCTGTCCTTCCTAGTTCGCAAAACGAAGTAGGATGAAGCCGCCACAACGGACTCATCAACAAAGATGCCTTCCTCTCTAGAAACCAAAAAAAAACCCCGGCAAGCCGGGGTTTCAACATACTCTATCAGAAATTGTTATGGCATTCCTCCCTGAGAAGCATAGCCTTTGCCATTCTTGTACAGAAGCGAAGCCACCGCGGAAGCGGCTCCAGTCATGGTTGTAGCAGCAGTTGCAGCTTCAGTCATCCTCTTGTCATATTTGAAAGATCTGTTGACAGAGAGACCAAGCTTTACATTGCTAGTGGAGTACCAAGTATAGGCACCTTTCAGGCTTTTAGAGAGAACATCACTCCTGCCAATTTTGCCTACGTACATCTGTCCAAGAGCATCTGTCAGGCTCCCGGCTGTTTCAACAGCTTCAAAGGAGGTAATAACCTGATAAGAACCTGCCCCAGCACTTTTGATCATGTAGGTATCATACCCACGGAACATATCATTGAAGTTACCGAATGCCGGATCGCTAGCATAAATCATTCCAGCATAGACCTTGACCTTGTTAACCTTCCCAAACCAGATGCTGTATGCGTTGTTCACAATGGCAACAGTGTCGAAGATCGTGTAAGTCTCAACCTTTGTATTCTTCCCTGCGGATGCTCCAGTGGCATCAAACTGCTGAATGGTCGCACTTGTTTTGTAAACCACGAAAGGCCCTGCCGCATTCACAGTGCTTCCGATGAGGATTACTCCCATCAACACCACCAACATTGTCATCTTCTTCATTCTTTTTTCTTCTCCTCCCAACATTGTTTTTACCGACACATTCTTAAATTCGAATCTAGCTAAGTATAACAGAAATCTGGACTATTTCAACTCCATGCAACAGTTTACTTGAATATATATTGAAAATATCTTATAATCGCGACTGCTCTAGACAAAAAAAAACCCCGGCAAGCCGGGGTTTTAAGAATACTCTTGTTAGGAAAAGTTATGGATTTCCTCCCTGAGAAGCATAGCCTTTGCCATCCTTGTACAGGATTGTAGCCACTGCTGAAGCAGCTGCATTCATGCTTGTAGCAGTTGCTGCAGCCGATGTCATCTTCTTGTCATATTTGAGAGATCTGTTGACAGAGAGACCAAGCTTTACATTGCTGGTAGAGTACCAGGTGTAGGCACCTTTCAGACTTTTTGAGAGAACATCACTCTTACCAATTTTGCCTACATACATCTGTCCAAGACCGTCTGTCAGGTTCCCGGCTGTTTCAACAGCTTCGAAGGAGGTAATAACCTGATAAGAACCTGCCCCGGCACTTTTGACTATGTAGGTGTCATATCCACGGAACATGTCATTGAAGTTACCAAATGCAGGGTCGGAACCATATACTGTTCCAGCATAGACCTTGACCTTGTTAACCTTCCCAAACCAGATGCTGTAAGCGTTGTTTACAGTAGCAGTGGTATCCAAGATTGTGTAAGTCTCAACCTTTGTATTCTTCCCTGCGGATGCCCCAGTGGCATCAAACTGCTGAACGGTCGCGCTTGTTTTGTAAACCACGAACGGCCCTGCCGCATTCACAGTGCCTGCGACGAGGATTACTCCCATCAGCACCGCCAACATCGTCATCTTCTTCATTCTTCTTCTCTCCTTAATTGGGTTTTTGTTGTTAAATTAAAACTGATTATTTTCACATTATACCAGTTCCTCCCGGCTATTTCAACCCCTCAAGCAAAAATTTCCTTAGTTTTTATTTTTACATGCAGAGTTGAAATAAACTTCTGAGACTAATTTATACCTGTGGCAATTACAGTCAAGGGCGGAAAAGCTTTTTTTTTCGTTTTTTTTTTGATATAGCTAATTACTTAATAATAAAGCACTTGCAACTGTATTTTCAATAATATGCCATCTTTTCATGTAAAAACTTATATGAAATAACTAGGATTCCTGACATGCGTGACCGCTCACTTGCTCACGTCAATACAGACGAACTGTCCTTTCTCGTTTCTGCAATACAGCCTTCCGTTGGATAGGACTGGCATATTCCAGCATGTCGCGCCCAGTCCAGATTTCGCCCTGGCGATTTCCTTGTAACCGGAAGTATCCGCCTTAAATATGAATATTTCACCTTTCTCGTGCAGAAATATGATCTTGTCATCCGCAGCGACAAGTGCGCCAAACCCAATATTCTCCTTCCATTTGAGAGAGCCGGTGGCGACATCGAGGCAGACGAGTCTTCCGCCGCCGGCATTTCCATCCACACCATATATATGTTTGCCTATTGTAACCGGGGAACTGAAGTGCGAGCTCATATTAGTGTTTTCCCATTCCTTGACAAGACTTTTGCCATCGAATTTCAACAATGCGCATCCGTGCCCATAACCGGAGGTGATGAAGATCTTGGAACCTTCGTCGAGGACGAGCGGGTCTGCCGCATTAATCTCGTACTTTGTCTTCCAGGGCACTTTGTCCACCTCGGAGCCGTCCAAGGCATTCAGAACATAAAAGTCTGATTTTCCAAACACTGCAACAAATCTTTTTCCCTTATACCCAAAAGGAACAACAGAGGAGTAATTACCCACTCCACCCTTGTTTTCCCACAAGCTTTTGCCTGTCTTCATATCAAATGCCATTCCATGTTCGCCAGCGTTCACCATCACCATGTCGCCATCAAAAGACGGAGATGAGGCAAAACTCCACTCGAGGTTTTTTGCGCCGCATTCCTTCTGTAAGTTCTTGGCCCATTTCAAGGTTCCTTTCTCAGACTCCACGCAGACCAGATCACCATCACGGCCAAATCCGAATACAAGGCCATCCTTGATTACGGGCGAGGAGCGTGGCCCGGGATAGCTTCCTCCTCCCTTGCACTTAAAAGAATATTCCCAGAGCTTTTTCCCGGTTTTCTCCTCAAAGCAGTAGATAATGTCATTGTCGTCCTTGTTTCCCATGGTATATACTTTGCTGTCCTTCACGGCGACCATTGAATATCCCGCGCCCATATCGCCCTTCCATAGGACTTTCACTTCGGTTTTTATGGATTCCGGATTCCATTTCTCCCCTTTTGCAATGCCGTCCATGTCGGAACCGCGCCAAAATGGCCAGTCGGATGCGAGAGAAGAGAGAGAGCCCAATGACACGAAAAAGACGAGAAGATACTTCTTGAGCATAATTATTGATTCCTTAATTTTTTGTATTATTTTCAAACGAGAGCATTCCCATATAATATCCAACACTCAAGGTCCAACATCGAATGAATTCATCGGTTGGATATTGATTATTCATGATTGGATATTCGTTTTTCACCTATTTTAAATATCCGATGATCAACATCCAATTCCCAATGTCCAAGTAAATACAATTTCCTATACGATATATTTATCGGTTCCCTGAATTTTCAGAACTTCCCCCAGATACATTCTGTGGTAGTCGCTTCCCGAATAATTGTCCTCAATCCCAATATCCATGAAATTTTTCGGCTTGAAATCATCGAAATATATTTTACTGCACTCGATTGCAAGTTCGGCCTCCCTGAAAATCGGAGAAGACACAGCAAGGCTTTCCGTAGGGGTGAAACCGGAGACTTTCACTTTGTCCACATCTCTGCCTGACTTCGTTCCACATACAGTAAGCGCCTTTTTGTGTTCCGGCGGGAAGGCACATAGAGTAAAAGAATCGTATTTCTCCATGAATTTGTAGGTGTGCCGACTAGGACGCACAACTGCCATAGCTACAGGCTTGCCCCACATCACTCCCAGACTGCCCCAGGCAACCGTCATAAAGTTGTATTGACCAGCCTTGAAATCTCCCGAGGACAAGAGAAGCCATTCGTCATTCCACTGCCGGAATATTCTGACTGAAAAATCCTCGACTTTTATTTCATTCATCATTTCGCCTCTTTTCTTTTTGTGTTTTGCACAGTCGCTATAGTAAAATACTTTTATCTTCCATATGTCAATACAAAATCCGCGATTTCCGCAAAACTATCGGCGGAATAGTCGAAAAGTGACGGGGCAAGTTTGAAAAAACCATATTTTGCGTAACAGCAACCAAGCCCGGCATTTCTTCCTGCCTCCAAATCCATGAGGCTGTCTCCGACAATCCAACTTCCTTCCTTGGTTGCTGCCATTTTCTCAACAGCCATAAGGATTGCCTCAGGATCAGGTTTCAATGCATATTTGTCGCTCGCCCCGTATACAATGTCGAAAAGATGACCTATACCGAGGTGTTCCAAGACTTCTATGCAGTTCACTGTCGGCTTGTTGCTGATCACCGCGAGTTTGAAGTCGGCAGAATGGAGCTTTGTAAGCCCTTCGCTCACAGTCGGGTACAGACAGGTTTTGTTCTTCATATTTTTCGAATAGTATTTTTTGAAGAGTGCCAAGGCATTCTCAAGTTCATTGCCACTTTCTCCAATCGCACGTTCCACAAGCTTCCTGGCTCCGTTTCCAACGTAGGATGTCACAGTGTCCAGGCTCAAGGGCGGCACAGAGAGGTCACGGAGCATAAGATTGACGGAATCCGTGAGATCCGCCCTCGAATCAATCAGAGTCCCATCCAGATCGCATATCACTAGTTTGTTCAAAATCATAATAAATACCTAATTTGAGGCACTTTATGGAAACTCACGGCGAATGTCCGCCTTTACAAAATTGTCCTAAATATAAATCGTGTTGCATATGAATCAAGCTAAAATGAAGTCTTTTAAGATATGTCGGCACTGGGGCTGGAAGATTAATCTGCCATTTTTTTCATTTCTTCCTATTGAATCTCTCAACGGAAGAACTATAGTGTTTCGTTATCATGTGTACAAAACTAAAATCAAAGGAGGCTGTCATGTCAACAGTAGCACCCGAAAAAATCGCTGAAGCTCTCAAACTTCTTGAAGAAGCCGCCAAGAGTCAGAAAGATGAATTGAAAAAAATGGCTTGCGGAAAATTTGAAATTCTGAGAGATGCTTTATTATCCGAAGAAGCTTGTATCCGCGAAAAGCTTGCACTTGCTGGGCATAAAGCTGCGGAAATGGCAAAGCACATGAAGGAAGTTTCGGAAGAGAAGGCGAAAGAAATTGCTGAGACAGTTGACGAAAGCGTACATAAGAATCCATGGCCCTATATCGGCGGAGTTGCAGTTGGAGCTCTTCTTCTGGGATTCATCCTTGGACGCAAGACATCCTAAACTTTCTGATTTTGCCTTATGAATAAGATAGCCAAGACATTTGCCATTACGATGACAGCTTGGATCCTGAAGATTTTTCAGGCCAGGCTCATTCAATCAGCAAAGATTGAAGCACTTAAGTTATATATCGGAATCGTCGGGCTTGTGCGTCAGCTTGGGATACTATGGATAGCGACCGCATCTTCGCTCATTCTTGCGGCTTTCGGTTTTGCAATGTTGCACCTCGGAATCATCTTCCTACTGTATCTTGCAGGATTGAGATGGAGCATAGGATGGATTGTCATATCCGTCGGTCTCCTTTACATGGCGGCAGGCGCATGTTTCATATGGCATTTATGCTCGGAAAAAAACTGGCTCAAATATTCAAGGGCAACAGATTTCCTGGCAAAACTTTCGGATAGGAAATAAAGCCGGAAAGCAATCAGTGCAACATATCCCAGCAAAGTGCTGATTCTGCCTTTCCTTAATGTACAAGTTCAGTAAAACTCTACTCTTGCAGGGCTTGTGAAATAAATTTGCGCCTATAGGACGCAGATTTGTTTTAGTGCCATGACGTAGTACGACAATACCAACACGATAGAGAAACAAGATGAAAGCCGTTTCAATAGCAATTGTTTTACTGGCATCAGTCGCGTTTTGCTCCGAATGCGCCGAGTTTACAACAAAAGACGGAGTAACATACAAAAAAGCCAAACTGGTCAAGGTGGAGAAGAAAACCTCGACCCCATATTTTAAAATAGTTCATGCGGAAGGCTCGAAACTGGTTAATCCGGTGGACATCAACCCATTCGAAATAACTCTCGCCGATAGGACTGTACTCCAGAAAATCAAAATAATGGACATAACAAGTGACGGGATAAGCATATTTGACTCCAAGTCGGTCAAAACAATAAAATTCGGGGATCTTTCATCTGAATCTAGAAAGATGTTCGAATACGACACTGGCAAGGTCCCAACTAAGGAGACCCCACAGGAAGAAAGTGCTGACAAGTCAGATGCTGAAGAACAACCGGCAAAAGTGGAAAAGACCAGGAATAAGCTGGCACCCGAAGCTGTGAATGTAAAACCGGAAAACCCAAAGAACAAGCTCATGAAAACGAAAAAAGACACTGAGTGAGAGGGGCACCTGAAACATGCATTTCGATGCAGCATTCTATGAAGTATTCAGCGAAGAAGAGAGCCTGCTAAAAAAACATATCCCGAAGAACAAGAAATACCTCATGACTCCCGACACGATTCAGGAGAGCGGGAACAAAGAACCACAGGCCGATATCATCAGCATCAGAACTCAGTCGAGAATCCCAGAGAAATGGGCTCGGAATATCCGTGCCATAATTACAAGATCTACCGGCTATGACCACGTCCTGGAGTATATTCGAAATACCGGTGTGAAAATCAGCTGCGCATATCTGCCTGATTATGCGGCAAGAGCCGTAGCCGAGCATGCCATTATGATGATGGTCGCACTGCTTAGGAAACTCCCGGAACAGCAGGAGTCCCTCAAAAAATTCCACAGGGATGGACTGACAGGCTCTGAAATCAAAAATCGGCGGATCACTATCATAGGGGTCGGAAGAATCGGATCCGAAATCGCGGACATAGCAAGCGGCCTGCGAATGAAGCTGGCCGGCGTTGACATCGCACCCCAAAATGAGATCTCTAAAAAGTATTCCCTCCAATATGTTCCTCTGGAAGAGGGGCTCGGGATTGCGGATGTCGCAATATGCGCCCTCCCCCTCACAAATATCACCCTCGGACTTCTTAATTATGAAAAATTGAAGTTGATGCCGCACGGTTCCATTTTCATCAACATCGCAAGAGGGGAGATATCCCCGTCCACCGATATTCTTAAGCTTCTCGACAACAAACATCTTTCCGCAGTCGGCCTCGATGTATACGAATACGAAAAGGAACTCGCCGCCGTTCTAAGAGATGGAGAGAATCCCGGAAAACTTCCTGAGGTTGCCGCAAAAAGCGTCAATGCCTCCATGGAATTGATGAGAAGGACAAATGTGATCACAACACCCCACAACGCCTTCAACACCATGGAGTCTGTTGAAAGAAAATGTATCAGGACAGCCGAAAATATCGCCGAATACTTCCGTAACGGAAAATTCATCACCCCTATAGATTTTCAGCAATCATGAACTACACCGGATATGATAGGATCCTAGAAACAAGGGACCAGACATTCAGATGGAAATTGCTGTAATTAAAAAAAATTATGACCCTTGCGGTGGCGGCGCAGAACGCTATGCTGCCCAAATCTGCTCCGGACTTTCAAAAAGAGGGCACAGAATTCTGATCTTCTCCGAATCATTCAGAAACACCGGAGACACTGATGCCTGCCTGATAAAAGTTCCGCGTACCTGTCTGCGCGGATTCAGCAGAACATCCAATTTCCATTCCGCCGTGCGAAAAACCCTGAAACCTTACAAGTTCGACATCTCATATTCACTCTCGAGGACATTTCCGTCGGATGTCTTCCGCGTATCGGAGCAGATTCATACGGAATGGCTCAAGATAGCCTATCCAAACTGGCAGAAATACAACCCGCGCCACAGGGAAATACTTAAACTCGAGAAAAAAATCTATTCCCCTGAAAACACCGGCGCTGTCGTGACAAACTCGATGCTTACAAAAAAACAGATCGTCGCGAATTTCGCATATCCCGAGGAAAAAATCCATTTCATAGGCAACGGAGTTGACAGGGCAAAATTTTTCCCGCCAGCAGGAAAAAACGAGATCTGCAAAATTCGCGGAAGACTCGACATTCCGGAAGACAAGTTTGTCCTTCTCTTCATCGCAGCAAACTTCAAGATCAAAGGATTCAGGTTTATCTTGGAGACATTGTCGCGGATTCCCTGCGAAACTCGCAGAAAGCTCCTCGTCGTGGCGGTCGGAGGCAATCTCGACAACAAAGGGGCGGAAAAGCTTGAAGAACATGGACTGGAGAAAATTGTCAGGTTCGAAGGGCGCAAAAACAATATGCGCGATTATTATGTGGGATCCGACATGCTCTTCTATCCTAGCCTCTATGAACCATTCGCCAATGTATGCCTCGAGGCATGTGCCTGCGGACTCCCCATCCTGACAACTGCGACGAACGGTTCGAGCGAAGTTATAGAGCATAATCACGGAGGATTCATTGTTCCCTCCCCTGCAGACACCGAACTTATGGCAAGGCACATTGTCAGATTCGTGAATATGTCGTCCACCGACAGAAAATCTTTCTCCGAGAACGCGATCAGGGGATCGGAATGCTATAATTGGGGCGAACATATAGTTCAACTCGAAAAACTTTTCGGGACATTAATAAAAAATAAAATAAAATCAGAGTTATCACCATGATAGTTTTTCTGAACAATTATAAGTTATTCTCGTGAAAAACTATGGTGCAATCAAATTCTTATATTTATGGTTCTGGACGCTTTACTTTCTGGAAAGAATAAATACTTTATCAACCGGCAATATTTTCACGGAGAGATGGCTGAGTGGTTGAAGGCAGCGGTCTTGAAAACCGCCGAACTCCTTGTGGGTTCCGTGGGTTCGAATCCCACTCTCTCCGCCAGTTTTAACTCGTTTATTACCAACGAGTTATGTAATTTTATAATTCCTCTGTCATATTATCGTTCACAATCAGAACAATTTGCCGATTCCAGGCTCATTCATGATAAACCCCATTGACCTGTATGCCTTTACCCTTTTCAAGCCCATCCTTCCTATATGGGGTGGCAGTCAGCCCCAGGATATACCTTGCCGAAAATTGCTTCATCACGCTTTCGAAAGATGCCGCCGGAATATGATGACATTCATCTACGATTATCTGAGTATATTTTCCTGCAATCTCTTCAAGCGCATCATATTTTACGAGCGATTGAATCATTGCGATGTCAATCTTCCCTGTAAGCTTTGATTTTGCACCCGAGATGATTCCTATCATCTTCCTGTCTATCCCATTAAACTCGTTCATTCTGTCACGCCATTGTTCAAAAAGGGGTTGACGATGGACTATTATTAAAGTTGAGACTTTCCTTTCTGCAATAAGGGCGCATCCTATTACCGTTTTCCCTGAGCCCGGCGGGGATACAAGAATTCCGTAATCATGCTTTTTGATTTCACACAGAGCTTCCTTCTGCAAATCCGTGAGCTTTCCTGCAAACTCAGAAGAAATCTTTCTTCTCCTCGGGCGTTCATCCCTTATGACAACTTCTGCACCTGCTTTCTCAAGGATAGATACGAGTTTATCCAGAGTTCCCCTTGGCATGATAAGTGAATCAGACCTTGTTTCACCTGAAAATATAAATCTCGGGTGTGGATATGTTGACATCCTCATACGCTGAAGTTCATAAAATTTCGGATTGGGGAAAGTTGCAGCCTTCTTGAGTGTCATAACAACCCTTGACGGCAAGCCAGTGAGATGAATTGACAAATGTGAGCTAATAGTTATTTCGATCGGATATTCAAATTTTACAGGTTTTATCTTCTCGTTTTCATATTCGATGATCCTTTCGTCAGATCTCAAGGAGAAGTCTTTTTCATACTCGATGTGTGTTAACCCGGGGAAATATTTTCTGTTAAGACAATCCAGGTCCAAGGCGGAAAGGCATCTTGTCTTAGAAAGAAATGCCCACTGATCCTCATGAGGCAGAAGCTTGTCATCAAGGAAAACAGTATTGCCTTCTTCACGTGGATGCTTCTGCAGCGGCAGGGCAATCAGGCTTCCGAATCCACCTTTAGGCATGTAGTCCTGGTTCGGGAAAAACCGATCATAGGATCTCAGAGATATGTTGTGTCTTAACTCTGTGCCTTTTGTCAGTATTATTGTTCCGAGCATTCTGGCGGCTCTTGCAGGAACTGATTCCGAAAAAAATATCCATGCATGTGCGCCTTTGCCAGATCGCGAGCGCTCGATAGCAACATCCACTCCCATGATTTCGGCAACAGACTGGTAAGTCAGGACATCCTCCGGCCAAGTTTCACCGTCAAAATCACAGGCGAGGAAAATACAGGTATCATCTTCTCTTATGGCATAAGTGCCAATCGTCTGATATCCTCTCAGATGGCAATCTATGGACGTTGCGTCAAGACTTAGGAAACTCTGGTTCTCACAGGCCGAACATTTTATCTTAGGCTTTCCACATATGCTATGCCTCCATTCATTATTGCATGCCGGCGAATAGCCTTTCCTATTTTGTTTCAGGTTTTCCCACAGCTTCGGATATACATTCCCACGGCATCTGAACAATCGCAGGAACAATTCAATTTTTTCATCTGGGGTGCGAGGAACTTTCTCTGTCAATGGAATACCATATTTTTCCCCGGTGTTCTTGTTTTCCTCCTGCAATTTCAGAAAAACAAGCCTGCTTCTTATGGCTTGAGACTCATTTTCAAGATCCTTAATCCGTTTTTGAAGATATTCAATTTCATCTTGCGGTAATAGTGAAGTCTCTTTTGACATGGTGATGATTCTTTCAAGCTTACAATCTTCTCTTGCCTCTTTAATGTCCATATTGAAATTGGATTAAGCTTATGTCCAATAAATGTCCTGTTTCATCTTTCCAAGGAGAGGGCTGCAAAAAGATGCGGCAGAGACTTGGATGTCCTGTTTTCCGGTTAATCCATTTATGTTGCAAATCATTGATAACAAACTTGTTAATCCCATGGTTTTCCCAGTGCTATCAAAGGATGTCCTGTTTTACAAGAGCCCCTTTTGCCCCTTTGTTGCCCCTTTCGAAATTTAAATCATTGCCCCTTTTGCCCCTTTGTTGCCCCTTTCGCCAATTGATAGTAAACTCCCTTGCCAGTTATTCCTGTTTTTCCAATTAGCCCAGATTTCATAAGTTTAGCTAAATCCAAAGAGGCGGTTCTTTTTGCGACAGAAAATTCCTCTTGATACTGAGAGTTTGTAATTTTTCCATGAGTTTTTAAAAATTGAATGGATCTGAGCTGTCTGTCGTTCAATTTGAGACTTGCCATCACCTCGTCGGTCAGCCAGTCACGCCAGAGGGTGACGACAAAATGCGGGCCGCGCTGTTGGAAGCTGGGTTCGGGGAGTCCGGCATTTAGGCAGTCGGCGATCATATCAGTTGTACCAGTTCCGGCTTTCTCGGCGTACTGTACACGGAAGAGAGGTTCGGCTATCAGCGGATTCCGCGGAATGGCACCATGGGGAAATCTGAGAAGCTCGGGGGTCAGTCCGGGAGGAAGTTCCCCTGGATTCCACACCTCTATGCGGTCTGAGAAAACTATGATCTGGACAAATCCGTTGCTGTTATAGTTGCGATGGGCGACCGCATTGACAATGGCTTCCGAGACGGCTTCTTTCGGCACCTCGTAGCTGACGGGTGCCCGGACTCCGACGGCACGTGTGCCAACCCTGCGGTCTATCTTTCCGAGGACAAACTCCACCGCGTCGTCAATCACCTCGAAGAGTGTTCCGCTGAAAGGCTGCTGGGAGGCGATCGGCTTGCGCTTCTCGGTTCCGAAAAAGTGGAAGCAGTGCAATTGCACATTGTTGAAAAATCTTGAAGGCTCCTTGCCGAAGAGGAGAATCGCTGCATTCGTGGGTTTCCCGTCCCGTAGCAGATTGAAGTTCCGCAGCACAGCCGCCGGAGCCCGCGATCCCTTGAGGGATAATCGTCCCTTGGCTTCAGCCATCTCCAAGAAGCGGGTTATCTGTTCGGAGTTAATGTCGGCGATAGTCGCACCGGAACAAATGGTGTCGTCAAATGGAGTTGTTCGGAGTGCTCCGTTCCTTTCAAGGAAGTCAACCAGGCTTGCATATACCTCCCGGTTCAGTCCCGGTATGTCTATGAAACGTCTCCGTGTAAGTTGAGATTCGGCCTTTCGGACAAGGGCGGCCATCTCTGGCTCCCTTGCGGAATCGTCATGCCCTTTTACAAAGACAAGTCGTTCGTGGTGAGTTTTCGTTGCGTGATCGAACTCCAGTTCGGTAGGAGATTTTCCATCTGCATTCTTCCATCCATATTTATTTCCGAAAATGCCGACATAGATATCTCGCTCCTTTACTTCGCCAAGATATATGTCATCAGATTTACGATCCTGCGCTGGAATGTCCTCGAATAGGAAAACATCCCTAATAAAACGGCTCAGTAGAGGATCATTCAATATGAAATTCTTTACAGCACGCCGTTCATCGGCCAGTTCCTTTTGAACACTGCTTACGAAGATGCGGTATGAAATTGCCATAATATTCCTTTTCCCATTTCAATATTCCGTTAATCTCATCCTATAAACACCGCCCCATTACCAAGTTCAATAGATAGTGTCTTTTACTGGACTTATATTATTTGTAAAGTTAGCCAATAATTTTAATTATTCCAGTCTTCCCGACCATTTCTACGACTTATCCATGCTTAAAGTAATGATAAAAAACACCTGTGACAGTTATCACTTTGTTATCACTGTTCATTGAATATTTGACAATATATTTAAAGATGCTATGTTACTTATTGGGAAGGCCGACTGGGTTATCTCTTTGGAAGTCAATGATTAACAGTCACTTACTGATGGTAAAATAAAATCATGACAATGGAATCCCACTCTCTCCGCCAGTTAATTTAATGTTCTTATAACAACCGGATAATATTCCGTCATAGACATGAACGGCAACGGGGTAAAAGATCCCGCCGGGCCCGACAGGGTGACGAAATATCTGTGTCGGCGGGATGGATGTTAATAAATATATCTCTGAGACAATGTTAAAGGAACATCCCGCCACTGCAAGAATTGTAAAGATAAAAACTGGTTCCATAATTCCATTTGTAGTTAATTTCTATATTTCTGGTGGAAAAACTAAAATGGATGGAAGAGTGTTTTGGATATTTGGATGGAAGAGTACACCAAAGATAGTTAATTTTGAGCAAGATATAAATATCCAAAGACATTCATTCTCAAATGACTCCGATGATTCGATTTTACACTATGAATCCAATCCTAAACCCGCTCCATATTTAAAGCCTGATAGCGAACGGAATAGAAGTGAGCATGTCCCTCTCGCCCCCGAGGAGAAGGCGAAGTGACATATGCCATTTTTCGCCGTAAACACCATTTCCTGACGGCTTGTGGCGTAGACCATAATATTCAACAAAATAATATCCAAGGCTTGATAATATGCACATTGTATGTATGGTAATAATATGAAATATGAATGGAACATAGACAAGGCCCGAGGCAATATTAGAAAACACCGAGTCTCTTTTGCAGACGCTGTTTCGGTCTTTGAGGATTCAGATGCGATAACAATAGAGGACTCCGAGCAGGGCGAGGAACGATTTGTCACGATAGGAATGGATTGTCTCGGAAGAATCCTTGTCGTCGTATATACTTGGCGCGACGAACTGACAATCAGGGTCATATCGGCAAGGAAAGCCACAAAAACCGAAATTAAAAACTATCAGAGGTGATACTATGAAGAAGACTTATGATTTCAGCAAGGGCAAAAGAGGCGCAGTTGTGCCAGCGAGAACGAACAAGGTGAGAATAACCATCAGGCTTAACCGCCAGATACTCGATTACTTCAGAAACAAAGTCGAAGTTTCTGGAGGCGGCAACTACCAGACATTGATAAACGATACTCTCAAGAAGATGATTCAGAGCGAAAAGGAACTCAGTGAGACTTCGCTTCGCAGAATCATAAGGGAAGAACTTAAACGGGCAATGTGATTCCATCTTTTAGTTTTCTGAAGGCGGAATTTAATCCGAGGGCTGTTATGATGGAAATGGCAATATCACTTCTTACATAAATTCCACAGGTGCTTCAGTTGCTTCCTATGAATTCGACCCCTTCGGCAGAACCATAGGCAAATCTGGTGCGAAGGCGGATGACTTTGCTTACAGGTTTTCAACTAAGCCATTGGACGGAGAAACAGGGCTTTACTATTACGGCTACAGGTATTACAATGCGGATACGGGAAGGTGGCTAAATAGAGACCCAATACAGGAGAAGGGATTTATCATAGTTACAAAAAACAGAAAAAAAGATAGAATATATGACCCTGAATATATTTTCGTCCAAAATGACCCTGTAGATAAAGGAGATAATCTTGGATTAGGAGATATCAATCCGTGGGAACAGGTTAACTGGACAACTAAATCAACCATGAAATGAAAAGGCACTATGCTGGCATGGCCTGATGCGTTTTTAGAGAAATCAACGATTGAAGGCCAACCATGTAAAGAACCGCAAGCAAAAATCACCGAACTAAAGGTTATGTTTGTTGATGGCTATGGCGTTGGATTCACGGTAAAAAACAGTATAATACAAACAAATGCGAAAGATCTGAAATATGTCTGGTATACATGCTATAGGGAATCAGGAGCAGGTGCTGTTCCTGACACATTAAACAAGAACCCATTGACAATTTCTGCCTATAAAGAAGGTCTCGCTGGTGGACCATACATTTTTGGCATTAAGATAAGTTTCTATTCGTGTGAGAAAGGATGTTATAAGAGATTTACTTCGAGCGCAAACATAAGTGTTAGTGAGGGATTCTTTGAATGGGGGGAAGACAAATGATAACGCCTAATAAAGTCCGTGTTCTTAAGAAAGATATAGTTTATTTTTTTGCTGGAACAATAAGTGGATTCATCATATACGCTTTAATTCGTATCCTTGTCCGATATTATCTTGGTGCCGCTAAGGACGAACCACTAAATATATATAATCATATTTATCGGTTGGCATTTTCCAAGCTTTCAGAATATGCGTTCGAACTGTCTGGGAAAAGTCTACTTGTTGCACATTGGGTGGGGTTGATAAACATTGCTCTTTTTATGTTTATTTGTGGAATTGCCTTGGTCATTATCAGAAGACTTATTGATTGTAAAAGCGAAATAGGTGTCCATGATATTTCACAACCCGTATCGTAAATCATTCATCCTGTGAATCTGACGGTGCTGTGACGGGGATTTTCAGAGCTGGCGGGAGTTGCCGGATGCATTTTCAGAACAGCAAAAACTCATCCGGATTGGCATAAGTTCCCTGACATGAACAGAATCCTGGAGCGATAGCCACAAGAGGCCGTACTCGGGGAAATATGAAATTTGAATGGAGAATCTTCCTCACCCGGTCTCCCGGTAGTAGTAGTTGAGCAGACCTCCGAGCCGCTCGGCAACAAGGATTCTGACAAGTTCATAGGCTGAATATTTTTCCAGCACAAAGACACCCCACATCGTTCTATGCGGAACTATGAGGGACAGGCCAAGACACGAAGAGAAGATAATTCTTTTACAATAACGGGGTAACGTAGATGGTCCCAAGGCAGATGCAGATCAATGAGTTTTAGGATGCTTGTTTTTTTTTAGTTTTCAGGAATGGATTAACAATGAGCAGCTTGTTTTCTATGATCTGGCCGTGCTGCAAGTCTTCGGTGTAGAGTGTCCCGCAGCCGTTTTCCAGGGCGGAGGCCACAATCAATGAACCCAGGATGAAAGGGAAGCTGTTTCCCGTAGCATCGACGCCGAAACACAGGTGGCCGAAGCAATGTCAGCAATCCTATACTTTGAATATGCGTCCTTGATAAAATACCGGCTGAAGGCTTCGTCCACATTCGCCTTCCTGAGCAGATTCACAGAAACTTGATTGAGCACCTGGGTGCTTATGACGATCTGTTGATTTGTGGAAGTTATCAGCCCTGCCGATATTTCATGTTTTTCCGGATCAGACGCAACAAATGCGTAAAGCCATACGTTCGAATCTATGAAGATACTATCGGACATGGACATCGTCTCTTCCCATAGGATTGAAGCCATGAATTATTAGAGGGTTCGAAATGATATTGTCAATGAAAGACGCGGCTCGTCGTTGGAGCTTGGCTGGATTTTCGTTCTCGAACAATGCAACAAGCTTGACGTGTTTCTGCTCGAGCACGGAAAGCTTCCTTGGTACCTGTATCCTGAAATTTTTCACATCCGCTTCGAATTCTATCGCCTGCATATTTCACCTCGATATTGCATAGACTGATTTTTTAACTTTAAGCAATACCATACCGGATTGTCCCGCTGAAGTCAAACTCTGTCCGACTTATAATTTCCCTCTCCAACCCCGCCCGTGGTATATTATCGGCTTTTTCCGCCGATATCAACCATCTATGCTGGAGGGACTTATGATAAAGAAGTGGGCATGCGGTGTCGGAACTATGATTTGACAATAGTAAATTGCAGAAATCGCAATCCCAACTATTATCTATGGGTAAGATGTTTCTAAAATAGTGTTCATTAGTTCCGGATAACTTGATCGTATAGGAAATTGTATTTTCGCGTTTTTTGCGTGTTTAGCGGGAAAAAATATGGTATTAAGTTTCCGCCTAGGCGAATTAAGTTCAAACTTGTGAGTCCTGTGACTTTTTGTGGCAGGATTGCGATCTGATTCCGGGAAAACATCACCACACAATCAGCTTGAGCGGGAAGTCAGTCTTGAGCTCATGATAGTCTTCCGCGTTCATCATGTCGACGAACTGGCGGCTCCACCTGTCGGTGAAATATCTCGCATTGCCATAATAGGTGAACCCCGGGATGTTGAAGATCGCAGCCTCGTCCTTTTCCCTGTCGGTGAAGGCGCAGACCGGCTTTCCTGTCTGTGAATCCCTAAGTACCCCCTCGAAAGCGGTAGTTCCTGAGTTGAAGACCGTAAGGAATGCAACCGGCCAAATAACGATTCCGATGACGTTCTCAACAACATTCAGTTCCGCTTTCGATGGTATGAGCTGAACGATTGCAAGCTCGAGTTTTAAAGTGTCAGGTCCGGGGTTGTCCACGAGCACAAACCTGTGCTTGGGATCAAAGACTACGGCATTTCTAAAGGAGAAATCCATATAACTGGCGACATCTTCCGAATCTTTCTTAAGATCTCCGCCAATGCTCCTGGCATCCAGATTGTCCCATCCAGGAATCTCCATCAGATGATTAATATCCACTCTGGGGATCATTATCTTCTTGTATTTTCTGAGGTCAACGGTCTTGTCAATCCACATCATCCAGAAAGGAAATTTAGGGGACTGCTCGACAAGCTTGAAATTGCCATCGAGGAAAGAAGTCTGCGGTGCCGGATCCGCCCTCATCCAACTGTACATGGTGCTACAGCCGGATGACAGCAACAACATATTCAAAAGCAATATTTGAAACATTATTCTCATAGGGTGAATATAGTTTCGTCCCTTGACATCTGTCAAGTCCTGATTTAGATTTACTGCTTTTCTTTTCCATATTTCTTTCTTAAATACGCATCAAATATCTGCGCCTCTGCGGAGCCAGTCCCGCAGGGCCCCCTGGACAAGGAGAATTAGTATGGCAGCAGTAATCGTAAAAGGAATCAGCAAACAATATCAGGCAGGAAGTCCGGTATTGCTTCCGCTTGACATGTGCATCAATTCCGGAGAATTCTTTTTCCTGCTCGGACCAAGCGGCTGCGGCAAATCCACACTGCTGCGAATCATCGCAGGCTTTGTCAAACCGGACACCGGAACTGTCAGTTTCGACCAGCAAGATATAACCCATATGCCGCCTGAAAGACGCCAGGCCACCATGGTTTTCCAGAATTACGCATTGTGGCCGCATATGACAGTCTATGAGAATGTTGCTTTCGGACTGACTACCTCCGGCATTAAAAATCCGGAACTTGACCATAGTGTGAAAGCCGCTCTGGAGACAGTCCAGCTGGGTGGCTACGATGAACGTAGGCCGACATCCCTGTCGGGAGGACAGCAACAGCGTGTCGCTCTGGCAAGAGCACTGGCGGTAAATCCGAAAGTACTTCTTCTGGACGAGCCGTTGTCAAATCTTGATGCCAGGCTTCGGGACACGATGCGCGTCGAAATCCGCCGCATATGCAAAGAGCGGAGTCTTACAGCGATTTACGTCACACACGATCGCAAGGAAGCGCTCAGCATGGCCGACAGGATTGCAGTGATTGACAATGGGACGATTCAGCAAACCGGCACTCCTGAGGAGCTATACAACAGGCCAGCAAACCGCTTTGTCGCCAGTTTTCTTGGTGAAAGCAATTTCGTGTCCGGGACACTGCTTCCCTGTAAAAAAGGCGAAACTGTGGTTGAGACCGCAATCGGTAACTTGACCTCGGCATTGCAGATGCCCGAAGGCAACCCGGAGACAACCGTCCTGGTTCGACCGGAAAACATACTGCTTGGCAGCGGCGTTGCTCCTAACAGTTTTGATGCGATCATCGAAGGCGGAGTGTTTCTGGGAGAAACCTCCGTATGGAACATCAATTCCAACGGATGCAGGCTGACCGTAACCGAGCTGGGGGCCAGGCAGAGAAGACCCGGAGAGAAATGTCGTTTCAGCATCGCCCCGGAAAATGTGGTACTTTTAGTATAGAAAATAAGACGACAGGAGACAGAAGTTTTAGGCCTACAGTTACGAATTAGAAATTAGAAATTAGAAATTACGAATTGCGAATTTTCGATTTCAACGGAGTGTTTTGTGAGTCCCAGAATTGGTTCGGGAAGTAAAATAATGATCTGTCGCCTGCTACTGGCGTTTCTACCTCTTGTTGTCCTGGTCGCAATTCCACTGCTTCTTCGTCCGCTCTCGGGCAGGGAGGATATTTCCGGCAAAGACCGACTGACAATAATCACGCCCCATGCGGAACCGATAAAATATGAATTCGAACATGCATTCAGAAAGTACTATCTGGAAAAATTCGGCAGGGACATTGCTTTTGACTGGCGGAGCCCGGGTGGCACGTCCGACATTGTCCGCTACATCAATGACCGTTTCGAAGCCGCATTCCGCCAGTACTGGGAGTCTAATCCGGATAACGGAAACTGGAGTAAGACCATAGCGGACGCGTTCAGCAACCACCGCCTTGATAATCCGCCGCAGGATGCGCCAGTGGAAGCTGTAAAAGCGAGAAAAATGTTCCTCTCATCGAATGTGGGAATTGGGATTGACATCTTCTTTGGCGGTGGTGCTTACGATCACGCCAAACATGCCGACAAGGGGTATGCTGTTGATGCTGGAATCCGGAAGCTTCATCCCGAATGGTTTTCGGATGGAATAATCCCACGGGAATTCAGCGGGGAAACTTTATATGATAAGGATGGCCGTTATTACGGGGTATGTCTTGCTTCGTTCGGCATCTGCTACAATGTTGACAGGATAAAATCCATGCGCGACTCCTCGCCTCCCATTGCCTGGCACGATCTGGGCGAACCTCGCTTCTTCCAGCAGATAGCCGTAGCCGACCCGACGAAGTCAGGATCCATCAACAAATGTTTCGAGATGATAATTCAGGAGACAATGGCTGAGGCAGTTGGGAAGGACGGGTTGAACAACGGTAAAATCTCCGGGTGGGCGGAAGGTCTCAATCTTATAAAACGCATTGCCGCCAATTCCAGATATGTCACAGACTCGGCCGGCAAAGTGCCGCAGGACATCGCCAATGGAGATACTGCGGCAGGGATGTGCATTGATTTCTATGGACGATCCGAGGCGGAATGGACGGAACTACAGTCCGGCGTTGAACGTGTAGTTTACATTTCACCGCGCAATGGAACATCGGTTTCACCAGATCCGATACAGCTTATGCGAGGTTCGCCAAACCCACAGGCGGCCCGTGCATTCATCGAGTTTGTCCTGTCAGGAGAAGGACAGAAACTCTGGGATTTCCAGCTGAAAACTCCGGGAGGCCCGCTGAAGTATGCTCTGCGGCGCACTCCAATACGAAAAGATATGTTTGTTCCCGAATACCAGCGCTTCATGTCCGACAGCAGGTATGATCCGTACCGGGACAGTGAAGGTTTTCAATATCACGCCGACTGGACCGGACCGTATTTCAATCTTATCCGTACCATGATAAAATGCATCGCCCTCGACCCGCAGCCGGAACTGCAAAACGCCTGGGACAAAATCATCAAGGCTGGCGGTCCCGGAGCCGTGCCGCAGGCGACAGCCAAATTCAACGAACTGCCATTCAGCTACGCGGAAGCCGCGAAAAACACCGCTCTGCTTTACCCAGGCAAGGACTGGACAATGATTGACGTGATCAGGCTCAGACGCGAGTGGACAGAACAATCCAGGCAGAACTATCTGCAGGCGGCACAGCTCGCGGAGGATGGAAAATGAATTTTGTACGCTACATGACTGCATTTCTGCTTCTTCTGTTTTTTGCGGTGTTCCTGCTCCTGCCTGTCTACACTGTGATCGAACAGGGGCTAAATGTCAGGATGCTGCTCGAAATATTCAGGAGTTCCATCTATGTGGAAGGTCTTCTGAACTCTTTCGCGATCTCGGCAGTTGCCACAGCGATGGTCTTTCTTATCGCCCTGCCTCTGTCCATGGTATATGACAAGTTTGAATTCCCCGGAAAGAAGCTGACGACTCTTTTCATCATGCTACCCATGATTTTGCCGCCATTTGTAGGAGCCCTGGGCTTCCAGCACCTGCTTGGAAACTATGGAGTTTTCAATACCATGCTGGTAAGTTGGGGACTGTCACCAGTGGACTGGCTGGGTGGGCACGGACGCTTCTGGTCGGTCTGCCTCATTGAGTCCCTGCACCTATATCCGATTCTGTATTTGAACCTGGCAACTGCGCTTGCAAACATTGATCCTGCCATGGATGAGGCCGGCAGAAACCTCGGGGCAGGACGCTGGCGCCGGTTCCGCAAGATAACCCTGCCTCTCATCAAACCCGGGATGCTTGCAGGCGGGAGCATCGTCCTGATCTGGAGCTTCACCGAACTGGGGACACCGCTCATGTTCGGATACAACCGCGTCACAACAGTCCAGATATTCAATGGGATCACAGAGCTGGAAAGCAATGCGCTGCCATATTCGCTGGTACTGATCATGCTCCTGATTTCCGCAGGGCTTTACTTGCTGTCAAAATTTGTATTCGGCGGAACTTATGCCGGAACTGTCACCAAGGGGAGTTCCGGATCCTCTGCGACAGCCATTGTCGGCTGGAAAAAATATCTGCCGATGGTTCTTCTGCTGGGAATAACCTCTTGCGCCACCCTGCCGCATTTCGCGCTGATCCTGACCGCCTTCTCCAAGGACTGGTATGGCACCATCCTGCCGCACGCCTATTCACTGGTGCACTTTGAGAACGCACTCTCGGATAAGATTGTTGTTCCAAGCATTATGAACAGTCTTAAATATTCCAGCCTGGCAATGCTTGTCGCCCTAGGCGCAGGATTTCTGACCTCGCTTCTTGTTGTCCGCTGGAAACTGAAAGGTGCAATCCTGTTCGATATGCTGTCAATGCTGCCGCTTGCCGTGCCGGGCATAATCATGGCATTCGGTTATCTCTGCCTCTCCGTCCGTTTCAGCTGGGCACGGGAAATCATGAATCCGATAACGAATCCGACCTTGCTGCTGGCTGCGGCATATGCAGTACGCCGTCTGCCATATGTTGTCAGGGCCGTCTCCGCAGGTCTGGAACAGACACCGGTGGAATTGGAGGAAGCAGCAAAGAATCTCGGAGCCACTCCATTCATGACCATCCGCAAAATAACAGTTCCGCTGATCAGCGCGAATCTGATTGTCGGCGCCCTATTCGCTTTCAGCTTTTCCATGCTCGAGGTGTCGGACTCGCTGATCCTGGCACAGAAAACCGTGTTCTTTCCCATCACAAGAGCAATTTTTGAACTTTCCCAGATATTGGGATCCGGCCCCTATATCGCCTGCGCCTTTGGTGTCTGGGCAATGCTTTTTCTGGTCTGCACGCTGGGAGCGGCAGCCACCCTTCTCGGCAGAAAGATGGGAGCGATGTTCCGCCTATGATAAAGATTTATTGAAAAAATACATGGAGGTCTCAGATGGAAACAAAAAATGTCAATCTGTTTTTAAAAGCTGTATTTCCCGGGAAATACATCCAGGGAGAAGGAGTTCTCGACGAATTGCCGCGCCTGATAAGACTGTTGGGGAAAACCGGACTCATCTTGGCCTCTCCTACCGTGAGAAGCAGGATTCTTGCCGCCCGCACCCAAGAGCTCGCCGCCGAAAAAATTGCCATAGAGGCATTCCATGGCGAGTGCTGTGAAAAAGAATTGGCCCGTCTGGAGAAAATTATCAGTCACAACAAGATCGACATTCTAGTTGGAATGGGTGGCGGCAAGACCATAGACACTGCGAAAGTCGCATCCGACCGGGCCGGAATCCCGGTAATCATAGTTCCGACTATCGCCTCGACAGATGCGCCGTGCAGCGGCTGTGCCGTCATCTATTCGGAGGATGGTGTCTTCGATTCCGTTTACTATCAGAAAATGAATCCGCAGGTGGTTCTTGTTGACACTAGAGTGATAGCTGATGCTCCCACCCGCTTCCTGGTCTCCGGGATGGGTGATGCGCTGGCGACATGGTTCGAGGCCAGATCCTGCGAACGCACCAAGTCAAAGAACGAGTGTGGCGGGTTGAGCACTATGACAGGATTAAATCTTGCGAAACTATGCTACGACACGCTTTTGACCTACGGTCCAGCCGCTAAACTCGCAAGCGAGAAGCATATCGTCACTCCGGCTCTGAATCACATTGTAGAGGCGAACATCCTTCTGAGCGGAATCGGTTTTGAAAGTTCCGGCCTGGCGGCTGCACATTCAATCCACAACGGGCTTACAGCACTGGAGGAAACCCACGCCTTCTACCACGGGGAGAAAGTGGCCTTTGGCGTTTTGGCCGGGCTTCATCTGACGGATGCCGCAACTGCGGAAATCGCCACAGTGCTGTCGTTCTGCGAGAAGATAGGTCTGCCGACCACACTTGCCGACATCGGGCTCCAAGACCACGATAGAAACAAGTTGCTGAAAGCCGCCGAAAAGGCCTGCGCATCTGCGGAAGGCATACATCACGAAGCGGGCATCATCACTCCTGAAAAAGTTCTGAATGCAATGGTTGCCGCAGATGCCATGGGTAAAACTCAAAGGCTATGACACGGCAACGTATGTGGGATATTCCAGTTCTATCGTTTTTCATCTAAATAAATTCATAGTCATCCCACAGGATGACGGATTGATGGATTTTCGGATTAGTGGATTATTGGTTTTGGGTTAAGAAAAGGCAAAGACGCATGGAATTGGAATGGAAATAAAAAAAGGCATTTTGAAAATTATGAATGCATTATTTTC
>CAIQLG010000232.1 GCA_903872565.1 uncultured Lentisphaerota bacterium | reverse complement strand
CGGCACGGGGAATCTGCGGATTGGCGGAGGATACATACCCAATCCATGGAACTACGGACGCGGAGGCTACGAGACTACTCCCCGTTCAAATCCGTTTTCGGTAAGGACGGCGGACAGCCTCATCGCCGCATGGCGGAAAATTGCGAAGATCAAGGATTAGAGATTCCCGGCGTTTACAGCAGAGGCTTGGAGGCGTGTCGTCGAGTTATTTAAATCTCTTGTCGCCACCAGTTGTCTGTTTGCTGTATCCGCCAGCACCTTTGGGGAGAACGGAGAGAAGGTGTGTTCGGATATTGTTTAATGCGTTTCATATATATATAACATGGAGATCAAGGACAAATGCTGAAGAATTCAATGCTAGATGTCTGCATCGTCGGAGGAGGAATGATAACGAATGATCTTATTCTTCCCTCCGTATATCACTTGCAGAGAACCGGTGTCGTAGGAAGGATAAAGGTCTGCGCGTTGAACAACGCACCCCTCAGGGAGCTGAAGAAAAACCCCGAGTTGCTGGAGGCCTTCCCCGGACAGGATTTCGAGGCCTATCCGTCGCTCGAGAATCCGCCCGACAAGAATTTCCCCGATCTCTTCAGGAAAGTCCTCGCGGAAATGCCTGAACGCCAGGCGGTTATAGTTGCGGTGCCCGACCAGTTCCACTATGAAATTGTCATGGAGGCGCTGAGATGCGATCAGCATGTGCTCTGCGTAAAGCCGCTTGTGCTCAAATACGCGCAGGCCGTCGAGATAGAAAAGCTGGCATTGGAAAAGGGGCTTTTTGTCGGGGTCGAATACCACAAGCGCTTCGAGCGGCGCGCACTTGTGGCGAAAAGAGAATACGCCCGGGGGCGCTTTGGAGAGTTCACTATGGGGGAGGCGAAGCTGATCGAGCCATATTACTACCGCCATTCGAATTTCCAGAACTGGTTCACTGCGGATCAGACCGATCCCTTCGTCTATGTCGGATGCCATTACGTGGACCTTGTGTATTTCATCACCGGCCTGAAGCCCTCGGAGGTGTCGGTTTCAGGAATCAAAGGCAGGTTCCCGAACGGAAAAGAAGGCTACATGTGGGCCAACGGAAGAGTGCGCTACGAGAACGGAGCCCTGCTTTCTGTGACCGACGGGCTGGGATACCCCGATGCGGGCGCCGGAAGCAACGACCAGGGACTTCTGATGTACTGCGAGGGGAAGGGCAGGACTGGAATGATCCAGCACAATGATCAGGATAGGGGCGTGCGCCACTGCTACCTGGAAGGCACCGGCTCGCTGTACAATTATGTGAGCCCTGACTTCTACAGGATCGTCCCGTGGGATGGAGAGGGTTTCAGACCGATAGGCTATGGCTATGATTCCGTAGCGGCAAGCATCGAGAGGATGCACAAGATTGAAACGGAATGCAGGGGGCTTGAAGCCTCGGCATCCCTGAAGTGCCGCAGAAAACTTATCAGGGAGACGGATGAAAGAGGGATTATCGCAACTCCTGCAAACAGCAGCATCAACGAGCTGGTGGTCGAGGCCGCAAGAATGTCCATCTTGAACGATGGC
Source organism: uncultured Lentisphaerota bacterium (assembly GCA_903872565.1). GTDB lineage: Bacteria > Verrucomicrobiota > Lentisphaeria > Victivallales > GWF2-50-93 > CAIQLG01. The sequence continues at coordinate 20,313 of CAIQLG010000232.1, read as the reverse complement.
GAATGGGTCAGGATCGTCTACGGAAAAAATCCGGCGGTGAAATTGAAGAACGGCAAATAAGCAAATTAACAAATTAACCATAAGGAGCAAGAAAATGGCAACATACGATTTGACGCCTGTCGAAGTGAAGAAGGTCAATACAAGGTTCCGTCGCATCAAGACGAAGATTCCGGTTCCCGAGTCTCTTCCGATATTCGAGGAGCTCGGAAAGTCAGAACCCAGATCAATGGCCGGCCAGCCTCCCATAGTCTGGCACAAGGCGGAAGGATCCAGCGTCTACGACAAATGGGGCAACAAATGGATAGACTGGTCCTCGGGCGTTCTGATTGCAAATGCCGGACACGGCCGCAGCGAAATATGCGGCAAACTGAAAGAGATAATTGATCAGGGCCTGCTGTCGACATATGTCTTTGTCCACGAGGGGCGCATGGAACTGACGCGCGAACTGAGAATGATCTCGCCGGATCCGGGAAACTACATGGTCTTTCTTCTCAGCACCGGCAGCGAGGCCACCGAGAATTGCATAAAGCTCGCGAAAACATACGGCCTCGAAAAACACGGGCCGAAAAAAAATATCGTTGTAAGCTTTGGAAACGCCTTCCATGGACGTACCATGGGAGCGCAGCTGGCCGGCGGAATGCCGAGGCTGAAGAAATGGATCGGCGATCTGGATCCGTCTTTTGTACAGGTTCCCTTTCCCGACGGATACAAGAACGAGGATACCTCATTTGATCTTTTTCTGAAAACGCTCAAGGCCAAAGGCGTGGAGCCCAAAAATATCTGCGGAGCGATCTCGGAATCCTACCAGGGTGTCGGCCCGGACTTCTTCCCCGTGGAGTACGCCAAAAAGCTCGAATCCTTCTGCCGCGAGCACGACATCGTTCTCGTAATGGACGAAGTGCAGTCCGGCTTCGGCCGCACCGGCAAGATGTTCGCATACCAGCACTACGGGATAAAGCCGGATCTTGTCGCATGCGGCAAAGGTATAACTTCATCTCTGCCTCTTTCGGCGGTAATCGGGCGTTCCGACGTGATGTCGCTATATCCCCCAGGATCGATGACATCGACGCATTCTGCTTCGCCGCTCTGCGTCGCCAGCGCGCTCGAGAGCTTGAGAATCATCAGAGAGGAAAAACTCGTTGAGCATTCCGCTAAAATGGGTGAAATCCTGAATCCCGCCCTGGAGAAGATATGTGAAAAACATTCGAAGTTTCTCGGCTGTCTCCATGGGAAAGGCCTCGTTGCCGGAATACAGGTTGTGAAACCGGGAACAAAGACGCCGGACCCCGATATGGCGACCAGGATCAATCTGGCCTGCTTCCAGAAGGGACTTCTTATGTTCGCTCCTGTCGGAATCGCAGGCGAGTGCGTCAAGATCGCCCCGCCTCTCTGCATCACGGAGGATGCCCTGAGGGAGTCCATCGGGGTGTTCGAGGAAACGATCGAGGAACTGTCATAGGGCTCGTGCGAGGCAGGAGAGGAAAACCGACATCCGCTGTCCCCATGATACGAGGCCAATGGCCAAGTGAAACAGTTATCCGAAATTTGAAAATGTTGGCAATTCATATGCCTTTGTGGAATAGGGATTGAAAATGATTTTAACGTGTCGAATTGAAATAGGAGCTAAATAAATACATGGAACCATCTGCAATTGAACGGCTCAAGGGGGCGCAACCTTTTTTCTGGGGTAATCCAGGATGCAGGCATGCGCCGGAATGCCTTGAATCGCTTCCTTTGAAATTCGAAGACATCCTGGATGCAGAAAAACGACTGCAGCGTTTCGCACCTCTGCTGGCTGAATGTTTTCCTGACCTGGATGCGAGTGGCGGCATCATTGAATCAAAGCTGGTCAAATGCCATAAACTCGCGTCATGGATCGCCCGCGAGGACGGAATTGACGGGTTGTCAAATGTGTATGTCAAGGCAGACCATGCCCTTCCGGTTGCCGGTTCCATAAAGGCGCGCGGAGGAATTTATGCCGTACTACACTTTGCCGAAAGGGTTGCCAGGGAGTCGGCGCTCATGGACGATGGCCTCGACTACCGTCAGCTTCTGGATCCGAAATTCCGCAGGATATTCGGAGAATATGAACTCTCTGTGGGCAGCACCGGGAATCTCGGCCTGAGCATAGGCATAATGGGTTCCGCTCTGGGATTCCGTGTCACCGTCCACATGTCCAAAGAGGCGAAGGACTGGAAGAAGGAACGCCTTCGCAAGCGTGGTGTAGACGTGGTCGAACATGCGTCCGACTACACGGCGGCATGCGTCATGGCGCGCCAGCTCTCCGATGGAAATCCCAAGATCCACTTCATAGACGACGAGAACTCGGTGGAACTTTTTCTGGGATACAGTGTCGCGCTCCTGCGTCTGAGGAAGCAGTTTGCTGATGCCGGAATAAGGGTGGATGCCGGGCATCCGGTCTTTTTCTATCTGCCCTGCGGTGTAGGAGGCGCACCGGGTGGAATAACTTTTGCTGCACGGCATGTCTTCGGCGACTTTGCACACTGCTTCTTCATCGAACCCGTGCAGGCACCATGCATGGCTGCCGGGCTTATCACAGGAAAACATTCCGACATCAGTATCTACGATTTCGGACTGACTCTCAAGACGGATGCGGATGGCCTGGCGGTTTCCTGTCCGTCCCGCTTCGTGGGTAAACTTATGGAGCCGCTGCTGAGCGCCTGCATAACTTTGACCGACAAAGATATGTACCGCTATCTCTTGGCAATGTATGAAACGGAGGACATGGAGGTCGAAACTTCCTCATCCTCCGCGTGTGGAGGCCCGAAAATGCTCTACCGGACAAATGAAGGCATTGAATTCATTAAAAGCATGGGGCTACAGGCCAGTCCAGGCGCAGCCACCCACATTTTCTGGACAACCGGAGGGCTTTTCGTTCCAGCCGAACAGCATGCTGCATATCGTGCAATGGCAAGGCGAATATGAGCTTTGGTTTGGCGGAGTTTCGACTTTTCATTGATAATTTTTTAGAAAACAGTTGCGTCTTTAAGACAGCCCCCGCCCGATACAGCCTTGCGCATTTTGACAAGTTCTTTCTTTAAAGGGTGACAGCTGCATTCGTCATGCAGAATTTCCAAGACAGGCACAGTAGGTATGCCGCTAGTCAGCATCTGTGCGAACTTTGCGAAAAACTCGATCTGCGCCTTCAACATTTTCGTCACCATTTTCGTCTCCTTCATTGTTATATTTTTTCTTGATGCGCCACCACGGCTCATCGCTTCATGTCTTAAGTATATACTGGATGGGAAGAGTTGTAAAGTTACATGTGGGTTACAAGAAGGTTACATTTTATGCAGCCGCGGCCGCAGAAGTTTTTTCACTTCAGGTGTCGAAGTGCATAGGCACCTGATTTTCACTTCCTCACCGATACTGATGGTTTCAATGTTTCCGCCGACATCCGGATGTTTCTTCCAGAACTCCGAGCCGTCCCATATCCCGCGGGGCGGCTGCATGAATATGAAAACCTTCAGACTATGCCTGGCCGCCCGGCTTATAAGTTCTTTCATGTTTTTCTGATGGATTGCGGAATTCTCTCCGAGTTCAGGAAAAACTTCCGACTTGACGATGTTTCTCAGAAGACCATGAACCCATATGGCATTGAACCCTGATTTTGATATTCTGGAGAGCTCCTTGTCAGAGTAGACTTTATTTGCCGTGACGGTTTCATTCTCGTTTAAATCGTCAAGCTCCTTCGTGAAATGTCCGAATTTCGTTAGCGGGGAGCGCCATATCCTTATGCTGTCCATCCCTTATCCTTTCAGTGTTTTCCTCATTCCATCCAGAATCTTTGCCTTCGCCTTCATGCCGTATTCCCGGCTTGCCTCAACTGCCGTCTTCGCATACCATTTGTCGCTGGCAAACTTTTCCATATTGACACCTTCCGGACAGAATGCCATCATGAGGGATGTCTCCTGTTTCCCCGCATGGTCGATGGGGAATTCCTGCTGGCTTGCCTCATCCATGAAGGGATGTATGCGTATCCAGCTGAAGGGGGCGTCGGCCTTCCCCTTACTATTGTAATAATCCTGCATTGAATTGTCTCCTTACCAGTGTTCACCCCGTGTTTTTCCAGGAACTCGAATATCGCCTGGAGGCGAGCCTGAATGCGAGATTCGCAACAGTCCTCTTTAACGTCAGGAGCTTTGTCCCGAGCCGTGAATGCCTGCCATGTTGGCAGTTATTTTTCCGTCGTGGCAACACACTCTATTTCAATAAGGGAGTCGAGAGGCAGTTTTGCCACCTGGACGGTAGAACGGGCGGGTTTATGTGAGCTGAAATTCGATTCATATATTCCGTTCATTTTCGTGAAATCATCCATGCTTTTCAGAAAGACAGTAGTCTTCACAACAGAAGAAAGGCTAGTTCCGGCAGCGGCTAGGACGGCGGAGATATTCTTGAAAACCTGGGTTGTCTGGGTTTCAATAGTTTCCCCTGCGAGTTTTTTCGTGGCAGGATCCACACCCAGCTGGCCTGACAGGAAAACCAGATTTTCTGTTTTGACAGCCTGAGAATAAGGCCCTATTGCGGCAGGCGCATTGTTTGTTGAAACTATATTCATCTAGAATTTCCTTTCAAAGTTATTTTCTGATATTTTAATTTGGCAACAATACTATAGTCTTTCAGATAAATAATTTCATTATTTTTCTGAAAAACTATCAAAATTCCATAGACCATCATACACAAAATTTCATTTGGATTATTGTCGGTTGCAAATAGTTTGTAGAGTTCCCCCGGATAAACCGACGCGCTGGTAAGACTATCGCCCACCAGCATCAAACTGATCGCCCCGCCTTTCCCCACGTCCGACATCCCTGGTCTCGGACGTGAATCGCCACCGGTCCTTTCCTTGAGATATTTGGCGGCTGAGTTCAACATGTTATTGTTCCAGCATTGCACGGCTGAAACGTATCGGCAACCGTGTTCGTTGGCTGCGGCAACGATGACCGGATCCACGTGTTGGTCGCCAAAGATTTCGCCGATTCCGTGGCAGGTTGTCCTGCCGTCTTGTTTTTCGAAGTTACGGTTCGATAAGGAACCTCCGGCCAATCCTTCCACGGTCGGACCTTCGATTTAAACGCAAAGGAGTTATGCCATGGGCAGAAAAGAACAGGAACAGTTCGAGTTTCTCTACGAAAGACACTGCCGCTCCCTGAAACTTCGCGGGAAAATGTGTAAATCATTTAAGCTTTTCCGCTATTTTTACGGGGATGGCCGGGAGAAAACCTGCAGGCCAACGTGATCTCTTGGGATTGTCCTTCTTCTTTTCCGACAGGTATAGAAATATGAGATTTGTCCTGCACGGCTTTGTTTCCGGAGCGGCCTTGATCTGGAAGACATAGTTCTCGCCCTGGAACTCTCCGTCGGCCACTGATATCCCGTTGGGTGGCTGATAAAGTTCAAGAAAATAATCGTTGTCCTTATTGGGCTTGAAGCCGGGGCATTGGAAGCTCAAAGTCTTTTCTTCGCCTGCCCGTATCGCTATTTCGTCGGGAAGTTTAATTTTCGGCAGCCACGTGCGGCGTTTCACAAAGAGCATAAAATCTTCAGAGGGAACGAGATGCATGTAGATAAAAGCCTGCATCACATTGTCGGAGGGAATCACTTTCCGTACCACCCTGAGGCCGTCCGATCTGGCTTCGGCGCAAAGGGAGAATTTGTGTAACCCCAGCCCAGTCTTCTCATTCAGGAAGAGCGTCATGCTCATTGTGTCCACGCCGGGCAGTATGACATTGCCGTCTATTCTGGCACCTTCCGGTCCGTCTTCCACTGCAATATTGATCGGCAGGTCGAAGCCGTCTTTCCGCTGGACATGGACGGTGAATGGATTGGAGTTGGCGCTGGTCACGTTGAGGGCGGAGGGATCCATGTAAACCTGGAAGTCGGGATGGGGGTTGTCAATCCGCAGAAAATATTTAAATTTTTCACCGCCCTTGGCCTGGGTGTCGGAAACCCGGATGAAATATTTTCCGTCCTCTGGAACATCAAAGAGGCAGTATGAGTCGGAATGATGTGTCTTCATACCAGTATAGAGGCAGTCCCAGTCGTCGTTGGACGCTAGGATTTTCCCGTCATCGTCAAGGATCTGGAGCAGGGAGTCCATTTGGGAATCGAGGCGTCTCGCGAAAACTTCGACTGCCACTTTTTGTCCCTTGGTCGCCTTGATCCTGAAGAAGTCAACGTCGCCGGGTTTGTCAATGGCGCCTGAAATCAGGACGGGAAAATCCACTCTCTGTGCGTCCGAGCTGGAATCGTTGTTTTCGGATTCTTTGATCTTGGCGATTTCATAATCCAGTTTCAGTTCTTTCATCTCAATCTGTGGCGGCGGTCCGGTTTCAGCTTTTAGACGGTACACAAAATCTTCCCGTCCTCTGTACAGCGAATCTCGGATCCGGACTTCGTAGATGCCGTTCGCCGGTGCTGTGAACCCGAGGACAGGATCGGGATCAAACATGTTGCTGTCGGAATATGCAAGAAGTTTGCCATTGTCATCATGGATTGAGAGCACTGGCTGGAACCATCCCGGCACGGCATCTCCGATGAAAGGCAGAAGGCCGCGTCCCAGAACTGAAAAAGCGTATTCCCCGCCGGCTTTTGCCATGAACTTGAATCTGTCAACCTCTCCCGGCATTATCTGCCCGTTCAGAAGGGAAGGAAAGGTCTCGATTTTTCTGACGGGATTTTGATCGCCGGAACTGAAGAATGGATCGGAATTTTCAGGGAGCTTTCCAACTTCGAAAAAAATCGGGTTGCTGTAGCCGCCGGGGGAGCGGAGGCGCAATTCCCGCATTCCAGGGATGGCGTCCTTGGCGATTTCAATCTCGACAATCGCATTCTGCTCGATGGCGGGGCTTGTCTGAAGGGCATCAGTCTTTGCGAAGACCGACTTGCATAGGCACTGGTATTCCATCGGAGAAAGCCTCCTAATCATTTCCACTAGCTCCTCCGGAGTCTTGTCAATATATATAAGCTTTTCGCCTGGAACAACTTTCAGAATATTTTCATAGATGTCTCCACTGTCAGTTTTGGCATCCTTTTTTGCGGGATCGGCGGCGTTTTCGGCAATTTCCTTTTCGTGCTGTTTCTTTAATCTTGCGATCATGTCTTCCGTGCTCTTCTTCAAGGCTGCGATCGGATCCTGGCCTTTTTCCATCGCTTCGAGCATGGGCCTTATCTCGTTTTTCAGATCGTTGCTGAACTTGTCGTTGAATAGTTTTATGGCGCTTGCGGATTTAACTGAAACGCCTTTCCCGGATATGAAGGCGCTGTCCATGTCCTTCATGTTCATTCCCCCGACGATTGTCGTGACGGTTGTTCCGGTCTGTCCGCCCGCAGGATAGACGTAGCCGATATGGGGTGCCTGATTCTGCGCCGCCGCAGTATTTGAAAACGCGGCAATCGCTGCGAAAAATACGGATAAACAAAGTTTTCTCATTTTCACACCATTATCGTCCTATGGATTATTGGATAAATGGATTCCTGGATTGTTGCAAGTCAAGAAGATATGCATGGAATAGTGCCCCAATAATTTTCAAAATGTCCATTTTGTATTTCTATCCAAATATTATGTGCCTTTAACTTTTTTAAACTCGCGACCAATAATCCAACATGCTACGCCGTAGTCCGAATTGGACGAAGGCGGGCAATCCAAAGATCCATCAATCCGTCATCCAGTAGGATGACTATGGTTTTGACTCATATATTTCTCTGAGTCGTCCGGACTTTGATTCCGGCGGCATTATTTTTATATCCTCTCCCATGGGATTCGGCATTTTAGCGTCTGGATTTATTCCCATGAGCTCATATATGCTTCCCAGAAAGTCCTGCGGCCAGACGGGGCGCTCAACAGGATTTTCCGCCTTGTCATCGGACTTGCCCACCGCGCATCCGCCCTTGAATCCGCCCCCCGCCACAAGGGTGCTGAAGCATTTGCCGTAATGCTGCCGTCCGCCGTTCCAGGGGCTGTCCCACGAGACCTTTGGCTGGCGTCCGAACTCACCGCTGCACCACACGATGGTGCTGTCGAGCAGTCCGCGATCATGCAGATCCTGCAGCAGGGCGGAAAGTCCCTGATCCAATTGCGACAGTTTGTTTCGCATCGTCTGAAAATGCCTTTTATGCGAATCCCATCCGCTGAAGTTTATTGTGACATAGGGAACGCCGTATTCGACCAGTCTCCTCGCGGCGAGGCATGACTGCCCGAACCAGTTGCGCCCGTAGAGATCGCGCATTTCCTTCGTCTCCCTGCTCAGATCGAAAACGCTGCCCGCCTCTCCGGCAATGAGATTGTAGGCCTCGTCGCCGGAACTGTCGAACTTTCCGAATTCTCCGCCGGAGGTGACGAAACTGCCGAGGCGGTCTATCGTCTTAAGGAATTCACGGTTCTTGTTCTGCTGTTCCTTTGTCACACCGGCATTCACAATTCCTTCTACGGCAAAGACATTCGCGTTGGGATCGCCTCCTGTGACAAGCGGTTTGTACTTGGGGTTGAGAAAACCGATCTCGGAAAATCTTCCTTTCGCTGTAGTCAGCACAATATAGGGTGGTATCTTTCCGCTGTAACCGTAATCATATCCTTTCATCATTCCGATTACCGCGCCGATGCATGGAAAGACTTTCCCGCCCGGCTCCCGGCCTGTCTGCATGAGATATGTCGCCGTTTCATGGCCGTTGTTGCCGTGCGTCATGCTGCGGATAATCGAGAATTTGTCGGCCTGACCCGCAAGCTTCGGGAGGAACTCGCTTATCTCGATCCCCGGCACATTTGTTTGTATTGCCTTGAATCCTCCATTGTAGTCGTAGCCGGCATCAGGCTTGGGATCAAAAGTTTCGAGATGGGAAGGACCGCCCCAGAGCCAGATTTCAATCACCGCCTTAGCCCTGGCCCCTTTGGAAGTCTGCGGCGCAACGTCGCCTGGCTGGGCATCTGCAGCAGTTGCCGCGACCGAGACAAATATCCCCACAGCCATGATAAGACGGAAAAAATTAATGCATATTTTCATTTTGGTGTTTCCATATTTGTTCTCCATAGTTATTATTTCATGGACGCTGCGTCCATGAAATAATAACCTAATGTTTAAAAAGGAACTCCTTTGAATTTACGAGTGCCCATACAAGCTGTCTGCATGCGAAATTTGCATTCCTGAAACGGTATTTCTTCCTGCCTTTGACGGCATTCTTCTCCTGCTGTTTCTGCTGTACCGGATCGGCAAAGTTCTTCATGACAGTTTCATATTCCTCACCGGACGGATACCTGCAGAGGACAAGAAGGTAAACCTGTTTTACCATTTCTTCGGGATCTCCCTTGGCTTTCTGTTGTATCTCCTTGAGGAAGAGGCTGTTTGTGACCTTGTTCTGGATGATCGGAGAATTGAGGAGGAAAAGCCTCTGGGAATAGTTTGTCTCGTTGTTCCTTTCAGTCAGGTAACCGGTGTCACGGGCAGTACGTCCGAAAGTCTCGAGAAATGAACTGCTGATGCTGCCGTCGAAAATTGCGATCGCGCGAAATCCTTCCGGAAGGTAGGTGAAAGGTTCAGGAATCATGCTCATATATTTCGGATAGAAATCGGCAAGATAGCTCAGAGCGTCAGAAATAACTTCAGCATCAAGACGCCGGATCTGATAGGCGGCGAAATACTTTTCAGCATCGGCGGGATTGCATGAAGGCCTGCATGACTGCTGGTAGGTTGCGGAATTCGCAATCAGCCGTATGAGAGCTTTGAAATCATAGCCACTCCTGATGAACTCTCCGGCAAGATAATCAAGAAGCTCCGGATTGCACGGTGGATTGCCCATGTTGACTTCTTCCGATGCGCCGAAAATCCCGGCGAGCAGTGGGAAAAAATGGTGGCTTTCGCCTTTCCCAAGAACAAAATCGTCCGGCTCATGCACTATCCCGCGTCCGAAAAGCCAGAACCAGGCTCTGTTGACTGCGGCTTGCGCAAACCAGTTCTTCGCGGGACCGGTGAGCCAGTCTGCGAACGCCGCACGCGGATCCATGCCGGGAGGGACTTTGATTGTCCTGCCATCGGGCATTTCCACGGAAATTTTCTCTGTTGTTCCGAAATTCAGGAATACGATTTCCTCCTTCCATTCGCCGGTCTTCTTGTATGAGATGCGGGAAAAAAGTTTCTCGAATTCCTTTCTTTCTTCCTCCGGCCAGTTTTGCAGTCTGGTGCCGAGGAATGCCAGAGCTGCGACTTTCGCAAGTCCTGCGGGGCTGCGATCCTGGGTGGCGCGGTAGAAGTTTGCCGGGGGATCCCGGAAATTGCTTCCGCTTGAAACCAGAAGTTCGCGGGCGAACCTGTCGTAAGGCATGTTCACTTTGATGGCTTCCCAAATCCAGTGGCTATATGCCTGGACGGCGTTGGGCCAGAGATTGATTGGGAACTCCGATTTTATTCTCAGGATGTCACCCCATTTGAGCGCCCAGCATAACGCGAACTCCTCGCGTTCTAGCAGTGAATCTATCAGTTTCCGGCGCTTGTCAGCCGAAGCGTCGGCCAGAAATGTCTCGGATTCTGACAAGGTGGGCAGCGTTCCGATGAGGTCGAGATAGACACGTCTTAGGAATACCGCGTCGGAACAGATTTTCGCAGGACTGAGCTGATGCTTCTTCAGGTTCTCAAGCTGGAGCTCGTCAATTTTTCCGAGCGGTATGAAGTCATTGTCCAGCTCATAGGGAGAGATTGCAGGCGCGGTATCATCCGACATGGCCAGGATCGTCATGAATGACAAACATATCACGGTTGCTACAATCTTAGTTTTCATTAATTTAAGATTGCCCGATAGCCTCTCGATTTCAACTGTCCGGCTCAAAATTCCGTATAATTACAAGATTTTTTGTAATCTATGGCTTCTTTGTAGCAAATATTTATTTGCAATTTTACCATACCGGCTTACTTTTTTCCGCTTTTCATGTAATTTCACTAAAACACAAGGAGATAAAATGAAATCTTACAATATAGCCGTGGCTGGTGCGACCGGAGCTGTAGGGCTCGACATGCTTGAAACACTGGAGAAAAGAAATTTTCCGGTGAAAAATATGAGACTTCTTGCATCTGAACGTTCTATCGGGAAAAAATTAAAATTCAAGGGTGAGGAAATAGTCGTTGAAGAACTCAGGCACGATTCGTTCAAGGGAATTGACATCGCGCTTTTCAGTGCTGGCGCATCGAGATCAAAGGAATTTGCGAAATCCGCAGTTGACGCTGGCGCCGTGATGATTGACAATTCGAGCGCATTCAGGATGGACGACAATGTTCCGCTCGTCGTTCCGGAGGTCAATCCAGGAGATACGAAAAAACACAATGGAATAATCGCAAATCCGAACTGCTCCACGATAATCATGGTGGTTGCAGTATATCCTCTGCACAAGGCCAAAAAACTGATACGCCTCGTCGCCGCAACATATCAGGCGGCAAGCGGTGCGGGTGCAAAGGCTATGGCCGAGCTCGAGGAACAGTCCCGCAAGGTTCTGGCAAATGACCTAAATCTTTCGATCTCCGCGCTTCCACAGAGAATCGCCTTCAATCTTTTTCCCCATATTGATGTCTTCACCGATAATGGATACACGAAGGAAGAGATGAAAATGCAGAACGAAGGACGCAAAATAATGCATCATCCGAAACTCAGGGTTAGCTGCACCTGCGTCCGCGTCCCAGTTTTCCGCGCACATTCGGAAGCGCTGAACCTGGAATTCGAGAACGAAATAACCCCTGACGAGGCGAGGAAAATCCTTGCCGCCGCTCCGGGCGTCGAAGTCCGAGACAATCCGGCGGAAAAGAAATATCCTATGCCGATAGACGCATCTGGGAAATATGATGTTCTCGTGGGAAGAATCCGCCAGGACTGCTCGCGCGACGACAAGCGCGGTCTCGACATATTCATCAGCGGCGACCAGCTTCTCAAGGGTGCCGCCCTTAACGCAGTCCAGATCGCCGAACTGCTCGCGAAATAAGTCCTTCTGTCCGATGGCGTTTAAACGCAAAGGAGCAATCTCAAGCTATTCGACTATAAATTCAACTTCAGGCTCGACAACTTTAGGCTCGGCAAAGGATAGCATAACAATTGCCCCTGAAGAAGGTGCGACAACAATAACAAAATTGGTTGCAGATGACTTGGAAAAGCCCTCCGTTAAATATCACTGGATAACGAAGAGTGCCGCACCACGTCAAATAAAGGGAACTGTGACAATTGATGGGAAAGAATATTCCAAGGCTGCATCATTCAACGTAGAAGCACCAGATGCTGAATTCACTTCTGAAACTGGCATAATAGATATAGTCGATTTCCCTTCTATCAACAAGAGTAAGTTAAGCTATGGATATGTGGCTGCACCTGGAATTGTATTCAATGGAAATATTAACGGCCAAGGTGGGAAACAAATTTGGCAAAGGGTTGACTTATTCGAGCAAAGAAAATTGGATTCTAACGGTAACTTAGTTGAAAAAGAATCCTGGATTAATCGTTCTGATAGCTATCCATCTGCAGATGGAACAAGTTATGACGATTCGCCCACAGGTTCGCCTTTAGATAAGAATATATTTACAAAGTTATCTATATCAGATATCTTCACCACATGGTTAATGTATAAACATCCTGATGAGGGGATTTGGGTGCCCCTTCGAGAAATACATTGGTGGTGGAGCGGAGTTGCAGAATACAATGATACATTGCAAAAATGGGAAAAGATAAGACCCGATAATAATGAAAATCCTGCAAGCGTAGAAAGCAAAAAATTACCGGAATGGAATGGTTCTGCAAATTAATAATATATAAAAAGAAGAATTAAAAAAATGAAAACAATAATTCGTCTCTTAATCGTGCAAAATTCCGCCAGCATCGCCTTCGAGTCTGGATTCAGATTTCCTGTTATGTTGAGCTCAACATAACAGGAAATCTGAAATTTAATTGCTCACGAGGACTTCGTATTGGTATTTCAGTGTTTTCTCCTCGCCGGGCTTGAGTTCGAGATCCCAGATGAGCTCGTTGGACTTGTTTACCGAGTATATGCCTTCCCCGCGAAGTTCGCACTTCGGATTTTCCTCGGCACTTTTCAAGTTGCCCGAAAAACATTTTTTCACCTGCAGACTGACATTCTTCTTCCTGTGATTTTTTACGGTCAACACGCCTTCCGCCAGACCTTTTCTAAAATTGTGGCCTCCGAGAGATACGATTTCCCTTTTACCCTCGACTTCGCATTCGGTTGCATTTGTGCTTATGCTCAAGGCCTTTGTGATCTGAAGAACAGTCTCCTGGCCGGGATTCACCCATGTGCTTACGGTTTCTCCGAGAAATTTCCCGGACGAAGATATCATCGCCGAAGCGGTGGTCATCGGGAACTTGAACGGGTTCTTGAATTTCATTGCATCCCATGTCGCCTGCTCATATTTTTCAGGATTCTGGTGAATCTCATATTCCTGGACTTGTCTCCCGTCTGGATTTCTGTTGTTGGGAATAATCCATTCCACAAGTTCTCCATAGCTGGTTTTTTCCGAAGCCACATCGAGCGCAATCGCATCCCCTTCCTCCATTGTGAATCTGCCTATGCTGTTGTAATAGATGTCGGCGGTGTCACCTTCCGGAGAAAAATCCAAGTCATCACTGTCGGATGGTCCCCTTGAAATGGCCTGCTGGGAAACCACATTGCTCATAATCTGATGGTCGCCTCCGTATGTTCTCCGGTTCAACTGCTGAAAGAAGGACGCCCAGTTTGTCCGCGGTGAAAGAGGAGATGTCACATATGCGAACTTCACGTTCGGAAATCCTGAGATCAGATTGAGCTCCGTATCTGCGAATTTTGCAAACTCGTTCTTGACAATGGCTTTCTGAGTTATTTTCAACGCGTCCGTGCCGGTCAATTCGATCTTATATGAAGGCGCCCACGCTATTCCTCTTGTAAGATAGCTGATGCTGATGACGGCAGGCGCAGAAGTAATTTTCTTTACATCAAAAACAAGGACAGGCTTTAACAGTTCAGTCGTTTCGTTCTCTCCGTCCGACTCGATATATGCGATGAGAGAGCTGTCAAGATATGTTGTTCCCGTGTCAGTTTTCACTTTAAGGAAACGCCCTCCGAGAGGATTGGTGTCAACTGCTGGTGGCTGAGACGGCCTGTAAGAGTTGTAATATCCGTAGTAATTGTTCCCTGTGTCATAGTCGTGCGACCAGGTTCCTCCGGTTTTCAATATCTCCTGCGGACATATTGTTCCCTTCAGTGATTGTGGGGGTATCCCTTCCTTGCCGAAAAACACAGTCACCTTCCTGCCTGCGAAGAGATCCTGAAATGTTCTGATGGAATCTTTTACTGGAACTTTGGCAAGCCTTGACGTGACTTTCGCGACGATCTCGGCTTCGCTCTCGATCCAGAATGTGCCATGGACAGGTTCCGGAACATTGCTTATGACATACTTACCCGGGGTCTGAACCGAAACTGTCTCTTTGACATAGCCGAGTCCATTCTTGAAGAGCCCTATTGATTCGATTTTGCTCTCCAGCGGTGTTTCATCCTGGGCAAAGAGCGATGGTGCAAGAAATATTCCAGCAATCAAGATCATCCCACGAATTTTCATTTTCGCCTCCTTTGTTAATGAATATTTTTCATCATACAATATTATATGATAATCGTTTTGCTATTTTATTGTGGGCTTTTAGTCCTTGTTTCTGAAAATACTCCAGATTTGCAATTGCGATTTGCCGTTACCGGTATATCCCGGAAATTTCCTTCAGCCTCCTCCCACAAAAGAAAAGATTTCAATTCTGTCGCCGTCCGAAAGACAGATTTCATCAAACGAATCCTTCTTGATGATTCCACCATTGAGCTCAACGACGCATCTGGAACTTTCCAGTTTTAGAGTGTTGATCAATGTGGAAATACTTGTCCCGGATTCCATCTCGGTGATTTTTCCATTCACTGTCAATCTCATGATATTCATCCCGTTTCAATTGCCAAGCCAATTTAAACACTGAGATCTTAGAGCAACTTGCGTCGCAGCCAAATTCGAAATCCGAATATCGAAATTCGAAACAAACTGGGAAAATTTTAAAATAATTCGAATGTTTCAAACATTGTTTCCGAATTAAGTTTTTATTCCTTTCGAGCTTGTTTCGGATTTCGAACTTCGCGCTTCGGATTTAGTGTTTTACCAAATGCCGTATCCCAGTCCTTGAAAACCGGATCGAGATCTATTTCCAACATCCTTTTCGTTATTTCCGCGATAGTACGAGTGTCACTCAACTTGAACTGCCCGAGCCCTGCTTCCACTTTTTCCTCCGAATACGCGCCAGGAACGACTTTCGAGGCCGCGCTCATGACATTTGCCGCGCTCATGACTATTTTGTCGCGAAATTCGCAGCTTTCCCTGGTAGAGACGCTTATGTCAGATTCCTGAAATGTCATCCTGAATGCGAGGATCATCTGTTCGAGTTCTTTCTCGGAAACTGGGGCGGGAATGCGGAATTCGCAGTTTTCGTTCCTGATTCTTGGAAAGGAGAACTGGATAGAGCAGTTCCAAAATTTTTTCTTAAGATAAAATGCGTGAGCGGCAAGTCTGATGGCCTCTTTTCTCCAGTCGTCCAGGCCGAGGAGGACTCCTATGCCCAGATTGTAGAAGCCAGCTTCAGCCGCCCGTGCCGGTGCGCCAATTCTAAATTCATAATCACACTTTGGTCCCTTGTGAAGCGAATTGAACAGATCCTTCCGATAAGTTTCCTGATAAATCACAAGGCCGTGCGCTCCGGCATTGAAAAGACGCCTGTAGGATTTTGTGTCAAAAGCCTGCACTTCAAGGGAAATGTATGAGAAATATTTCCTCAGTATGCGGATTGTGGTTTCAAGATATGCGACATCAACAAAGTCTGGATCTTCGCCGCTAACTACAAGAATCGAATCAATCCCTGAACGGTTAAGTGCTTCCGCCTCTTTTATTATTTCTTCTTCAGTGAGATGCCGCCTCGTTTCAATTCTTCCGACCTTGAATCCGCAGTAGGCGCAATCGTTCACACAGTAGCTGGAGACATATAGGGGAGCATATAGCTTTATGGTTTTTCCAAAACGGTTTTTCTTCAGAATAGCGGCCTTTTCCCTGATCTGTGCGATGTGCTTTTCAGCACCAGGGGAGAGAAGAAGCGCCAGGTCGGACAGTGAAGGATTGTCCTTGGAAATGACTTCAACAACTTTTCCCGAATCGCGATTCGCCAGAAGCTTTCCAGCCTTTTCCCAGTCTATCCCATCAATTATTTCTGAAATATTATTTTTCATAGGCTAAACAGATCGAAAGGCGAACTGGGTGATGCCGTCGAGGAAACTTTGGATGGGCCAGAGGCGAGAGCCCTCTCTGCGGAAATCACGGCAAGTTTGAAAGCCTCAGCCATCAGAGCCGGATTGTCCGCGCAGGCAATTGCAGTATTCACGAGAACTGCATCCGCACCCATCTCTATCGCGGCCGCCGCATGGGAAGGCATTCCGAGCCCGGCATCAATCACGACAGGAACCGAACACTGCTCGATGATTATTCTGAGCATTGCCTCAGTCCTTAGTCCCTGATTGCTGCCGATGGGTGCACCAAGCGGCATCACGGCATGGACTCCGGCATCTTCGAGCTTCCTCGCCAGAACAGGATCGGCATTGATGTATGGCAAAACTATAAAGCCTTCTTTGACAAGTTGTTCGGCGGCCTTCATCGTTTCGATCGGATCCGGCAGGAGATATTTCTGCTCCGGATGAATCTCAAGCTTTATCCATCTGTGCCCGGCGCTTTCCGCTAATTTCGCGATTCTGACAGCGTCCTTCGCATCTCTTGCACCACTGGTGTTGATCATCACTTTTACAGATTTCGGAACAGAGCTCAATATATCTTTTTTCCCGTGAGAAAAATCGGTTCTCTTGAGGGATACGGTAACAAGTTCAGTCCCGGACGCAAGAACGGCATCCCGGAGCTGTTCACCTGAGGAGAATTTACCGGTTCCGAGAAAAAGCCTGCTGTTGAATTGTTCTCCGGCTATCTGCAAAATTTTCATATTTATTCCATAAAAAAGGGACATTAGTGACACAAGGGACAAGAGGGACTGAGGCGGCCATTGGGCGCAACCAAATCCGGAATTCGAATATCGAAATCCTAAACATTTGCATATTATAGTATTTGGAGCTAAGATATACTACTGAAACGATAAACAATTATGCGAAAAATTTATCTTGATTACAATGCGACATCTCCTGTGCTTCCAGAGGTTCTGAAGGAGATGCTGCCGTTTTTTTGTGAGAGATTTGGAAACCCCTCGAGTCCATATTCTTATGGACAGGAGGCGAGGAAGGCGCTTGAAATTGCCCGCGAGAGATGCGCGGCGCTCATAGGTGCCGATCCTGGGGAAATTATTTTCACAAGCGGGGGAAGCGAATCAAACAATTTTGCGATTTTCGCAAGCCTTGAACGCGATCCTTCCAGAAAAGAGATTGTCACATCCTTGATCGAACATAGTTCGATATTGTCCCCGTGCAAAAAAAATGAGGGCAGGGGAGGGGAAGTTAAATACCTGCCGGTCAACGGCGAAGGAATTGTGGATACTGCCTGTCTGGAAAAGGAAATTGGACGGAATACAGCTCTTGTCAGTGTGATGCTTGCGAACAATGAAGTCGGAACAATTCAGCCGATAGGAGAGATATCCAAAATCTCTCAAATGTGTGGAGTGCCTGTTCATACAGATGCTGTCCAGGCCGCCGGCAAGATTAAAATAGATGTGAAAAAACTTGGGGTGGAACTGTTGTCTCTGGCTTCACACAAGATATATGGCCCTAAGGGAGCAGGAGCCTTGTATGTGAAAAAAGGGATGAAGCTGTCTCCTTTCATCTACGGTGGCGGGCAGGAAAAAGGGCTCAGATCGGGAACTGAAAATCTTGCTGCAGTTGTCGGTTTCGGAAAGGCATGCGAACTTGCGACGACAACGATGGAAGAGAGAATTAAACATCATGACAAGCTCCGTGTACGTTTATTAAAGGAACTTGAGTTGCGGGTTAAAGATTTCAGGATCAATACCCCACTTGCCAAAAGCCTGAAAAATACTCTTAGTGTCGGGTTTGCCGGTGTGCCTTCCGATGCGCTTGTTGTGCGGCTTGATCTCGATGGCATCTGTGTTTCCGGCGGCTCGGCCTGTTTGGGCCTGTCGAAAGTTTCACACGTACTCAAGGCGATGGGAGTCCCGCTTGAGTATCTTCTAAGCTCGATAAGAATTTCTCTTGGCATTCCCACAACAGAGGACGAGATCATATGCGCCGCTGATAAAATCGCGGGAAATGTTGCTGAAATCAGAAAATGCGCTTAGAAAATAAAATTTTGACTCAAAATTTTATCCGCGTCTTTTCGACAGATTCTTGCGGTACAAAAAACGTGACCGTTAAACTGGGTGTTTGCCCTCAATATATTGACTGACTGAATTTAATCCTGTAAGGATTAGGCTTTATATAGCCCGTGGTTTCAACCACGGGAAACATACCCACCACGATATTTCGTCCTGAAGGGACGAAGGATTACGAATCCCCCCGACCTTTCAGGGCGGTGACGATTTTTATGCTTTTCCTTGGGTTGAAACCCAAGGCTTTATAAACTCTGCCACCCTTGGGGCATAAATTCAAATTTTTTAAAATACCAGCTTAACGGTTACCAAAAAAACATAGGATTTATTCTCCCCGGATGAATTGTGTTTTCACATGATCTAGAACCGTATTCCTGTCGCTGATTATTCCTTCGAGCTGTTTGTCATAGATTTCTGCGAGGATTTTTCCGAAGGCGGGGCCTGGGGTGAATCCGAGATTTATCAGATCGGTTCCAGTGATTAGGGGAGGGGGAAGCTTCACCGTATTTTCGAGTTCTTTTATTCTGTCGAGCATGATATGAAAATTGTCGAGTTTTCCGTGGCTCGAAATGCAGTCTATCCGGTGGAGTTCCATCTCTGACGGGAATGTTTCCGCTCCCATTATTCTTTTCCATCTGGCGGTTCGCATCTTGTCTATGTTGCTGAAAGCCATATGGTTGGCGACAATATGCGAAACCTTTTCTGTGAAACTTGCGGGAAATTTCAGTCTTCCAAGAATGCCTGCGGCCATTTCTGCGCCGATGTTCTCGTGCCTGTAGAAGTGGCTGATTCCGTCGTCTCCGACCGATCTGGAGACCGGCTTTGCCACATCGTGCAGAAGAACGGCCCAGGCAAGCTCGGGATCTGGAAGAGTGAGATGCCCCAGCATAATCAGGGTGTGAACCATGACGTCTCCTTCAGGATGGTATTCACAGTGTTGTTCGACTCCTTTCATCGCGGCGACTTCGGGAAGGACAATGTCCGCGATTCGCAATTCCATCATCAGCTCGAGGGCGCGGCGCGGATCCGGCCCTGTAAAACACATATTGAGCTCGTCTCTGACTCTCTCCGCCGAAAGTTTTTTCAGGAAAGGCGCGAGTTTTTTTGTCGCGGCCAGGATCGCTTCGTCGAGGTGGAATCCGAATCGGCATGAGAATCGTACAGCTCTCAAGATCCGGAGATAATCCTCTGAGAAGCGGGTCTCGGCGTCGCCGACAGTCCTTATGAGCCCCCGCCGAATGTCTTTTTCGCCCTCGAAGAAATCATAAATTTGTCTGTCAAGAGGATCGAAATAGAGTGAATTTATTGTGAAATCTCTTCTCGCGGCGTCAAGGCGAGGATTGTCGGTGTACGTCACATTGTCCGGGCGTCTTCCATCGGAATATTCCCGTTCCTCCCTGAATGTTGCCACCTCGATTATGAAATCTCCGTGTATCACCTTGACGATTCCAAATGAGGCGCCGACCTGTATGTTTCTCGGGAATAGGGCGCTTATTTCGGCGGGCGTGGCGGAAGTCGCAATGTCTATGTCCTTGGGAGCTATGCCCATGAGCATGTCCCTGACGGCACCGCCGACAAAATATGCATTGTGGCCTTTTTCCCTGATTGCGCACACGACTTCAGCAGCTGCGGAAAAGAGAGGGCTGTCCTTTAACCCGGTTACAGCACCTGAATTATTTTTGATTGGAATTTCTTTTTTCATTTTTAACCACGGAACCCAGTGAATATTTCATTGGGAATTTTACTGTAGCCGCCCCCATGTTGGGGGCGAGCACGGCCAACATGGCCGTGGCTACAACAAAGACTGACGCATCATTAAATTTAATACTTATGTTCACTATCATCCCATGGATTATTGGATAAGTGGATTGCCCGTTTTCGTAAAGAAACTACGGCGTGACATGCTGGATTGTTGCAAATCAAGAAGATATGCAGAAAATAATGCAT
>CAIQLG010000231.1 GCA_903872565.1 uncultured Lentisphaerota bacterium | reverse complement strand
CCGCCTCGGCGGAGACTAATGTAGCCGCCTCCATGTTGGAGGCGACGACACGGCCAACATGGCCGTGGCTACAAATTCCCAATCATTCGACCATCCTGTCAAAATACAATTTCCTATACAATGCTTAATCCGCCGCGGCGGAAACTTAATACCATATTTTTCCCTGCTAAACACGCAAAAAACGCGAAAATACAATTTCCTATACGATCAAGCCACATGCGTCATGACCATGCAATTTTTGAATTCCGTAACAAGTGCAAATATACATTTTCTGCGCCAGATTGTCAAGCCGTATGGTCTGTATTTTCGTCACATGTTTTCTTGCATTGCAACAGCCACGGTCGAATAGAATTCGACCCTCCATCGAAAATAAACCTTCAGGCAAACCCTGGAGGACTCTGACCCCTCCCATCCGCCTCCGTTCCTACGGCGGGACAGGGAGGACGGGGGTTTCTGAATTTCAATAAAACCTGGCGTATTGCCAGTCCAAGATTATATTTCCGGTTTTCCAATCACCAAAAAAGTTACAAATATGTATAAGTACGACATATATGTAATATTAATCTTTTTGTCGCATATTTTTGTAATAATCATATATCATTTATTATAAAACAGTTATGAAGTATTTAATTATTATGGCATGACAATTGCTGTTAAGTTAAGGCATCTGAAAACAAAACAGGAATTGAAAAAATGCTACGGAGGTATAATATTCTGCATTCCGTAACTTTTGAATTCACATTAGGAATAATAGGACAATAAAATAAAGGATGGCAATATGGGATTCGGACTAAGAAAAAAGGCTCTGGCAAACATCGCATCGAGGATGTCAATCGAAAAAGGATCCGGCAAAGAGGCTCCGATAACACAGATTTACGGCGAGGATGTCTTCAACCTCAAGGCGATGAAGGACTATCTCCCAAAACCGGTCTATAAAAAGCTCATCGCCACAATCAAAAATGGAACGAGTGTTGATCCCCAGATCGCAGACGATGTGGCCAATGCCATGAAGGGATGGGCCATAAACAAGGGGGCGAGCCACTATACGCACTGGTTCCAGCCTCTTACAGGTTCAACAGCTGAAAAGCACGACTCCTTCATCGAGCCTGACTACGAGGGCGGAGTGATGATGGATTTTTCCGGGAAATCGCTGATAAAGGGCGAACCGGATGCCTCGAGCTTTCCTTCGGGGGGAATCAGGGCCACTTTCGAGGCCAGAGGATATACCGCCTGGGATCCGACCAGCCCGGCATTCATAAAAAGAAGCTCGACAGGAGCGGTGCTCTGCATACCGACCGCATTCTGCTCGTACAGGGGCGAGGCTCTCGACAAGAAAACCCCCCTGCTGAGATCAATTCAGGCGATTTCAACACAGGCGAAAAGAGTGCTGGCGTGTCTCGGAGAAGATTCGGAAGGCAGAGTCGTCCCGACACTCGGGCCAGAACAGGAATATTTTCTTGTTGACAGGGAACTATACCTTGCGCGTCCGGATCTTGTGCAGACGGGAAGGACTCTCTTCGGCAATGTTCCACCGAAAAATCAGCAGATGGAGGATCATTATTTTGGGGCCATAAAGGAGAGGATTCTGGATTTCATGACCGAAGTGGATGAGACACTATGGACTTTGGGAATACCTGCGAAGACCAGGCACAACGAGGTTGCTCCCGCCCAGTTCGAGCTCGCCCCGATTTATGAGGAGCTGAACCTTGCGGTTGATCACAACATGATAGTGATGGAAGTGCTTAGGCAGACCGCGCACAGGCATGGACTCGTATGCCTGCTGCACGAAAAACCTTTTGCGGGAGTCAACGGCTCTGGAAAACACAACAACTGGTCGCTTGTCTCGCCGGATGGAAAGAATCTTCTGGAGCCTGGAAACAGTCCCCATGACAATGCGGTCTTCCTCACTTTCCTCTGCGCGATAATCAGGGCGGTGGACCGCCATGCCGACATCCTCAGAGCATCGGTTGCATATGCAGGCAATGAACATCGCCTTGGAGCCAACGAGGCGCCTCCGGCAATAATTTCAATATTCCTTGGCGACCAGCTAACGGACATAATCGAACAGATAGAAAAAGGAGATGCGAAATCCGCAAGATCCGGCGGTGCCATGCACATAGGCGTTGATGCTCTGCCGGAACTCCCCAGAGATGCGACAGACCGCAACCGGACAAGCCCCTTCGCCTTCACAGGAAACAAGTTCGAGTTCAGGGCGGCAGGTTCAAATCAGTCCTGCTCGGGGCCGAACATTGTTCTCAACACTATTGTTGCCGAATCGCTCGATGAGATCGCGACGGAACTTGAAAAATGCCCGGCCGCAAAAAGGCTTGAGACCCTGCAGAAAATTCTCCAGAAAATTGTGAAGCAGCACAATAGGATCATCTTCAACGGAGACAACTATACTGCGGAGTGGCAGAAGGAAGCCGCAAGAAGAGGTCTTCCAAATGTGAAATCCACGAAGGAATCACTGAAGGTTCTTATCGCATCGGAAACAGCGAAACTCTTCGATAAATACAAAGTTCTGAGCAATGTCGAACTGCATTCGAGATATGAGGTCTATCTCGAAAGCTTCACGAAGACAATCATCATAGAAGGGAAGGTTGCACTCGACATTGTCAAGACAATTATAGTGCCAACCGTGATCGAACAGATCAGGCAGCTCGCCGGAACACTCAGGGAACTCCAAGATTTGAAAATGAAAAAAGGTTGCTCGCCCATTGGAGCAAAACTCGATAAAGCGACCGGCCTATTTGAAGAAATGTCCCATTCCCTTGAAAAACTTGAAAAGGCTTTAAGCTCCCACAGCACCGACAAGATAATAGATGAGATGTCCGCGTTGAGATCATCTGTCGACAAACTTGAATTAGAAGTTGACGACAGTCTCTGGCCGCTGCCTAAATACTCGGAACTGCTGTTCATATATTAGGGGCTGTCAAGAAATAAGTTTTACATTTGCTGGCAACTATTCTGGGATCTGCATCGTGGCACAGTGTAGTGAGCCGTGCTGGAAGATCAGCTGGAAACAGTCTATCCCGATAACTTTCCGTCGCGGGAAAGCTCCTTCTATTGTCTTGAGAGCGATAGAATCTTTTTTATCTTGATATGTCGGAACAAGCACCGCTCCGTTGATCACAAGAAAATTTGCGTATGTCGCAGGCATCTGAGCACTTTTTTCGTCGAATTTCGGATCTGGACAGGGCAATGGAATCAACTTGTAGGGCTTCCCCGAAGCCGTCCGGAAAGATTTAAGTTCCGCCTCCATTTTTTTCAGTTCTGCATAATGGAGATCGCTCTTTTTGTTGCAGGCCATATACATAATTGTATTTTTGTCTGCGAATTTCGCAAGTGTGTCTATGTGCGAGTCGGTGTCGTCCCCTCTTATCTTTCCGTGCTTGAGCCATAAAATTCTTTTGGCACCAAGAGCGGACATCAAGGTGGCTTCAATTTGTTTTTTTGAAAGTTCAGGATTCCTGTTCGGATTCAGCAGGCATTTTTCAGTTGTCAGAATTGTTCCTTCTCCGTCGCTCTCGATGCTGCCGCCTTCCAGGACGAATTTAACAGATCTGCGCTGGATTTTCCCGAATGCTCCAAGCTTTTTAAGTTTCTCCGTGATCTTGTCGTCTTTTTGAAACATATATTTCTCTCCCCATCCGTTGAATTTGAAATCGAGGAGTTCGAGCCTTCCATTTCTGAAAATCGTTATTGGACCAAAATCTCTGGCCCAGATGTCATCGGATGGAACAATCTGGATATGAATTCGTTCGGACGGAAAAAGTTTTCTTGTTTCTTCCGCTTGCTTTTTATCAGGAACAACAAGGATTACATCTTCAAATTTGAGGATTGCCCTTATGATCTCGGAAATGCATTTCCTGGCGTTTTCGAGATATGGTGCCCATTTGGTGCTGATATGCGGCCAGGCCATAAGAACAGCACTCTGCCTCTCCCACTCGGCGGGAAGCCTCACTTTCAGTTCGTTTTTTTTTCTGGATTGCATATTGGCTTTAAATTTTCAATTTGACCACAGCATAACTTCATCCCGGAGGGATTGCAGCTATTAGCCGGGTGGTTAGACCGTTCAGGGCGACACCCCCGGAACAAATAGGAGAAAAAATTCCGACCCTGCAGAAACAAAATACAATTTTTTATATATACATTTACCAAAATACAATATCATAGATTGAATGCTTTTCCACGAGATTATGACATTTCTCATATACCATGGTTCAGTGTAACGGGGCGATTGTTCCGCATAGTTCGAGAGCCAGGCGCGCCAGGCCGTAAATGATGACTGCGCCGGCTATGGCGGCTGGGATAGCCCAGGAGACATGCAGAGTCGGGCTCCTGCGCAGGAGAAGCTCGCAGAGATGCTTTGCGATGCGCAACACCGCAAAGATCACGATGGCAAAGCCACCGGCATTGAGCTGCAAAGAAAGCATAAAATCACCATGGAGGATGGCCATGCAGGCACGTGTCATGCCACAGCCGGGGCAGTCGTAGCCGGTCAGTTTGTGGAAGGGACAGGCGTAGAATTTCACAAGGGGAATTTCCGCCGGAGCCGAGAAAAAAACCATCACAGCCAAGATGCCGACAATGGAGGCAAGTTCGATTATGCAGATGGCCCACTCGTCGCGATTGCGCTGTAAAATCCTCTCGAAACTGAAAATTTTCACGACAACCGCCAGTACATAATTATACCGCGTTATATTGAAATTTTAAATGGAGGGTTTTGCTTGTCAAAACCGGTGGCTCCGCTTCGTTCTAGGCGTGCACTTCGGGGCTCGCGGGTGAACCATCCTCGCCAAGGATCTGCTTCATCATCTTGTAAAAGGCGGCATAAGCTATCGGCATTGTAACAACTATGCCGATACAACATGCCAGGAGACCAACGCTGGCAATCAGGAAGAACAATATTGTGTAGAGGATCGTCATGGGATTGGACTTGAGGATGTCTAAGGACTTCTTGATGGCATCCATGGAGTTGTCGCCGCGCGAGACGAAGAAGATGCTCATCGTCAAGATTGGAGAGAGCAGTATCCCCGGGATGATGCAAAACAGTGTGCCGATTAAGACAATGATGTACGATATGAAATAAGCCACTGCCGCCTGGGTATAGGTGCCAAAACAGTTAATTAGGGAGGCTGGCTGGACGTTTTCGCCCTTGTTTTCGGATTCCATGTCCCTGAAGAAGGCTGCGAGTACAGGTGCCACGATCAGACTGCTTACAAATATTCCTATGATCACACCAACAGCTTGGACGAGGATATTCGCTATTATAAGGTTCATATTCAAGGCTCTTGAAATTCCGGCCAGCATGAAGCCCACAACAAAGTTTATTCCGAAGGAGATTATACACGGAATGAGAAGGGTAAAGAGACCTGTCACGATGTAGAAGGCCGGGTTTGCCTTGAACCTATCGATTGCGAACGTGAAACATTTGCCGAAGTCGATCATTTTAACACCTCTCGCTTGTTTGTTGTGTGTTGTGTGGATATTCACTGAAATATGCATAAACCTAAACTCTCCGGATAAATTTTCAAGGAAATCTTTTAAAAAATTTTCCTTCCCCGTAATGCGTCAGAGTTTATGTTTTTTTCATAGTCATCCCACAGGATGACGGATTGATGGATTTTTGGATTAGTGGATTATTGGTTTTGGGTTAAGAAAAGGCAAAGACGCATGGAATTGGAATGGAAATAAAAAAAGGCATTTTGAAAATTATGAATGCATTATTT
>CAIQLG010000230.1 GCA_903872565.1 uncultured Lentisphaerota bacterium | reverse complement strand
TCCCGGCGTAGCCGGTTAAGTTTACAAAAGGAGCAAGCAATGAGTTTGTATCGTTTTATGAAGCGTCTGGCTGTTTCGGCTTCGGTTCTGGCCGCCGCCAGTTTCTGCGGCTGCACCTCTGAACACCAAGACACCAAGACAGCCGACAAGCCAGATGGCACAGTCGCCAGTCTGGTGCTGGCCGAGAATGGCAAGACGGACTACCAGATTGTGATCCCCGACAAAGGCAAGGAGGAGATCGTTGACAACTGGCTCTTCGCAGCCGCGAAGCTGATGCAGGCGGCGTTCGAGAAGAACGGTTTCAAGATTGATGTCGTACAGGAGGGGGCGAAGGCGAATGACAAGCCCGGGATTTATCTCGGCGCGACCGGATTCGCGAAGGCGAACGGCACCAATGTCGAACAGCACGACGACTGGACGTATTACCAAAAAGCCGTCGGCAGGGATCTCATTATAGCCGGGAACGACAGGAAAGATCCGGTCAACACCATCCGTGGCACGAAGACGCCGCTCGCGCTGCTCGGCACGGTCAAGGGCGTCTGCGACTTTCTGCGCGAATACGCCGGCGTACGCTTCCTTTTCCTGAACATGGATCAGAGCCAGTATGCCACGCGTGGCGGCGGCTTGGACGCGTTCAACAAGGACGGCTCCCTCAAGATAGACATGCGGAGCATCGCGTTCATCCCGGTGAAAAAGATTGCGGTGCCGGACAAACTCGACCTCGAGAAGACGCCGATGTTGCGCGCCAACTGCGACTTCCCGCTTGAAACTTTCTATGATATCGCGATGAACTATTTCCCGATGCTGAGCTTCGCCGCAGGGGGGCACGTCAGTTGGTACGGAGCCATCCCGTCGGCCAAATACGCCAAGAGCCATCCGGAATATTTCGCGCTGACCAAGGACGGGAAACGCGCCTGCGACCTGAAAATTGATTTTGATGAACATATGCCGTATTGCGTGACGGATCCAGGCGCGCAGGAGCTTGTATACAAGGAACTGGAAAAACTGATCGCGAGCGGCCAGAAAACGATTTCTTTCGATGTGATGGACCGCAATCTGGTTTGCCAGTGCAACTGCGAGGAATGCAACAAGCTTTTCGGCATGAAGGCCGAAAACTGGGAGCAGTTCGGTGCAAGAGGGCTGTCCGGCAGGTACTGGCAGGTGTGTTTCAAGATAACGGAACGCTTGCGCAAAAAATATCCGGATGTGAAGATATGTATCTTGTCCTATCAGGACACCCCGGTGTCAGGGGTGATCGAAAAGGAGATCAAGGAATTTCCAAAGAATGTGATTGTGGGTATACAGTTTGCCTCACAGCGGGATTTCGACAGGCTCAAAATCGCATTCCCTGCGGGGATCTTCGGCTTCGAGGAGACCTTCACCTCATTTGGGCAGGCCGGTGCGTATCTGCCGGAACGGACACCCGAGCATATGGCGGAATTCGTGCAGGTCATGGCGCGCAACAATGTGAAATGGTCCACGCGCGATGGATCGATCGGCTATGTGCGCGGGATGCAGGCCCCGGCCTATTACGTCTATGGGCGCATGATGGACGACCCCGCAGCCGACTGGAAGGCCATCCACAAGGAGTTCTGCACGGCTGCGTTCAGCAACGTGGAACCGCAGATGACAAGGTTCTTCGATCTCCTGCATGGGCAAATTGCGGTCTATTCCGACTTCTTCGGCGTCATGATGCCCGGCTGGGGAGGCAAGTATTCCATGTCCACCTACCATGACAGCAAGTGGCACGTGATGAGCATGTACCCGCCG
>CAIQLG010000229.1 GCA_903872565.1 uncultured Lentisphaerota bacterium | reverse complement strand
GCCGTCCTTGGAGTGCGGTGCCCCTGCGCCGCTTTTAATTTGTTTTTTCTGAACTCCAGACAGGAATGCCTGTGCCATTTCAGGAGCTAGGACTTCGGGGGCTATGTACTCGAGTGCTGGGAGAGGCTTGTCGTTCAGTTCACGTTCGTAGCGCGACAAAACGATGCTCAAATTTCCCCGAAGACCTTCGTCTTTTGTCTTTTTGAGGAGTTTTTTGCAATTCTTTAGATCTTTTTCGGAGAAAATGCGTGACTCGAGTTTTTCCTGGAAGCCGAGAAGTTTGGACGAATCGGAATCCGACTTGGAAGAGGAAGGACTCTCACAAAGGCACGGAGACACGGAGAAGAAGGAAAAAATAAAGAATGTGGAAAGAAAAAAGAAAAATATTGTAGATGTTTAAAGATCAGGCTTCCCATATTTATCCAGAATGTCATAAAACGTTTGGTTTATTTCTTGATTTGAAAAAATCTCTTATTCGTAATGGTGTTCATAGTTTCTGCCACCACTTTTCCGACACGCTCGAAGGATTGACGTTTTCCAACATGTTCTGTGTCTTTTCAGCCGCAATGTCTGTTTTCCCCCAAGCTTCGATATGGTATGCAAGGATTTTTCTTTCACCAACCGTGCCCAGGTTGAAGGTGACCGTTCTGCCCGCAAGGTTCACCTTTGTTTCCAGAGTTATTTCTTCATCTTCCAAGTCCTGCCTGTCAAATGATTTGACTTTCTCCATGATGGTTGCCAGATCATAGTCCTTACCCTTGGGTTTCGCCTTGTCCGGATAACAGAACCTGTAGACTTTTCTTCCCTCGTCATCACTCTTTTTCGAGGTGAGCACGTAAAGATAGAAATATGGCATCTTAATTTTCTTGGACTTACTATTTTTGTCCGAAATTTTAGAGATTGAGTAGGTTATTTCGCAGCTTTTTTGTTCACCACCCTTGCTAGCCGTGTCAATCTTATTGCTCTTGTTGCTCTTATTGGTATTAGCCGTGTTATTCTTGCTGCTCTTGCCAACTTCAGGCATGTCAACATTGACAATGGTGATCTTGTAGTCCAGCGAATCGTCTGGAATGGCGGAATCGGCGATGCTCAGATCGGATTTGGAGAAAGTTTTTATGTTTTTCAGGGGATAATCCTTCTTTGTCTTATCCTTCTCGATGACTATCATGCCGTCGTTTATGCCTACGATCTCGACATCCGTCAGAACTGTTCCGTCCTTGAAGATGATTGTTCCCGAAAGAACTGGGAATGCGGACAAGATCAGGGCGACAAGCACCCAGGCTGCAACTACGGCACGCATTTTCATTTATTTCACCCCATAGTTAAATTAGTGCGGAATGTTCCTCCCCAGCTTTAGCCCCTTACTTTTCAACGTCTATTAAACTTCTTTATAAATTCGAAACTCGAATCACGAAATACGAAACAAATTCAAAATCCGAAGGGTTGAATTTTTGAAACATTTGGATTTTGTTTTCCATTGTTCAAAATTTCGACCGCGTCCTTCGTAGCCCTTGAACAAAGTGGGATATTCGGTTTTCGAATTTTGGTTGCGGGCATAGCCCGCCTCAGGATCTTATTCCACGTGTTTTGTCTTGGGAAGTCCCAGAACCTTGGTTCCCTCTTTCCAGCGTCCGTCCTTGCTGAGGATGTCAATCCTCTCATATCTTTTCAGAACATTCCTTTTGGACCTGATTTTACCACTGCTCTTGAGGCTCGGATGTCTTGACATAATAAAAAACTCCTGATTTATTTTTTGAATAACCGCCGAATATATGTGTTTATTGGCGTTTTTCAAGCGTGTTTCAAATAAATGAGAATATTTGGGTGTAGGGGAATGTCACTAAGTTAAGCCAAGTAACGCGGGGTATCACCCCGCGACTTTCCTCGGGGAGATTCCCCGAGTTACTCAAATTCAGGCTTAACTTAGCAACATTGGGGTGTAGGGCCACGCTTCGTTGTGGCCTATTACGCCAAATGAGCTAAGCAGGGCAGACAGCGCGCGCCTCTCCATAAATGTATCGTATAGGAATTGTATTTACTTGGACATTGGAAATTGGATGTTGATCATTGGATATTTAAAATAGGGGAAAAACGAATATCCAATCATGAATAATCAATATCCAACCGATGAATTCATTCGATGTTGGATGTTGAAAATTTCCGCTGCGGCGGATTAAGTACAGAATAACACATTAACATTTTAAGGGGGTTTTACATCTTAGCAATGCGCTTCTGCCGTGCGCGTCCAGCCCCTCCGCGGCGGCGAATCTCATGATTGACGGCAGATCTTCTTCAAGCGAATTACGCTGATAGTTGATTATGCTCATCCTCCGGAAGAAATCCTCGATCCTAAGCCCGCTGAAATATTTGGCGGCTCCACCTGTCGGCAGGACATGGCTCGGCCCTGCAGTGAAGTCTCCCACGCATTCGGGCGTCCACTCCCCGAGAAAAATCGCCCCGGCCGCCTTTATCCCGTTGGCTAGCTCCTTTGCATTTTCGCAAATAATCTCGAGGTGTTCCGGAGCATAGCGGTTCGCCACATCAACCGCCTGTTCAAGATTCTCCACCTCGATGAAGAACATGCCATTCTTAATGACCTTATTGAGGGCTTCCCTGCGTGAAAGAGATTTCGCCTGGATCTTGACGCATTCCGCCGTCCTTTTTATCAGCTCGTGATCGGTTGAAACCATTACCGCCTGCTCGAGGCCGCTCCCATGCTCCGCCTGTGAAAGCAGATCCGCCGCGATGAACTCGGGATTCTGACCCGAATCGGCGATCACCATTATTTCGGAAGGTCCCGCCACCATGTCAATCGCAACATTGCCGAAGACAAGTTTCTTCGCAGCGGTGACGTAGGCATTTCCGGGACCTACGATCTTTTCAACTTTGCGGACGGTTTTCGTTCCGTATGCCAGCGCGGCTATGGCATATACGCCTCCTAGCCGGAAAATCTCTGTCGCACCAGCCTTGTCCATCGCATAGATCAGTTCTGGCGGAAGCGAACCCTTCTTCCCAGGTGGAGTGACGGCCACTATGTTTTTGACTCCTGCGGCTTTCGCAATCGAGATTGTGTGTACGGCTGTGGAGACAAGCGGAGCACTTCCGCCAGGAATATACACGCCTACAGATTCATAGGGCTCGAATCTTTCCCCAAGTATAACTCCGGGACGGGGCGTGAAACTCCACTGTGAAGGAATTCTCTTCCTGGCAAAGTCAGTGATGTTTTTTATCGCATATTTTATTGAGCTCTTCATTGCCGGACTGACCTTGGCGGAAGCATCTTCAATCTCATCACGGCAGACCCTGAACCCCGAAGGTGTCAGGCTAACTCCGTCAATTTTTTCTGCGAAAACACATATTGCGGAATCCCCGTCTTTCCTGACTTTGTCAATCATGGACTTGACTCCACTCTCTATTTCAGGCGGATATGACTGCCTGTCATATAGGGAGGAAGTCATCTTCACGAAATTTCTGCTCTTCCAGCTTATGAAACGCATAATTCAAACTCCAGTTTTTGAATTTTGTTTAATTGATTTGTAAAAAACGTTTTGTCCAGTCAAAATATTCATTTTTCTGCCTTCTTCCCATGTAAATTCCATTATTGCTCAGTCTCTAATTTAAGTAACGCAGACATTCCCGTCTGCAGTTTTCAAAATTTGCAGGCAAGAATGCCTGCATTACTAGACTTAACTCGATCGTATAGGAAATTGTATTTTTCGAAGGAATGCCGTATGGCTTGAAACTTGTAGCCACGGCCATGTTGGCCGTGTCGCCTCCAACATGGAGGCGGCTACATAGGTCCTGGCGTAGCCGGTTAAGTTCATCGTATAGAATTAAGTAACTTAAACGCATTCTCAATACAATCGTCAATAACTCGTCTTTCTTTGTGCGTAAACATTTTTCCTCCCGCACCCTCAGATATAAAGTTTTAAGGTTCGGCGCTCTAATAT
>CAIQLG010000228.1 GCA_903872565.1 uncultured Lentisphaerota bacterium | reverse complement strand
TCTCTGAATTATGCCCGCTTTTTTGGCATAATAAATGTCGCGGAGTCAATATGTGGCATATTTAATGCTGCAAAATCATTAACCTTTAAGGGGGATATCATGGAAACCTTGAAAAGTTGGATTGCCATGCGTTCCGGCATTTTCTTCCGCCTGGGCATCAACGCCCTTCCTTCCGCAATGAGGAGAGCTACGATGAAAAAGCTATTTGCGTGGAAGCGGCCGGAGTCCGTGAAGCCCTGGATGTGGAACACGCTGATGAGCCTGCTGTGTGTGATATCAATCCTGCTCTGGGGGACGCTGTTCCCCATCAAGGTTGTGGTGTAGAAATGGAAAGAGGGAGGTGGCCTGTGCAAGGTTGGCCCATAACACAGGAGACTGCAATGAAAATGAAATATTGGAAAAAGCCAGCGAACTACAGGCCATGGGTGTGGATGACACTCATGCTCAGCATATGCGCGTTCTCGCTACTCCTGATCGGGGTTCTGATCCCCGGCAGGATACTGAACTGATAGTCGGCAGCTGCCCGCAGCCATGCGCCCGGCCATCCAATAGAAAGCAACCCCGTCCGCAACTGATCGTCCGCGCCAGTCTTGCTATAGTTTTTCAGAAAAATAATGAAATTATTTATCTGAAAAACTATAGTATTACATAGGGCACGAAAAAATATTTTCTCAGTAACGTGCGCCATCGGGCAATGCGCGGAATTCCTTCCAGACTTTCTGTGCTTCTTCATTAAGAATCTGTTCGGGCACTAAGAGTCGTTGCGGATATGGTTTCGCAATGTCTTCATTGATATTGGAGTCGTCAAAAACATCGTCATAGTCATCCCAGGCGGCGGCGTAGTAAATCTTGCTGATTCTCGCCCAGTATGCGGTGGCGTAGCACATCGGGCAGGATTCGCAACTCGTGTAGAGGACACACCCGGATAAGTCATAAGTGCCTAACTTCCGGCACGCTTCCCTTATGGCATTGACTTCAGCGTGTGCAGAAGGATCATTGTCTTTGATCACACTATTTCCAGCAACAGCCAGAACCTGAGTGCCGCGAACTATGACCGCCCCGAATGGTCCTCCCGTCTTTCTGACAACGCCTGCTTCGCGCATCATGTGAATTGCCATCCTCATATATTCCTTGTCTTTTTCAGTCGTCATGGCACCAGCCTCCTTGTTTATTTCAAATCGTTGAACTAATATCCTACACCATTGGCACCATATTTTCAATGATTGTTGAGGCGAATGCTCCCGTGCCTGGCATATGAAAATATCCCCATGCATACAAGATGGAAGTATATTGACAAGGACAGTAGAGACTAGAGGGACGTAGGGGACATCAGATGAAAATGAGGTCCGTAACCGGTAATCCGTAGTCTGTGTTTACCTCTTACTTCTTATATTCTATGAACTTAGCCGACTGCACGGCCAACATCTTACTATGCTTCAAGGGCGCAGGGTGCAAGGCCGTGAAGCTTCCGGCAAAAAGTCCGAATTTGAATGCCTATGCTGAAAGGTTTGTGCGCTCGATAAAAGAGAGCTGCCTGCACAGGCTCATCCTGTTCGGGGAGAAATCACTGAAGCATGCCGTGAAGGAATACATCGCCCATTACAACCACGAACGAAACCATCAGGGAATGGAAAACAATCTCCTGTTCCCTGACGAAAGAATAAAGGGAAAAGGAAGAATCACGAAATCCGAGCGGCTCGGAGGTCTGCTCAACTACTACTACCGAAAGTCGGCGTAAAAAACAAGAAATCTCCATTCCTCGAAATATTCCAGTCCCGGAGCTCCTAGGATAATTCTCTTGATGTCAAGGAACTTACACCGTTTCGGATGAGTTTTCCGGATGTTCCTAGTAAATTTCTTCTACCGTCATAGCCCCAATTCTGACGAAAATCACCCGTCAAATTCGGCGGATGAATGATTTACGATACGGGCGCGCTGCTACGACTGAGCATCAGCGAAGGAGGCCATATCCGACCCAGCCTTCGCCAAAGCGCTACGGCGGGCATGCCGAGAGAGCGAAGCGAGCGAGGGAGGTTGTCCATTGGAAATAAACAACTTGCAGCTAAAAGAAAAAACTTTCTTTTCAACCCTGCGTGACATGTAGTCATATTTGAATTCCATCTTCGCATCGGATTTTTCCGTGGCAATCAGTCTGTTTTCGGCATCCCAGGTGAAAGTCCACTGGGTAGCACCCAGGGGCATACTGGTCATATTTCCATCGAAATCATAGGTCGGCGCAGCAGTAGGATTGTTTATGGCTGTGTACTGATTGAGATTATTGGCAGTGTAATTTCTGGTGACTGTGGTGCCAGTTTCCTTGGAGGCGGAAGTCAGCCTGTTGCCAATCGGGTCGTACGAAAAACCAAAATCATAGTTGGCATTGCTTGTTGCATCCGCGCTGGTGACTTCTGAGCGGTCGTTGTAACCGTAGGTTATGGTGTCTGACTGGCTGAATGCTGTCCCTGACCAGCCCGTAGC
>CAIQLG010000227.1 GCA_903872565.1 uncultured Lentisphaerota bacterium | reverse complement strand
CGATCAGGGTGAACTTGATCGAATGTGCCCTCGTCTTCGTTTGAATCGCAATGTGATTATTCATTTTCTCAAATTACTCCTCAAATTTTTCAGAATAGCTTCTCTTTTCTCCTTGAAACATATGAGATAAACTTATCGAATACAACGCGCCATATTACATTTTTAATGCTTTATCTGACAATTAATTGCGAAAATGCGTCAGAGGTTGCTTTCGGGTTGTAGCTCGGTGCTACTCCAATTTCTATTAGGGCATATGCCCTATGCCCTAATCGGAAGTTTAAGACGGAAGAACTTGAGAATCGAATCCTGGAAATTGATAATCGAAATTGAAAACTGACAGCAGTGTAAAAATGGTGACTGGGCTATGGACTCATGTCAATGCAGACCAGCTCCCCACTATCATTGCGGCAAAACAATCGGCTTCCGCAGAGAACTGGCGCGGTCCAGCAGCGCGCGGGAAGAATTCCTTCGGCTTTCGCAAGTTCCTTGTAGCCCGCAGGCGTAGCTTCTGCAATGAACAGCGTGCCCCATTCGTTCAGCAGGATCAGCTTCCCGTCTGCCGCCATCAGCGATCCGAAGCCGACAGCCTGACTCCATTTTTCTTCTCCGGTCGCCAGATCGATGCACTTCAAGGAGCTTTTCTTGTCGCCAGCTCTGCCGTCAAAGCCATAGACATGTCCGGCAAGAGCAATGCAGCTGCTGAAATGACTTCTCATGTTCAGATTCTGCCAGACCAGCTTCGGCTTCCCGTCCGAGATGTCCAGCAGCACGCAGCCCTTGTCTCGGCTCATATTGCCTTTTTCATAGCAAGTGGACAGGAATATCTTGCTTCCAAGAATGATCGGATCTGCGCAGCTGCTGTCGAAGCCAGTGTCCCAGGGATATGACCAGAGCGTCGCGCCAGTCCTGAGAACCACCGAATTGAGGGCTTTCCTGCCGAAAATAGCGGCGCACTTTTGTCCCGACATCTCGAAGACAACTGGAGTGGCGTAACCGCCTTGCTCCGCAGCACTTGACCAGATCGTCTTACCGTTTTTTTTGTCCAAGACGATTCCAGATTCCCCAGCATTCAGAACTAGAAGATCGCCCTCCACGCGTGGAGATCCGCCGAATCCGTAGTAAGGTGCCTTGGCCAGCTTTTCAGCCGTGAGGTCTCGTTGCCATTTCATGGTTCCGTCGGAAGCGTCCAGGCACAGCACCAATCCATTGGTGCTGATTGTATACAGTAGTCCGGAGTCCAACGCAGGCGTTGTCCGTGTGCCGGGGTAAGTCACTTTATCGCAGGCATAGGAGTACTTCCACTCCTCTTTCCCTGTTTCCACATGGAGACAGTGGATGGTAGCCTGGTTGTCCTGCCAGCCCATGGTGTAAAGCCGCTTTCCCTGGACGCTCACTGACGAGTAACCAAGGCCGACATTCACCCGCCACAAGACCTTGCTCTTGTCCATCAGAGCTGCGGGATTCCATCCGGACTCCATGGAAATTCCATTGTTGTTTGGGCCGCGCCACTGGAGCCATTCCTGGGCATCGGCAGCGATGCCGGGTTGGCAGAGAGATGTCAGCAGGCCTGCAAAGATTCCCGCCAGCATGTGCCGGATAGATTTCGACAATGTGTCCATGCCTGTCCTTAGCCTTTATCAGTGTTCAGCTGGTTTGTCATCCACCACGTCGGAAGCCACCTTGTTTTTCGATCCATCCTCTAAGTTTGTTTTTTTATGCTGAAAGGTTTGTGCGCTCTGCGCACCTGGACACCCACACCCGATGCCCCCATATTTTTTTTAATGCAATAAAGCATCATAATAAAGATAAAAGTTTATTTTTCCATTAGTATCAGAATTTCCTTTATTTGCCTTCCACGAAGACTTGGGCAAAAATTTATCCTTCCAGGATATTCCTGCAGCCTTCGCTATACCGCCAACAACATCTTCACAATTCCTGCCAATCAAGAAATACCAATTATCTGCATATCCTTTCCCTTTTTTTCTTGCCGCATCGTCTTCAATCTTCGTTGTAGTCCAGCGAGCATATTCATCATACTCCTTCAAGTAATTAAAGTCATCTGTATCAAAAAGTCAATCGTTCGGCTGTGTCCCACCCGTCCAGAACGGCGTGGCACTAGTAGTATGGCTCATCGAATAGGGGCGCCGCGAATCGGCATGCGTGTCGATATATAGCACATTTGCCATCCCCATGTGGCTCCAGCGCAAATGGCCAGTTCCTAAGGCTAAGTCAAGATAACATATGTTCCAACTATAACAGTCTGCAATATAGGCAAGTCGGGCGGGGGATTTAAAGCTTGCCCCTTTGAGTTGCGGCACCTCCGCCATAAATGCATTCATGCCGATGACCGCATCTATGGGGGTTTGGAAAGTTTCCGTGGCGGTGGTTTTAGTACTCAACACCGCCGGGCAGGCATAGTTGCATCTGACACCACCGTATTCCACCGTGCCAATATAGCCGGTTTTTGCCTTCACATACCCTAGGCCAGGCAGGCTATTCGAGGGGTAGTTACAACCGTCGTACCAGCACCACCAGCGCCAGCCATCAGACCATACGGGCCGACTGTTGTTGGTCCAGATAATCGACGGCATCCAGCTGTCATAATCCATTGAGTAGAAGTTGCATGCAGATCCGAGGTTCTTGTGGTTGTTGAGGCAGCTGATCTGTTTCGCCATGTCCCTTGCTTTTTTGAGTGCAGGCAGCAACATCCCCATGAGGATGGAGATGATCGCAATCACCACGAGCAATTCGATCAGGGTGAACTTGATCGAATGTGTCCTCGGCTTCGTTTGAATCGCAATGAGATTATTCATTTTCTCAACTTTCTCCTTTCCTTTTTCAGATAATGATAATTTTTCCTTTTTCCTGAAAATGTACGAGATAAACTTATCGTTTTCAACGCTCCATACGACATTTTTCATGCTCTATCAGCTGGTTCCGCGTTCAGCAGACAGGGAGACTGACTTGGAACTTCCTTCCCGACATCGGAGTGACAATCCGTTCAAGATCCTCAACGGTCCAGAGCATGCCGGAGACACTTGCATATTCCTTCTCCGAATGCTCGAGGTGTAACCCCGCACTGAGATTGATGCAGGCAACCCCCGTTCTCTCCGACAGAGCGGCGCAGTCTGAGAATGTGCCTTTCTCGAATTTTCTGAGGGGGATGAGCTCCTCCATGATTTTCACGATCTCCGGAGTGGATCGTTTATAGTCTACCCACTCCCTGTCCCCGCGTCGGTCAAGGCCGATCCATATTGAAGTCGCATCCAGTTCAGAAAGCGGTATGGCCCTGCTCCCTATGGCTCCCGTCTCCTCGAGATCGAAGATTGCGACATCCACGGGAAATCCCCTGGACATCAGGGTGGCGGCAATTATCAGGCCGTTGCGGTCATCCGCTCCAAGGCCGACTTCCGGCACCGCTACAATAATTCCTCCCTTCTTCCTGACCGTTTTAGTTGGCTTGACTGGATGAACTGTGTCGGTGTGGGCACAGAGGCAAGGTTTCAGCCCCTTGGAGGGATGGCGGAACATGGACCAGGTATCCCCGTCTTTACGTGTGTATCCTGTCCCGTGCCGAGCCACCCATTCGACACAGCATAAGTGTTCGGTGAGTATATATGCCTGTCTGAAATCCGAAACGAGCTGTCTCTTAAATACTTTCGTATTGTTCATTTTTCTTCTCCGAGCCAATTGCAAAACTGCGGTTTTGACAAGCAAAACCCTTCATCTTCACGCCTGTTTCGGGCGTGGAGGGCGAGGCTTGCCCGAGCCGTTTCTTTAGTTTTGCAATTACCTCCTCCTTGTTATTTGGCGTTATTTGGCTGCGTCTTGTAAAAATTTTGGCTGGTATCTCAAGAGTCCCGAGTTCCTGTCATTCAATAAACAGGCTCTTGGGCTGTTAACACTAGCCAGTTCTATCGACAAGTCAACAGGGTTGAGACACATTTCCCTGAATTTCCGACAGTTCTCTGCCTTGCGTTTCACCCGCTTATTATTTCTCATCGCTCACAAAGCCCCTCAAGGGTTTCCGGATTATGAACTTAATCCGCCGCAGCGGAATTAATACCACCTTTCCGCCGATAGAGTAAGGCCAGAGTTGCAATCTTCGCAACTCTGAACCTCCTCGTCAGTAGGGTTGAGAACTGGCGCGGTGCGTTGCAACGCCCGTTTTCAGCTCCCGCCTCATGTGCTGTCCGTTTCGGGCGGTAGCCGTATGAGCCTTCCTTTTTGTTAGAAGAGTTACAATAGCAGAATTCCTTTGCTCAGATATCCAATCAAGGATGTCACCATTACATTATTTTGCCATGTTTACAGTCGGTGAAAT
The DNA here is from genome assembly GCA_903872565.1 of uncultured Lentisphaerota bacterium. Classification (GTDB taxonomy): domain Bacteria; phylum Verrucomicrobiota; class Lentisphaeria; order Victivallales; family GWF2-50-93; genus CAIQLG01. The sequence goes on along the minus strand of CAIQLG010000227.1, from coordinate 23,305 downwards.
TTGCGAGAGCTTCGTCTGCATTGATGGGCTCAACTGCTTGACGAGCTCCGCATTGTAAACACCGGAATTTGGATCGACATTGGGGCCCGTCTGCACAGGAATCTGGAATATTTGGTGTGCTGCGAGCGCATATGAACGTGATATCCACGCTGGCGAGGACGGCGTGGGCGCGGGATCGACATCGAGCGCAAAGATTGAAACAGTCTTGTCGCTGTTGCGGACGATTTCGAATTTGCGGAACTCCTGAGGAAAGTCCCTTGTAGACGGAGTCTCGACTTCCCAGAAGCCGTGTGTAAGATCGCCGACATAAGGTGATGACGCGTCCGGTGGCTGTGGAGTGACGGCGTTGCGGTGTACATGCCCGGACACCCACATGATGAGGTTTTGATAGGACCAGAGTTTCTGGAGCAAGGTCTCTTCGGAAATCATGGAATACGAGGCAAACATTGGCATCAGTGGAACAAGTGGATTTTGCACGGGATTGTTCTCAGGCGACTGATTCAACGTATATGGACGTATCGGGATATGTGCGCAGATAATCATTAGTTCTCCTGCGGCTTCTCCCGCATCGAGTTCGCCTACAAGCCAATCGTAGCGCTGATAATCGAGCGCCCCGTTTGCACTTCCGGCCTTGTCTGTATCGTCGAGGACGATAACCTTGAGAGGGATGTCGCCCTTCGGGTGGAAGCTATAACAGAGGCGTCCGCCTCTGAGCGTTTCCTTGGTGACTCCGTGTCCAACGGGGTTCGATGTTGTTTTCACGAATGAGCCCATCCAATTCCTGATGGAGAGCGAGTAACGCTTAGAGTCGGCTGCAATCTTCGGGGGTTTCTCGTAGTAATCTATCGGCCCCACGTCAATGATATTGCCGTATGGTGTAGTCCCATCAACAACACCCATATAGAAACCACGCTGACTCAACCCGGCATAAGTGGCAGAGGTATCGCCGAGGTTGAGGATGGTGGAGCCGACAATGGTCTTCTTGATGTAATCGTCCGGGCGAAGACAGCCCGTCCAGAACTGATCATGGTTGCCGATGGCCTGATACCAGGAGATAGACTTGTCGAGGCCGGCCGCCTGATATGGTTTCTGATAATCAATTGTTTTGGCTCCCTTGTGGGCACCGGAGCTTGGAGTTATCTTCTTGCCGTCTATGACATCCACATACCATCTTAACTCGTTGTACTGATTGTTGTTGCACGCGTCGCCGAGAGCTATGCCGAAATCAAACGGAGTGGTTTTGTGCAGGGCGTTGATTGTCTGTACTGCGGCATCAAGGACTTGGGTCGTATATAGAATAATCGCCGAATACGCGGAAATGTTGGATAGAGGACCGGCTTCGTAACCATAGTAGATGCACTGGGCCGGGGATTCCTTATCGGTAAGATGGATGTCGCTCATGCTGAAGAAAGTCAAAAGCGTCGTAGCCAACGGATCACGCACCGATGGGTGTACAAGCGATGGATCCGTGGACGCTGGCCAATTGGTGTCGATCTTCATGTCAGGCTTGACGTAAGCGTAGCCGTTACTGCTATATTCCCACTCGCCGTAGCTGTTTGCCACGTATTCTGAGACCTGGTACGGGAAAAGCACTTTCGGCCCATGGGGCAGTGCCATGACCATCCTGTCGAGTGTCGTGCGGACATCTGGATCGATCGGGTACGTTGGATCTTTGCTTTTTTTTGCTGCCTTTCCGACTCCATCCTGAGCCGTCCCGAGAACGGGCATTCCATCAAGCCGCGCCACATCCGATTCCTGAGCGACCGCCAGGGATGCAAAGGCGAAGAGCGGCAGGAGTACCAGTGCATTAATTGTTTTCATGGTCATATCTCCTTTATGAGTTAAATTGTCAATTGAAATTATTCCCGCCAGATCAGATTTAACCGGCTATAGCCGGGACTAATATGGTCGCCTCCGTGTTGGAGGCTACTAGACGGCCAACATGGCCGTGGCTACAAGTTTCAAGCCATACAACGAACCTGCTCAAAATACAATTCCCCATGCCATCAAGATGAGCTTGAGCAGTTCAAGACAAACTGTTGGAACACCTTATATTTTTGAATATACGATATTTACGACAAAAGTCAAACCAGAACAGGAAAAGGACTTCCCGTGGCATAATCTCACAAAAAAGGTAATAGTTAAGCTGGGGCTTTGAGGCTAAAAAGTAGGCCCGGTCTCGCCGAGACCGGGCATGTCTGGTTTCCACATTCGCCAAAGCGCTACGGCAGACATCTCGGCGAAACCAGACCTACTTCTGCAAATTATATGCAGGACAGGTAGGAGTCAGCTATATGTCCCGGCTTAACGGTAACCCGAGAATAGAGGAAGGAGCTTAAATTGGGGGACATTCGGTATGCTCCTGATCAAAGGATATTCTTATGGTGTAACTTCATCCGTAAATTTAAAAATAATTCGAATGTTTCAAACATTGTTTCCGACAATCCATTTTTTACTTCTTCTGTCCGTTCTCGAAGTAGTCCAGAAGTTTTTTGGGCAGTTTTGGAATTTGCTGTGGCTTAAGTCCGGAGCGCATGGACTTGTGTGCGAGCACGCCCACCGCCACGGAATTTCTTGCGGCTACTGGAGACGTGTTGGTTTTTTTGATGGCACCGCTGACAAATTTCAGGAACTCCATTACAATTGCCGGGTCGGCGCCACCGTGGGTACCTTCGATCGGTTTGAGTTTATGGATTATGTCAGGATTTTCCCTTGAACCGCGTTGTGTCCACACATGGATTTCGCAGGTTCCGAAGTCTCCGATGTTTTCGACACGTCCCTTGGTCCCTATGAATGTGTAGTTGCGTTCGGCGTCCGGAGTATAATGGCATTGGACGTAGGATGCCTGGGCTCCGTTTTCCAGCTGCATCATGACCATATTGTGATCTTCGACATCTATGATTGGGGAAAAGCCAGTTTGTTCAAGAGGTGGCCAGTGCGCATTGTCAAATCTGGTGGAACCTGGCAATTTAGGATCTCTGCGCTTGCATTTATCGTACACGGAAAGCATTCCCATCCCTACAACTGTTTTGGTGTAAGAACCCATCAGCCAATGCATTACATCAATGTCGTGTGCGCCTTTCTGCAAGAGGAGACCAGTGGTGTTTTTCCGTTCGGAATGCCAGTCTCTGAAATAGGCGTCTCCTCCGTAGGACACGAAATGTCGGCACCATCCAGCCTGGATCTTGCCGATCAGCCCGGAGTCAATAATTTCCTTCATCTTAAGGACAGCCGGGAAGTGTCGCATATTATGTCCGAGGTAGAGTTTCGAACCTGTCGTGTAGGCGGTTTCCAGAAGTCTGTCACAGCCCTCGACGGTGATGGCCATAGGCTTTTCAAGGTAGATGGCTTTCCCGGCCTTGAGCGCTGCAACTCCGTGTTCCTCGTGGAGGAAATCTGGAGAGGTCACAAAAACTGCATCGAGCTCCTTTATCTTAAGGAGTTCCCTGTAATCCTTTGAGAAGAAGACGTCTTCTCCGATATACTTCTTGAATTCCTTGTGCTTTTCATCAGTGAGGTCAACTCCGGCGACAACCCTGAATCCTTTTTCCGGAAGGTGTGCGCACTGCGAAATGGTTCCTCTGCCGCCAGTCCCAATAACCCCGATCTTTATTTCTTTTTTCATGCAATTCCTTTAAATATATTGAGTTATGTTTTTCTTATCTTCGGAGACCAGCATTACGCTTGAAGCATCCTGTGGTCGGGCAATACGTTAACTCCTGTATTTGAAGAATCAAGGAAGAGATTAATTCTCCATCTTGCGAAAGTCCGCTCCCGCATTCTGGAAGTGTTTAAAAAACTCAGGATATGTGACGGATGCCGCCTCGGCACCGTTGATAGTCGTTTCGCCTTCCGCAAACATTCCGGCAATTGCGAGCGACATCACGATCCTGTGATCGCCATGGCCTTCTAGTTCGGCACCTTTGAGAAGGGACTTACGGATTATCATTCCGTCCTCGAGTTCTGTAATGTCGGCTCCCATTTTGCGAAGTTCGCAAGTCATGCAGGCAATTCTGTCGGTCTCCTTGATCCTTGCCTGCGGGACATTTTTCAAGACCGTCTGTCCTTCCGCAAAACATCCTGCGACGGCAAGCGCCGGAAGCGCGTCCGGAGTCGAGTTCAAATCCATCTCAATTCCGCGAAGCATACCTTTTGACTTCACGGTGGTCATTTGCGGACCTCTTATGATTTCCGCCCCCATCTTTTCGAGATAAGTGAAGACCTCCTTGTCTCCCTGCCTGTCGTTGAAATCAAGATTTTCGAGGCGGATTTCACCGCCAGTGACAGCTGCCGCGACAAGCGGAAATGTGGCGGTTGAAAAATCCCCTGGAACGGAAAACTTGAAAGCTCCGTATTTCTGCTCTCCATATATCTTGAACCATTTGAGATCATTTGATTTTTCATATCTGACAGACATCCTGTAAAGCCAGTCAAGGGTAATCTCCACGTATGGAACCTCGTTCAGTTTAGTAACAGTGATTTCAGTGTCACCCTTGGCCAGAGGCAAAGACACCAGCAGAGCTGTTAAAAACTGCGAGGATTTGCACTCAATTTCGACTTTCCCGCCACGCACTGGACCTTTCACGGAAAGGGGACAGAAACCTCCACCCGTGGATTTGACTGACACCCCCATCTGTTCGTAGGCGGAGAGAAGAGGCGCCATCACCCTTGTCCGGAGCGAACTGTCGCCGTCAAATGAAATTTCCTCGCATCCAAGCGCGGCCAATCCGCTGAAAATCCTGAGGGAAGTCCCGGAATTCCCCATGTCAAGGAGTTTGCGCGACAGCCTGATTATTCCTCCGTTGCCACGGATTTTCCAGAGGCTTCCGAGTTTTTCAACCTGTGCGCCAAGAGCTTCCGCTCCGTTTAGCGACGAAAGGCTGTCTTCGGACACCAGTGGATTCCGGATTTCCGAAGTTCCCTCGGCAAGCGCCCCGAACGCCACCGCCCTTATCGTGTGAGATTTTGATCCTGGAAGAGGGAATGTTCCATTCAGTCTGCTATCCCTGACTTTTATCTTCAATGTATTGATCCTCTTTTTTTAACTCGTGTTCAGCATAGTATAATCGCAATTCCTGATTTTTAAATTCCAATTCACAGATAAAAAATGAAAGCCGACTCCAAAAAATGGATTTATTATCCATAAAATCTGGAAGAAAGACAATACAAGGAAAGAATATTGGAAATTGTTCGCCCAAATGGCATAAATGGCATTCCGGTGTATATTTCCCAGATGAAAATGGAAAAAGAGATGATGCTCGACAAGACCGTCACGGAATCATGTAATCATAAATCAACATAGGAAAGGATTTGAAAAGATGAAAAAGAGCACACTGTCAATTCTGTTGGCCGGATTTGCACCGTTCCTTACGATCGTTCTTTCGGCAGAGGAGCAAACTCAGCAGGCATCGGCCACCCCCTTGTCCGAGCAATGTCAGAAACTCGAAAACAACCTGGACAATGTATTCAAAGAAACCTGTGCGAAACTTCACGGAAAGCATGAGAAGGGAGTCGCTTTCAGTTCATTAATGGATGTAAGGGAAAACAAGGATGCCTATGTGGTACGCATATGCGACGAGACTAAAGTAAAAGTCACCTATGACAATGGCGTACTGCACATATCTTCGGTGGAGAATGCGGAAAGTCCATTCGAGCAGGACATTCCGATTACAGCCCCTGTCGAGGCCAGCAAGATGAAAATCGAGCACAAGGAGGGGATATTTGTGGTTACCCTGCCCAAGCACTTGGAGAATGCCGTCACCGTTGAGGAAAAAATAAAAAACAGGGATAAGCATATCATTAAAGAATTGCAACTGATGCAGGACCGCATGGATCAAATGACTCGCGACGTACTTGTCGATATCCCGGGGGAAGACATATCCATCATTCAGAAGCCGTCGTTCGGATCAATGGTGAAAATTGATGATCTGGATGGCAAATATATAGTGCATTTCTATTTGCCCGACCACAACTTGTCAGATGTGAAAATAAAGGTTAAGGGCAACCAACTACAGATCGCGGCATCCGGGGATTCGAAGCAGGCAATCACATTGCCCGGCCCAGTCAATGATGAGGGAATGAAGGTTGACCGTAATAATGAGACGATCATTGTGACACTGCCAAAGAAGTAGACTCCTGTGCTGAGGATGGGCAATGCTCCGGTGTTTGCGCCGGCGATGACGAAAGCGCAGGGTAAAGGATAGCAAATGGTTATCACTTCGCCAAAAGGCGCGCGGATGCTTTGTCTGCTCCTCCAAGTCATGCATATTTTTGAATGCGGTTCACATTTATTCTTTTTTTACATAAATTTAAACTCTTCCGAATGTTTTCCTAACAATTCCCATATATTGTACCTGGCGTTAGGGCGGAAAATATAAAAAATCAATCCATACTAAAAACTAAAAGGAGTAGAGATGAAAAGGAAAATCATCACGATGATGCTCGCAGTCGCCAGCGTTCTGGCGGCCGGAATCATCAGAGCCCAGGAGGGCGGAGTCGTCCCGGGGAAAAACAGTGCGGATCCGAACTTCAGGGTCACGAGAGACAGCGAGGCGGTGAGGCAGGTCAGGCTTCTGGAGGACAGGGATCAGAAGTACATGACCACGAAGGTATACGATCTTAAAAGCGCAAAAGCAGTTGATATTACCCCTTGGATTCTTGGTGCCGTCCAGAGATATTACTCCTATTCGACTGTCGAAAGATGTAAATATAATAAGGATGGCAAAGAATATCTCATAGTCAATACCGGGGTTGACATGATCCCGTTCGTTGACGACATGGTTGCAAAACTTGACAGATCTGGCAAACTTGACAAGTATGGCTCCTTCATAGATGGTTCAGGAATCTACAGATTCACATATTATCCCAGATTCCGTTTCGAGCCTGCGCTCGTTAAACTTGGCCCCACAGTCGGCAGCGAGGACGGCCAATACTTTATGGATACCGTCAACAGCTTCTACTACTGGAAAGACTCGTTTTCAGACGGCAAGAAATCATACGACTGGTATGCGATATTCGACAGGCCGGTTCCCCAGCTTGAAGTCAAACTTAATTTGTATGAGATTAATGACAATGACCTCAAGGAACTTGGCATAGACTATGTAAGTTGGAAGAATGGTCCTGGAGCCAATCTTTTCGCATCAGGGCTCGACTTTCTCAAGTTCGACTCCTTCACAAACATCTCAAATGTGACAAATTCGCTTGACATAGCCTCGAAGGTGTCCCACACCTGGGGCGGGTTCATGGTGGCCCCGCAGATTGATGCCACATTCATAAGACTACTGGCACAGAAGGGCAAGGCGAAAATCGCCACATCGTCATCAATCACCGTGGTGAACGATTTCTATGCGGATCCAGGCAACAACGACTTCAGCAAGGCCAAATACAAGATACGTTTCACGCCGAGCTACCAGGACATTGTGAAGGACAAGGATCAGAACACTTTTGTCAAGTCCGCCGGAATGGATTTCTATTTCTACCTTAGAAAACCTGTCATAAACTTCCGCGGCGGCTCAGAGGGGGAAAAGGATGCTGTCAGGGAGAATGGGGCGAATCCGACAAGCATGGAATTCGGGTATGTCCTGACCGCAGTTGACACTGTTGAAAAGACAAGCAACGGCACGGACGCACAGAACTCATATACGTTCAGATCCTGGGCCAGCGTCTCGACAGGAGGAGAAAAACTTCTCGCAACTTTCGACAAAGATCAGATTGTAGAACAGTACAATGGAATGCCTTTCCTAGGCGACATCCCGGGATTCAAATATCTTGTCGGTGCGGCTACTGAATCAAAATCCAAGACGAAGATTTATCTTACAGTTTCAATCTCTGCGGCCAATATAGAGGCCGATCTGACGGATTTCGCGGGAAGGCTTGTGGAGGCATCCGAAATGATGAGAAGCCATCCAGGCAATATCAGCACAGTTGATCCGATGGGGAAAAAAATAAATATAAAGAATGAGGTGACAAAATGAAAAAAACAATACTTCCCACATTTTTATCCGTTCTGCTTGGAAGCAGTATTTTCGCCGCGAACAACACCGGAAATCCGACACCTGGACCGATACCGAGCCAGCTCCAGCCGCAACTCATAGTGAATGTGAAGGATGACGTCAAGAATGTTCATTTTATCAATGCCAACAACGACCCTGATATTGTAACGAAGGTCTATATAATGAAACATGCTGATCCCGAGGAGTTGCGCCCATATCTCAGGACAGCCGCAATGATGAACAGGATATATCCGGACAGGTCGAAGGTGGAATGCATAAAGTTCAATGATGGTACCGGCGCCCTAATAGTTTCCGCAGAAGACTACAGGTTCATGAAACAGCAGAATGGCATGAGTTTCGATGAAATCATTGATCAGCTTGACAAGCCTGAACTCATATCAGCCTCGGGGACATTCACTTATGCCTACTTCCCAAAATACACGAGTTCGGCCTGGCTCTCGGAGAAACTTGTAAATGTGGGGTTCAACCTGAAAAATGATCCTGTCGAGCTCGATGCTGGCAAAGACAAGTACTTTGTGGACACAGAATTGAACGGGCTGCTCTTGTATGTACCTTATTACAGTGTGAAAAACATCAATGAAATGATCCAGCAGTATGATGTGCCGATTTCGGAAATCTACGTGAAATACACCATCTACGAGCTCGACACTGAGAATGACGGGAACCTCGGTGTTGACTTCCAGGCCTGGAAAAACGGCCCCGGCAGGGATCTTTTCGCGGTCGCCAGCCGCTACGGGCACGGATGGGATTTTGTGAACAATACGCCGAGCATTCCGGCCATCTCCGACTCGCATACACAGTTCGTGAAATTCTCGCCGAAATGGAACACCAAATATCTTGACTTCCTTGTGGCGAAGAGCAAGGCGAGCATCATAACGTCCGGACAGCTCAGCCTCCAGAACAATCAGGAAGGATACATTGAAAGTCTTGTCAAGATCCCCGGATTCCAGGACGGGAAGAAAATTCCAGACTACAATCTCATGAGCTACCAGAGAGTAACTGATGCCCGCGTATTTCCGGCCGGTGCAAATCCGCCGGTGAATGACAACACAGGTCTTTCAAACAATCGCTACCGCTTTTCCGCGACCGATGCTCACGGCGAGCAGATATCAATCACATGGAATGACGGCACGGTCGGTGCCGCAGTTCCTCCTGCTGGTTTTTTCCGAGGCGACATCATGATTTCGAAATTCAATGATGGAATCAGGGACATCTACACGGTCGAGATAAACGAGCAGGAAGCCCAGGCGCAGGGTGCCTATTTCGTGCGTCTCAGGGATGTCCGCGATGCGGCGGGAAACACAAACAACAGGGAAAACATCGGATACAAAGTCAACAACATCTTTAATGTCGTGTTCGAAAAAGCTGCCACGACAATGGTCGCGGCCGACGCGACAGCCGCAGGAGCCCCAGTTGCCGCAACCGTATATACCTATAGCTGGGTACCCCAGACCAACTGGAGCACAGATCAGGGATATGCCGTGTACAGGGATTCGGAACGTGACACTGCGGTAAACGGATACGGGTTCAAACTTTCGATGAAGCCGATCGTCTGCGGCGATGCCGCCACACTCGGGATTGAAATGTCCAACACTAGCCTGATTGGATTCACGGACGAGGGACATCCCAGGACTTCGAAAAGTGAAGTCAGTACAAAAGTGATGGTGGGAACAAAAGGCAACAAGTTCGTCATCGGCGGCCTCGAAAAGAAAAATGTTGTCCGGAGTGTAAACAAAGTGCCGTGGCTCGGGGATCTTCCATTGGTCGGATGGGCGCTGAGCAGCGAATCCGAAGTCACGAAGAATTCACAACTCGTGGTTGTACTCGAATGCGTGCCTGTGATGCCGGACTCCGTTCTTCCACAGAATGTCGCGGACGACGTGAAAGAACTCAAGGGCAAGCTTGACAAGACCGGAGTCAAGGCCGGCCCTATTGACCAGAACGACTACGGGTTCGACCAGTACCTCTTCGACTCGCAGAAAAAAGGCGTTGACGAAGCCCCATACGCCTACTGACGATAGTTTCAGATTTCCTGATCCGCCGCTTAGCATGGCGTGAAAAATGTTTTTGTATATGTTTTGGTAGGGCGCTTTCGCCGAAAGCGCTGCAGACGGCTCGGCGAGCCGTCTCTACCAGTGCCGAAAGGCGTTTCCCCGACCGTGGAAAACTTAGTCCCATACAAAAAATACTGCAAATATTAAGGATACTACCAAATGCAATTCAGAACCGTCTTTATCAGCGACATACACCTTGGGACAAAAATATCCCAGACCGAAAAACTTTTGGACTTTCTCAAGGAAAACAAATTCGACAACATATATCTCGTCGGGGATGTCGTTGACATGTCCGCCGTGAGAAGACACAGTTTCTACTGGGATGATACACACAACACTGTCATCCAGAAAATACTCAGGCTCGCTAGAAAAGGCGTCAAAATAACATATATAATCGGCAATCACGACATTTATCTCGATTTCCTTGACAAGGAGTATTTCGGAAATGTCAAGATCAAGGAGAGGGACATATATCTGGGGCTCAACGGGGAGAAATGTCTGGTGATGCATGGGCATCAGCTTGATGGAGCCATAAGAAAGCTCGTGTGGCTATATTGGCTCGGTGACGCGATGTACTCATGGGCTCTCATTATCAGTTTCATATTGAACAGATTCCGCAGAATGGCGGGGTTTGACGACTGGTCTCTCTCGCTCTATCTCAAGACCAAGGTCAAGAATGTGGTCAAGTTTGTCAACAACTATGAGCGATTGGTCATCGAGTCAGCGAAACAAAGTGGATCCGGGATAAACACTGTTATTGTTGGACACATCCACATGACAGAGGACAAGAATCTGCATGGAATAAGATACCTCAATTGCGGATGCTGGACGGAGTTCTGTTCTGCCGTGGTGGAACACGACAAGGGCGGATTCGAACTCCTGAAGATCTAACGCTCATCCATTTTTTGCCTTGAGTAGCTCTTCTCGCATGGATTTCAACTTCTCGTAGTCGTCGAGCATTAATTTCAGGCGGAATGTTTCCGACGGGTTGAAAGTCGCGAATGAGTCAATCTCCCCGGACTTCTTTAATTTCTGGTATTTATTTTCACCGGAAATGGCATCGCCTATCGCGTCCGACAATTTACATACATAGTCCTTGTTTCTCATGTGCGTGCTTACAATTACCAGTTCACGGCCGCCAACATTCACAACCAGTTCAGTGTAGTTCTTATAGACCACGATGGTCCACAACGTTGAGGCGGCAATTAATATGAGTTCTAAAACCAAAATGGCAGGTTTGACACGCTCGGGCATAAAACCCAAAAACAGAAAAGGTGTAAGTGAAGAAAGGGAGACAATAACACTGAAACAAAACGACTCTATCCTGAAATTCACATACACGCTCTTAATTTTCTCGACAGGCACAGTAATGTGGTTGCAGGTCACCCTCATGTTTGTCACCTTTGAGAAGGCATCGCTGTAATAGATCTTTTCACCGATTTCATTTGTAGACATTTTTTTATCTCCTTTAGTTTTGGTTTTACGTTTGTATAAATATTCGGAATTTGATTTTCCTTTACGGATAGAATATGGCTTCAGTATATTAGCGGTAAATTAGCAAAAGAATAAATCTTGATGAGACTGAATTCAGCGATATATCTTTTCTTCCGGATTGCGGATCACTGCCAGAAGCGCCGAGGTTTTCCTTTCGGCTTTGACCGCTCTGTCCCTGGCGGCAATGGCTTCTTTCCGCTCGGCATATATTATTGCCAATGAACCTGAAAGTATGGCAACCAACGCCATCGCAAGAACTATTGAAATACGGGTTAGCATCTTAATGCGTCTCTTCCTAGCCAACCTGTGCAATTTTGCGACTGCAACCCTTTCAGCAAGAGCCGCATGCTCGGGAATATCCGGATCTAGAAGCGAAAGAGAAAGATCAAAGTCCCCTCTGTTGAAAGAGCTTTCCGCATAGGAAAATATGGCCTTGTCGATCATTTCACAGGACTTATGGTTTCCGGGCCACAACTTCAGTGATTCCTTGAACCCGAAAATGGACTGGGAAAAATCCTCGTATGAATTTGACTCCAGTGCCTTTCCATAGTCGGTCAAGGCTATTTCGAAAAGTGAAATGCTCTCAGAATGGGTTCTATGCTCACGTATGGCGTCCTGAAATTCCTTCACGGAACTGAAACGGTTGCTGGGATCTGTCTCCAAGGCTTTGAGTGCGATGTCAACGAGCTCCCCCTTCTTGTCTGTGGAACGTATCATATTTGCCGATACGGCCGCAATCGTTTGCAACATATCCGCATAGTAAGGATGCGGTGGCACCCCTGTAACTATACAGAAGAGAATTCCACCGAGAAGATAGATGTCGCTTTCCGGTCCTATTTTTCCCGGATCCCCCACGGCCATTTCAGGAGACATATAATCCAAGGTCCCCGCCAGATCGGATTCAGCCGTCAGCTGTTCCGCCCTGAACGCCACTTCCAACGTTGAATGTTCTGCTATTTTAGTGGTTGCCGCGATCCCCCAGTCCATGACAACAACCTCACCATACTCTCCAATCATCACGTTTCCCGGTTTTAAATCCCTGTGCAACACGTGCTTGCTGTGCGCATATGCGATGGCATCGCATACACTCAGAAGTATTTCCAGATTTTCGCCAAGACTCTTTTTTTTCATGACCTTTTCCCATGAATCGCCTTTTATCTCTTTCATCAGGTAATAGAGGTGGCCGTTGCTTGTTTCCGCCACATCATATATTGGGACAATATTCGGATGTTCGAGATTTCCAGTCACGACCGCCTCTCTTAAAAAAGAAGCTCTTGCATCCTCCTGACGGCCCATGTCCCGTCTTATGATTTTTACAGCAATATCCCGGTGCAATGAGAGTTGTTTAGCCTTGTAAACATCTCCCATCCCTCCGCTTCCGATCATTTTCCCAACCAAGATATCCTTGTCACCGAGAGTTTCTCCGCTTAAAGAAAATGTTCTGCTGTCAGTTTGAAGCGTCACCATTTAGTCTTCCTTCAATACGTTTTCTTGTTAAGTGGTAAAATTCGCATGTTCCGGCTGTTCACAAGTCATTTGACGGGAAAAGAGAAGTTCGGCTTTTTTCCCCTCGATAATCAGCCCCACCCTTTCAAAATCAATAGGTCCCAGATTTTGCTTTTCAATCAGTTCGCATAAATCAACCCACGTATGGTGATCCCAAGTGCCATTGTTTTCCTTGACAAATTTGTCCAGGATTCCAAGTTGCTCCAATTTCCGGATGTTCCTCTCGTTGCGGCGCATGATGAGAGATCTCATGGATGCCGAATTCATAACATCTAACCTGCCTGTCCCAATACCATCGTAGTTCATTTGCATTGCTGTCTCCTCTTTGTTACTTTTATTTTTCATGAAAACACCTTGATTGAACAAATATAACAAGAAGGCTGTCAATGCAAGAAATTCCCGTTTGTGCCCGGCTAGATTATTGTTAGTTCTGCATTGGTAAACTCTGACCCGCATTTCCGGCGGAAGGAAAAATGAATTGCTGTTAATCTTAACGGATCTTCCAGCTTTATTTTTGAGGCTACATCATAAGTATTTAATGATAAACCATATATAAATAATACAGTTTATAAGTGTAGCCTCTAAAATATTAATTATATTTTATAATGCCTGTTGACATCGGGAATACTCGGGAGCGCCAGGGACTTTCGGTGGGTGGCGGCACTCTCGGTGTTGCTGTTCAAAACCATGAAAAGAGTATTGCCATAGGTAAACCAGTAATCTCCGTCATTACCGTAGGAAACTCCGTTGACGGTTGAAATATTCGGCTGGTTGTAATGGAAGCCATAATACTCCCCCATCTGAAAATCATGGTTCACGTTTACGGTTGAGATCGGCAAACTCCTGAACTGAACGCAGTGCTTAATCGTAAGTATTCGGTTACCTATGCTCCTTCGATAGGACTTTGTGCTTATACTCGAAATTGTAGACTTCCCCAGGGTTCCGGCGTGAGATTAACCATCAATTAATATTAGATTCGCAAAAACCTAATATGTCACGCTTATAATGTTTTCTCAAGTTTAATGGAAGTACTGAAATATGGCATCTTGCAAGAAGCTTATGAATTAAAAAAAAGAAAGGAATCTTATGGCAAAAATATAGTATGTCCGCGTCAATAAGGAAGATGAGATTTTCAGAGATAAAGTATGTAACAAGGGATTTGGAAGCGTCAAATCTCTTAAATGTTTGGGATTCTGCAGCTGGCTTGAAAACCTAAAAATTAAGGAGATAGAATAATGGCTGATTCTGATAAGAAATTAAACGGAGTAGGAGTAGGAGAACTCCTGTCCAATGTTAAAATGCTGAAAGCTGATCTTGTCGAGATTGAGAAGGCGACGAAAAAGCAGGCTCTGATCGCCAGGGTCGGGCTGTTGGTCATGCTTTTTGCGGTTCTTTTCTTCACATTCAACATCTGGAATTTCTCCAGGAGCCTGATGAAACCGGAAAGTCTTGACAAGTTCGAAAAGAGATTCGGGCAGGACATGCAGGATCTGATGAGAGATCCCGATGTGAAGCAAATAGAGGAAAACCTTATAAAACAGGTCTTGCCAGAATTGACAAATCAAGTTGTCGCAAGATTCAAAAAGGAGCTTCCATCCTTCAAGGGCAAGGGAGAGAAGGTTTTAGACAACCTCAAGACTCATGTGGAGGAATACGTGAAGACCGAATTGGAAAAAGCACTGGCTGATTCGCTGGCTGAGGTTGAAATGGAAATCCAGACTAAGTATCCAACCGTCTCGGCCGAAAAGCTGGATAAGTCGTTAAAGGCTGCGGAAGACGTGTTCGTGGAACATCTCTCCACCACCCTGGAAAACAGGTTTACACTTGCATATAATGACTTCATGAAGACAGAGAATACAATAAAAAAATTCTCGTACCTTGAGGATACGACCAGGCTGGAAGGCATGAAGACTGATGACATCAAGCTTGAGATACTTGAATCATTTCTAGAGCTTGGAATATACGAGATAAATCCGATAAAAGGTAACAAGGTTGCTGAAACCCAAGGAGGTGTAAAATGAACAATAACAACATGGAACTTGTTGAAACTCTGGAAAATCTTACAAAGGCCGTGCGAGAAAAAAAGAACAAGGCGGAAAACACGACAAGGCTTTATGCGATAATCTATGGTATACTCGTAATCTTCGTAATCGCTTACACGTCAATAATTTTCGCAAAGATCAAGGAGTATGCGACTCCTGATGCGGTATCAGCGATAGTGAAGAACAAGATAAAGGATTCACTTCCGGGTCTGGACAAGGCTCTTCTTGATAAGGCAAGGAAAAACGCCCCGTTTATTGCGGACAAGGCCGTTGAAGCTGTAAATGATGTGATTCCGAAGGCCGAGGACATGATCAAGGACGTCATCAACCAGAATACCAAACTGCTCATTGCCCAGATAAAGACCGATATCTTCCCGCAGTTTCTCAAAGTCCTCAGGGATAATGAAAAACCAATAAGCGAATCGGCCAAGGCCATCTCAGATGAATATGTTGCCAAGGAGCTTGCAAAAACGCTTGCCGATGACATAAAGCGAGAGATCGACAATAATGTGATCTGCTATGAACTCTTCCAGAAACTGAGCAGTGTAACCAGTGAACTTGACAAGATCGTCCGGAAACCCGCAAATGAGTTGACTGCCAAGGAAGCCGCCGAACGCAAGATAATTGTCAACTGGATATTTCTCGTCAAGAAAGGTGATACCTTCAATGGCATAATCAATAATCCTTCTGTCCGTAAATTCAAGTTCTTCTGGGAAGATGTCATAGACGGAATCATCCCTGAAAATATAAAGACGGATCTGGATGCGACGATGAAGCCTGGCAATTGATGGGAATTTTATTGAAAATCGGAAAACCCCGTCCTATGGGCGGGGTTTTTTATTAATTTTGATACAGTGCGGCACGGATGTTAGAAAACAATTCTACGCTCCCAGGCTCGGGCAAATATTTATCAGAAACAGGGTTGGATCTGTCAATCTTCCATATCCATGGAATAACTAACATATTCAAACTTGTTATCGCCAAGGTATTTCATGCTAACAGAGATTCCCTTGTCGGAAGGCTTATTCTTCCCCGGCCTAAGTATTTGGATAGTAGTATTGATCTGACAAATCCTTTGTTTCAAATCGAAGGCCATGTTGAACTTATTGGAGAAAGTTGCAGTGCCGATGTTTGCCAAGCCGCTTTTCTCCCTTACAAAATCCTGGGCGTTGCAAAAAACTTGTCCCGGCAGAGGGGGCAGGTCACCAGCGTGCCCATGAACTTCTCCTCCAAATTGTAACGATATCCACATTTAGCGCAGGTTGTTGATTTGTTGCCAATAGGCTGCATAGTAGCACCTCTTATTTCATTGTAATCATTTATGGCCCATGACCGCCCTACTTCTTGGCAAAATGCTTGAGCCAAGCGATGAGGTTCTTTTCGCCGATGCCATCATATTTCCTGCTGTCCTTGCAGTTCTCCTTCGCGATTGCCACAAGCGGACGATATCCGGACTTGCTGTCGTGGACGGTTTTCTTCATGAAGAAAATCCCGCTTTCACCGCTTGTCGAGGACAGCACAATTATGGGAATGCCGGAGATCTTTCCATGGCCTTCATATTCCTTCTTTAATTTCTCATAGGATTATTATGAACTCCGTGCCTTCCTGTCCTGTAAAACAGGAGATTGTCCCGGAATGGAGATCGATTATTTTCTTTGTGATGGTCAGCCCCAGTCCTGTCCCCCCCTCCTTCTTCGTCTTGAACGGAATGAAGAGGTTGTCGGCTATCTCGCGCGGCATCCCCGGACCGTTGTCCTTCAGTCCAACCTCGACGCGTCCGTCCCTGTCCGAAGAGGAAATACTTATGCGGGGATTATCGACTCCATTGTCACGAAGGGCTTCCAGGGAGTTCTTGCATATGTTGAAGAAGGCCATCTTGAGCTTCCCCCCGTCGAGCTCCCTTTCCCCGATGCCTTCGCCAAGTTCGGCGACAGCTGCGAAATTCGCAAGCCCCAGCTCGCCGGCGAGCGCCTCCGCCGATGCGACCATCTCCTTAAGCAGCGCATTTATGTCTGTGCGGCTGAAGTTAGGCGTATAGAGCTTTGTTAGCTGGAGATATGATTTCGCCATTTCAGCCCCCTCCCGGATCGAGCCTTCCGAAATTGCAAAATCCTCCATTATTTCTTCGTTTTCAGACAGTTGCGGAGACTGGGCAAACACGTCCTCCTTCAGACATCCGATCCAGGAGCCTGCGGATATCATCTTGTTCTTGAGCTCATGTATGACCTGGTAGGAGGTCTGTCTGAGATTCATCACTTCCATTCCGAGGGCAAGGAGTGGCAGGACCAGAAAGACGTTCTTGAACCTGCTGCCGTACATCACGCTTTCCTTGAAGTCACCGAGGTCTAATTCCTTTGCTCCATTTGCAACGTCCAACTCCGGAAAGGCATCCTTGTCGAAAAGTATCTGCAGGACGCCGGCGTTCTTCGCCTTCCGGCCTGATGCAACGCTGCTGTGGATCGATGGGATCGGAATGCTGAGCAGGTAGTTCGTTGATTTCTTAAGATGTGTGTCCACGCCTCTGAAATGCCTTTTGTCAGACGGCGCATGCGTATATATCGCCAGATTTCTCGCAAAGGACGAGCCGGCAATGCTCTCGAAAGGCACCCTAACACCGATAAGCTCAGGAACCTCGGAAAAAATGAACTGGAGAAATGGCCCTTCTTCACAGAGTATCGAGCCGGAACAGCCTCCGGATATCTCGATGCAGATTTCCAGCGATGTCTTAAGCATGTCCTCCGGAGTGCTGCTCAAACTTATCTGGACGATTTTTCGAAGGTGTTCTTCCATTTCCATCGGACCGGCCTTGTCTTATGTTTTGTTTGTGCATACTGTACTGTGTGTATCATAGCTACTCTGACTATGAAAATACCGTTCTACAAGATAAAAATCAAGAATTTATTTTGAATGTTTTGTTAGGAGATCGTTAAAAAATAGTATTGCAATTGTAAGGTATATTTGTTCAACAGTCCATAAGAGATTACCCTTGTGTTTGATTGCAAATACTATCTCTGCAGACATTTGCGACAATGATATCTTATCATCCGTTAGTTTATGATTAGCATTACGTCAGGCCTCTTGAACAGGATATTCACCTGTCTTATAATTAACAACAAGATCATTGAATAACTGACACGGGATAAAAGGATGATTGAGAAGGGAATTATCTCATCTTCAAGGAATATTGTGCGAAAAATAAAAGTCAAAAAGGAGACAGCAATGAAAAAAATGCATAAGAAGACAGCGCCGAGGGAGTGTTCCACGAGCAGGTGCTCATCAGTCCATGATGAAAAACAGGCGGCAAAAAAAACTCAGATATTCATCTGGCCTGCCGAAGTGGAAACAGGGGAGGTCTGCCTGGCCGGAGATTTCAACAACTGGAATCCGGAACCAATGACAAGGACGGCAGATGAATTCCGGGCAGTCATGGATCTTGTGCCTGGTGAATACCAGTACAAGTTTATCGTTGACGGCCAATGGGTTCCGGATCTGAAAGCCGCAGGATTCGAGCCCAATGCGTTCGGTTCTGTCAACAGCGTCGTGATTGTTTGACGAGCCAGAGAGGATGTATGCAACATGCTTATGATGAAATGAGTTCGCTATGCCCTATCCGCTGAAAATTGGAGAAAAAGCACCTGATTTTTCCCTGCCTTCGGTAAATGGAAAAACATACAACCTGGAAGACTTCAATGACTTTGCAGTTCTTGCCGTATTTTTCACCTGCAATCACTGTCACTTTGTCACGAGTTCAGGCGAAGTCACAAGACAGACTGCAGAAAAATTCGCTGATTCCGGAGTAATCTTCGTTGCCGTCAGTTCAAACAGTCCCAACACTTATCCCGAAGACAGTTTTAGAAATATGGAAGAAAAAGTGAAACGACCAAAATCCCCCTGGATATATCTCCATGATCGTACGCAGAATATTGCAAAAATATACGGCGTGTCGAATATGCCACATTTCTTTGTTTTTGACTGGTGTAGAAAGCTTATCTGCAGCTCGGATTTCCCTGTTATCTGCCACAGATGTTCATAGCCCATGATGTAATCACAAAGACATAAAAAATATCTGGGGCCGAAGAACTACTCTGCGTCTGACGATCTTCTTTTCAAAACCATGTCCATCGGGATCTTTCTTTTCAAGGAGAAGAAGATGCTAATCGTGACAAAGGAGGAGATACAGATATGGAAAAACAAAAATGGGACATTTGGAGACAAATCTCCGCCACGTCAGGGGGTGATCGATGATTTGGGCGCGTTCCATGAGGGTAAGTCTTCAGTTTCGTCCTATCTGTCTTTTGTCAGGTGCCGTTCTTTCGGAGCAAAAGTAAAATAAAGAAATGATGAATTAGTAATAAACTTTTTTGGAGTCAAATAAGCCGTATGCAGATCAAACAGAAAAAGATGATGGTGAAAGAACTGTTCGAGAAGAACGAATATCCGAATGCTCTCAATGTTCTCGAGGAAATACTTGGAGAACACCCTGACGATGCTGAGTCCATCCAGTTGAAGGAGGAGATCAAAAGTTGTATTGTCGAACAAAACAGGACAAAGATTCTCGCGCTTAGCGGGGTGGACTCTGAACTGGCGAAGAATATGTTCGACAAGCTTATTTCCGAACAACCCGACACGCCTGAATATCTGGAGCTGGAAAAGGAAATGCTGAAAGAGCATTTCAAGCTTGGGAAAAAGATTGTGAATGAACTTTCCGAGGAGAAGAAATATTCAAAGGCTCGGGATATCATAAGCGGCATCCTTGAAAAAGACTCTGCCAACAAGGAGTTTCTCCAGATGAAGGAGGAGATTGAAAGGAAAATTGTCGCTCAAAACCTGGAGAATGTCAGGAGTGTTATTGAAAAGGCTGACTTTGGACTCGCAAAGAGCCTGCTTGCCAAGCTTATTTCCGACCATTCCGACACGCCTGAATACGTGGAGCTGGAAAAGGACCTGCTGAAGGCGTATGCCGTGCATAAGAATATGAGTGCCAGGGAACTGTTCGAGAAGAAGGAGTATTCAAAGTCTCTCGGTATTATCGAGGAGATTCTTGCAGAGATTCCCTGCGACAAGGAAGGCATCAATTTGAAGGTGGAGATCCACGAGAAGATTGAGGAGATTTCCCGACTTAAAAGGATGAGGGAGCTTAGGGCAACGGCCATGGTCGTGGCAATAATTTTTATGGTTATCATGGGGTTATTTGCCACAATCAGGTATTCGTATTACAGATTGTATAAGTCTGACTGTGACCAGGCGCAAGCCGCCTTTGCTGCCAGAAAATACGGGGAGGCTGTCAAGTTTTTCGAATTGGCGCTGAAGGTTCCTGTCCACGATGATGACGACACCATAAAAAAGTCCCTGGACGAAGCTCGGACATTCCTTGAGCGCAAGAAGCAGTTTGACGATGCCTTGGAAAAAGGGAGACATTCTATTGGGAAGAAAGACTGGTTTGCCGCAAAGACGGCTTATATGACTGCACTTTCTATTCCGGGATATGAAAATGAGAGCGAAGCCTGTGAGTGGCTGAAAAAATGTCAGGATTATTTCGAGGAGCTTCACATCAATAACAAGGCAAAACATGACAAGGCAATCTCCGATGGAAGAACGGCCTTGGGTTCAAAAGACTATGTCGAAGCCTTGAAATTTTTCCACGCCGCCCTGAAAATACCCGAATACGAGAACGAGCAGATTGCAGTCATGGAGATAGATCAAATCGAATTGATTCTGGATCGGAAGACAAAGTTCGATGCGGCAATGGATGAGGGAGCTAAATACTTAAACAAGAAAATATGGACTAGCGCGGCAACAGCATTCAGAAAAGCACTCGAGGTCCCCGGCTATGCCAATAACAAGGAGGCTCAAAAAGGCATCAAGGCGACAGAATTTGGCTTGCTCACTCTGGAACGGAAAAGCAAGTTTAATAATTTCGTCGGAGAAGGAAATAATTTTCTGAAACAAAAAGACTGGGGCAACGCCGAAAAATCTTTCAAGGCTGCGCTTTCTGTCCGCGGACATGAAAATGACAGCAGGGCTCTTTCCTGTTTGAAGGCGGCACAGGACGGTGCAACCCGGAAAAAGCAAAGCGAAGAAGGCTGGAAAGAAACGAAGGATGCAGCGTGGAAATTGATTTCCGATGCTGAAAACAAGTCGCTTCACATGGATAGACGATATGATTCGGCAGATGCCGCACTGGCTCTTATACAAAAGATGTCGGACTCGAACGACATCTCTTTCCTGTCCGATTCCTATAAGTCTGAAATTGCAAATTTAAAATCCCAAATTCTTTCCATGCAGTCAAAACTTGTCATGATCCCTCCAAGTTTCGAGATGATTAAGAAGCCGTACCCCGGCACTGAGCACTGGGCATCGGAGATCCGGCAAAGGCAGACAGGGATCGAGATGGTCTATGTCGCGCCGGGCGAGTTTATGGCTGGCCCGCCTGCATCAGAAAAAGGCGGAAGGGATAAGGCGCTCCAGCATAAGGTCAGGCTGGACAAGGGCTACTACATCGGTAAATACGAGGTGACGCAGGACCAGTGGGAGAAAGTGATGGGATACAACCCGAGCAAATTCAAAGACATGGATCTGCCTGTCGATAACATCAGCAATGCTGACTGCCAGATTTTCTGTAGAAAGATTAGCAGTGACGAGTGCAAAACTTTCTCTACAAAGATTGAAGGCAGCTTCAGATTGCCAACGGAGGCGGAGTGGGAATATGCAGCTCGTGGCGGAAACAAGAGTCAGGGATTCATCTACTGCGGAAGCAATAATCTCGACGAAGTGGGATGGTATGATGATAACAGCGGCAAAAACACCCACGAAGTGGGAAAGAAGAAAGCGAATGAGATTGGACTTTTCGATATGAGCGGCAATGTGTCAGAGTTTTGTTCTGATTGGGGAAATAACCCGTCGGAGACTGCGGGGACATCTGTCTCGTCTCGGGTGTTCCGCGGTGGCAGCTGGCACAACAGCAAGGAGGACTGCCGGTCGGATCACCGCGGATTGGCATCTCAGGATGAATATGGGAATCATCTGGGTTTCCGTCTCGTGATGGACATTCCATCCATCAACAAATAAATATTTTTTTGGTTCATGGCGTTGGAGGTTGAGAGAGAAAGTAGAGGACAAAGATCGCCGTGTTTTTGGAGCACATAAAAAATAGTATATATTCACCAAACTATGTCAAACAAGTAATAATCGTCGTCGTTTTCGTTCTCCAATATTTTGAGTACGAAAAATATATACTTAACTGAATACTTACCAAAATAAAATGCTGGACTTCACGGATTGCCGCCTATTCCGGTGTTGTCCCACTGGCTGTCACGCCAGTTGGAGATGGTGCCATTGTGGCCGCAGACAGGACAGCTCCACATTACCGGACTGTCCATGCCTTCGAGAGCGCCCATGATCTCGCCGTTGCAGTTCACGGAACGGCATCTGACACCCGTCCCCATTCCACTGACTGTGTCTGGAAAATGAATAGTCACCTTGTCCAGTATGAGCACCAGAAAACCCGCCATCTCCCGCACCTCCATCGGCGCTCTGCCGGATATCTTCCCCGACGAATCCAGGAAGTGTGTCAGGTCGGACACGTACGTGCCGGATAGGATTTCCTCCCGGGCGGAAGTCTGGTCGTGGCCGCGCTTGTCGGAATCGGGCATGTGTTACGTTCTCTTCTGAAGTTATTGTATTACCGGGATACAGTAGGGTGCGGGAATTGGAAATCAAGACGGAACAGTAGCTTATTCCAACATTGGAAGCAGGTCGGGCAATTTCCCGTGATTTCCAGGAGATCGAGGCCGCAGATGATGGCGCGTGTAACGGTAATGGTTTTATTTTCACTTTTCCGTCTGAAATTCTATCGCGCCCTACAGACCTTGTTGTCACAGCCTACTTCTTCCCTTTCGCGGACCAGTTTACAAGCGTAAATGTCTTCTCCGACGGCTTGCCTTTGTCCTTGATGACGGTACTGGTCTTCTTATTTCCAGTATATGCCAGCAGTGGCAGGACTTTGTCGAAACCGGCACCGGCATTGTTGAATATCAGGGAGAAGGTGTCAATATTTCCTGTAACTGCGCCGTCGTCTTCGCCGGCGAGGTCAAGAACATTTGTGTTGGAATTCGATACTGGAGTTCCAGTTATCTTGACTGTCATCTTTTTCTTCTTGTCCCACTTGATGTCCACCTGTTCGACAGTCATCGTCTTT
>CAIQLG010000226.1 GCA_903872565.1 uncultured Lentisphaerota bacterium | reverse complement strand
GCCAGAACTGGAATTAACAGATTGAATTTAAGGTAGTTACACAGAATACAGAATTAGGGCGGATCAGGAAGTCTGAAATTACAACGGAATGCCTGTCCTGGCGAGCGAAGCTGTGGTCAGGAAAGCGGCGGGGGTGACGGTTGAAATCGGCCCGCCGCAGATCGTCGCCGCCAGGGATGACTCGCCGGACGAGGGGACTTTCGTGGGGCCTTATCTGCAGCGCTTCGGCCAGTCTGTTTATTTGAACTGGTCGTTTGGGTGGGATGCGGAATCTCCTTTTCTGCCTGACAAGCCCAACGGCCGCGTGAGCCATGATGCCGGGCTGACCTGGGAAAAGCAGACGGTGCTCATGCAGTCTGGCACGAAATACCAGACTGGCGAGCGCGAACTGACCGCCTGGTTCTACAACGCCTTTGAAGTTCCTGGCCAGCCCGGAGTGTACAAAATCCCCACCTGGCGTTCGTCCGATCTGGGACGGACTTGGAGCGGGCACACCTGGACGACCGTGGAGTATCCAGGGACGAAAGGATTGGACACCTTCGATCCTCCGGAAGAGTATCGGAAGAAGGATGGCAACTACCTGCGCGGAGCCATGTTGACGACCCCGCCGGCTTATCTTGAACCCTATATCCGTGAGGTGTCGCGTCTGCGACTGATGTGGGGCAGCCTTTTCCCGCAGGTCAGGGATCAGGATGGAACCCTGTACAGCATGGTGTATGCCCTTTATCTCAAGGATACCGCCGGTATCCGGGATTGGGACCGCGAGTACTGGCAACGCCTGAACTGGTACCGCACCGCAGTGCTCATGCAGGTGTCGCACGACAATGGCCGCACCTGGACCTTCGGCGGCGTGCCGGTGGACGGGTCGGACTACGAGCCGCGCCTGAGCATAAAACCTGGCGGATCCCAGTACGACGAAGATTCGTTTGTGGTCAATCCTGACAATAAAATCGGAGCCGGCTACAAGGGACGGATGGATTGCGCGCCCAACGACGGCTTCAGCGAACCCTCTCTGGTCATCTTCCCGGACGGCGAAATGCTCTGCGCCTTGCGTGCGGGCAGCAACAAGCCGCTTTACTGTGTCCGCAGTTACGACCGGGGCCGCACGTGGACCAGGGCCGAACTCTTGTCGCCAAGGTATATTTGTCCTATCTGCGGGATAAAACCCAATTTGGTGTTGCTCAAGAACGGTATTTTGGCGCTAAGCACGGGTCGGCCAGACTGCACGGTCCATTTCTCGAAGGACCGTGGCCGCACCTGGTTCCTGAGCGAAACATTGTTCGCCACCCCATCGATCAGGTGGGACGGGGTTTATTCGGGGAGTCACCAAAACAACTCCATGATCGCGGTGGACGACAACACTCTGCTCTATGTGCATGATGCCACGCGCCCTGACCCCTCGGCACCCAATGCCTGGCTGCAGCACGCTGGACATGGCCTCATCATTACGCGAAGGATACAGATAAAGTCTGATAACTCTAACATAGGAGAAACAAGATGAAAAAAGAATTGCATGTAACGGTCGATTTCGATGATGATACCTTTACTAGAAGATGCGAGCCGCCGCATCTTGACCGGAAGCTGGAATATTTCGCCTCGCTCGGCGTGAACCGGCTTGACTGGATCTGGGATACCTGGAACCTGCTTTACCGGGAACCGTTCGGCGGCGAGAAGAACCCCCTGGCATACGCGGCCAAAAAAGCGCGCGCGCTGGGCATGCAGGTTCACGCGCTGATCAAGCCTTTTGAAACCGGTTTCTCACATGTGCCCCATACCTTCCCCCAGCCGGCCGGCATGAAAATCTGGCGGAACCTGAACGGCGCCTTCTCCTTGTGGCGCGACCCTTTTATCGTGGACCACCGGGACAAGTGTTTCAAGCGCAAGCCGGGGCCAGCCGACCCCGGGGATGCGGTCACTACCATCAAGCTGGTCAAGGCTGGCGCGGAGCCGACGCGGGTGAAGAAGGAACATCTGCAAATCTGGACCGGCGAGTTGAATGGTCGCCTGGAACCTTATCAGGGCGAGTTCACCTTCTCCAGCGGCATCGAGGAACGGGTCGCTTTCCGGCCTGATCAGGCGCGGTTAGTTCAACGCCAGGTACGGTGGTGCGAGGAACGAGATTGCCTGATCCTGACCCTTGGCGGACTCTCGATCCCGAAACATCACCGCTACATTGATGTTCGCTGTTCCCTGGCCGACGGGCCGGGCGATTTCTGCAACACGCAGAACGAGCTGGTCGAGATATATAATGGTGCCGGGGATAGGATCCCGTCTACGCCGGGCTGTCAGAATCCCAATAGGTTTGGTGGCGGGATTAATGAAGTAACGCTTCAATACAGCGAGTACTGGTTGTATCCCGAAGTGAGGGAGTTTTTTCGCGACCCGGAGAAGTTGCGGCAAGCTAGCCGGGACGATTATTTCTTCCCGCCCTATGCGCCGGAACATCTGGATGGCGGCACCGCCTGCGTGGCCAGGGGGTTCGATGAGTATATGCCCATTCTGAACCCGGTTTATCCCGAGGTGCGCGATTACTGGCTGGGGGTTGTTGACGACTGTATCGAAAGTGGGGTGGCCGGGGTCAATATCCGGGCGGCCAGTCACAGTTGCTATAATGCGCAGGGGTACGAGTACGGCTTCAATGAACCGGTGCTCGAGCGCTGCGGCGGGCGGATCGACCGGGACTTGGCCCGCGAGATGATCGGCGCGTCCTACACGGAATTGTTGCGCGGGGCCAAGGCGCTCCTCAAGGCGCGAGGCCTTGCACTGAGTGTGCATGTCAACTCGGGCATGTTAATGCCCGAGGGCCGGGGCTTCGAAATCCAATCGCTGCCGCCCAATGTCGAGTGGCAGTGGCGGGAATGGATTGAAGATGGAATCGCCGACTATGTCTGTCTCAAGGACGGGCCCATGCTCGACTCGGAATCAAGGCTTGAACTTTTCATCGACCGGGTGACCAGGGTCGCGGGACGGCGGGGGATCCCGGTCATTTACCTCAACCCGACCGGAACCCTGAATTTCGAAGGGGGGAATTACCGGGTCGGCCGCGAGATGTCCATGGTTGCTGGCGACGAGCGCCTGGCAGCCTTCAACCTTTACGAATCGGCCTGCATCACCCGGTTCGCCGCAGACGGCAATATCGAGGGCAGCGCGGATGTCGCCGCCTTGGCTGCGGAATATTTTTCGGGCCGGGGCAGGGCGTCTTAGTCTCTTTATTTTACAGTTCTGTGTTTTAATCGTAGATAAAATCCGAGATCCGACGTGTCCCTCGTAGCCCCCTTGGGCGAAGTGGGATATTAGAATTTCGGATTTGGGTTGCGGGCGAAGCCCGGCTTAGACATGAAGAACACAGGTTATAATTCCAAAAAGAATCGCGGAACTCAAAATAAGGAAAGACTATGAAAAACATCAATCTTATGAAACGGGTTTTTATTTGGTCGCTGATGAAAAGAAACATTCTGGTGTTCATGCTGTTTGGGGCGGCATTGACCTCCTCCGCAGAATTAAAAGTGGACTTCCAAAGGAAATACCAGGAAAACAAAGCAGAAGAACTTCTTGGCACGCAGAAATATCCAGAGGCGCTCGCGGCTTTCGAGAAGCTGGCCGCCTACCTTCGGGAACAGAAAAAGTACGACGAGGCGTTGGAAATCCTGAACAGGATGACTCCACCCTCTGAGTGCAGTTGGGTGCATGCAAAGCTCCTCGCCGCGGCGCAGACGCTCACCGAAGCCGGCAGGACGGAAGAAGCCATCAACACCTACAGGGAGATCGTCGATGCCAAGTGGGTACAGGAGAATAAGTATGGCGTTCCCCTCCTCGCGTTCGGCAACATCCTCGCCTCAGCTGGCCGAACCGAGGAAGCCATCGCAGCATGCAACAAGCTCATCGCCTCCGAACAACAGAGCTCCGCCGACAAGGAGCTGGCAAAAAAAGCGCTGGAAAAACTCGGAAAGCAGGTGAAGTGATCAATGCCTGAATCCGCGCGACAACGCGACAACAATGTTCCGATTCACTGCTGTCGGTTTTCGTTCCGGTTCTGTTGCTTTGCCTTCACGCCGGGTGCCGTGGTGGCGGAGGCACCGGAAAGCTAACGCAGTTTTGTTTGGAGGTTGGGATCAGCACTTCTTCCTGAAGGAAAAATGCGAGACCGACCACTCGACAGGAAAGACTGAGGGGATTCCCCCTGAATTAATAAAAAATTCTGATATAGTGCTATCCCCATTGACAAATATGAAGAGGTGCGATACACTAACAAGTTTATCGGTTAAAAGTGGAAAAGCGGGGCTCTTTCCTTTCAACAGTTTTGACATGATCTTAGATGGTTGAGCGATGGCAGCAATGTTTTGGTGTGCATACGCAAGAGGCGAGTGTCAATATGAGTAGTAGGATTCGTACGCCGTTCTTCTTCAGAACGTTCAGTAAATTGCATTACTACGAACCGAAGACACGCTAACAGATTACAGGTAACATAGTTCACTGAATACTTACGCGCAGCGTTTATCGTAGTCGCTATCGTAATCAAAAAGGCCAACCGACTACGAATAATACATAGCTGAATCCTTATATCAGCTACATAGAACAATAAAGGAGAAGCGTGATGAGACATGGGATGGCAATGTGCGTGGTCGGAACTGCATTGCTCGTGCTGGTCAACGGATGCACTGTGCTGCAGGAAGATGCAAAGAAGAAGGACTCCGAGGTTCGGGCGGTGCCGCTGATCCTGGTTGATAACGGGGTGAGCCTGGCACCGATCATCGTGTTCAAGGATGCTCCGCCAATGACCCGTAAAGCGGCGGACGAGCTTGCCGCGTATATCGAGAAGGTCGGTGGCGCGAAGCCGGTCGTCATCGAAGGCCTGCCCGATCCCCTGCCGGAAAAGGCCATCTGGGTCGGGTTCCAGCCGAAGCTTAAGGAGCTCTTCCCTAAAACAGATTTTGATTTCAAGTATCCGGAAGAGATCCTCATCGCCGCCAATGACAAGAATCTGGCGATTGTTGGGCGCGACCGCTGGGATCCCCAGCACTTGGTGGAGAAGGGCGGTTATGGCAAAGTTGAAGGTTGGCAGCAGGAATTCGGCACGGTCAATGCGGTGTACACTTTCATTCAGGATTACTTGGACGTGCGTTGGCTCTGGCCGGGCGAGACTGGCGAGGACATCGTCCGGAAGGAACAGATCGCATTCGCCCCCTTCGAATATCGCTATCACCCTCAGATCCGTCTGCGCAGCGGGATTTTGCGCCTTTCTGCTCCCGGTGATGGCCGGGGCGTTTCACATGACTGGGCGCGTCTGCAGCGCATGCAGCTGGACTCGTCCAACATAGCGTACAGGCTTAACGCCGCCGTTGGCGGCCACGGTTTCGGGGACTGGTGGGGGCGGTTCCACGAGACGCATCCGGAGTATTTCGCCCTTCAGCCCGATGGCACCCGCAGCGGTTTTCCTGGACGACCGGGCACCGAGAAGGTCTGTCAGTCGAACCCGGCGGTCTGGGACCAGTGGCTGGACGATGTGGCGAAGCAACTGGAAGAGGATCCGACCCGTACCCAGTTCAACGCATCGTTCAATGACTCCAACACCTCTGGACATTGCACCTGCGAAAAATGCATCGCCTGGGATGTCCCAGAGGCGAAAAAGCGGACTCTGGGCTGGGAAGGCTTTAGCCAAGATTACGTGGCGCTGAGCGACCGGGACGTGATGTTTGCCAACATCCTGGCGCGCAAACTGCGGCAGCGTTATCCGGACAAGGACTACTACGTCAGTATTTTGGGCTACGGCCCGACACGTCCGGCACCTCTCAAAAACAAGCCGGACGACAATGTGCTCATGGTGCATTGCTCGAATTGGTTCGCGGGTCTGGAAGACAGTGACCGAGAGAGTTGCGATGGAGAGAAGACCACGCAGCAGTTTGCCGACTGGGCGGCGACCGGCGTGAAAATATTCTACCGGCCCAATCTGCCTGGTCAAGGCGGCCTGTACCAGATGCTGCCCGACGTGCCATTTGGGCGGGCCATGGAGACCTTCCGCTACGTGGCCGAACACAATTGCACCGGCATCTATTTCGATACCATTCATGAGTGCTGGGCTACGCAGGGGCCGCTCTACTACCTGCTGGCGCATCTGGCCTGGAATCCCTATCAGGACGGATACGCGATCCTGGACGACTATTACCGGCGCGGATTCGGGCCTGCCGCCAGGCAGTTGAAGGCGTACTGGACTCTGCTG
>CAIQLG010000225.1 GCA_903872565.1 uncultured Lentisphaerota bacterium | reverse complement strand
TCTTTTGAGCTGATATTGATGTACATCCGGAAAAAATAACTATCCACACTACCAGTATCCATAATTTATATATTTGATTAACCGCTAATATTTTGATAAATGACAAAGGCATCTTATCTCCTTAATTGATTTTGTTTATAGATAAAGTTTATCATTATTCAATAGTATTTGTTTCGTCTACATATCTAAATGGATCCTCTTTTGAAGGACATAGATGTTTAAACTTTCCATTATTTATTTTATTTTTCAGAAGTGTTTTCATGCTAGCTTCATCGTAAGAATTAACTATCTTTGCTATACCATTTTCTGTTTTCCATTGTAGTGTTTGGACAATTGTTATTTTAGATTTAGTGCAAGCATCAGGCAGTTTACAACATGGAATTTTTTCAGTGCAGCATCTCTCAACGACAGCAAGATAGAAAAAAGTGTCAATACCGGGCGCATCATAAAATATAATATCGTTGGGATATGAATAATTTGTCCCATGTTTTTCATTATATGCCTTTAACATATTCCTCATCCAATTTTCATATAACGGGTCGTTTTTATCCATATAAAAAGGATCATCTGCAAGGGGAGCTCCACTTGTACCGCCTACATCTGTTTGCCATTTCCCACCCTTGTACGCAAGTTGAATCGTATTAACCTCGCATCCTTCTTTTCCTCCCGATGTATCAATAACAACATTAATTTCATTATCGTTAGTACTGCTGACGATTATCGAAATTAATCCTATAATATCCAGATTATTTAATGTATTGTTTAAAGCGAATACATAATAATTATAACCACCTTGATCCTTTACAGGATCTCTGTTTGTCCATCGGCCAATTTCTGGGCTATAAAACCTGTAACCATAATAAGTAAGTCCAGAAGAATCAGAAGACTTTGTCGAAAAATTGAATGGCAAGTCGGCACCAGAAAGCTTTTCCCCGAAGGGCGAATATGCGAGTTTTGCAGTGATTTCTCCTTTGCTGTTGCACGTAGAAATCACGTTACCATTCCCGTCGTAAAGATAGTTAAAACTATCACTGCCAGTCGTTGAGGCAAGAACTGCACCAACACCGCCGGTGGCGGTTAGGGATTGTGCAAGATCAAGCCCCAAGGTGTGATATTGTGCAACGCTGTCCGTTATGCGTGCTTGCTCAACCATGCCGCTCATCAGGAATTGAGTAACTTTTGCGCCTCTTGCGTCTTTTGCGTTAAAAATTTCTTCGGATTTAATACGCTGCCCAAGCGAATCATACGAATATTTGACGGTGAGATTCGTTTTTTTAACCTCAATTAGCCGATTCTGCAAATCATAAGTATATTCGGCATCTTGAGACTTTATAAGATTCCCGTAAGCATCATAAGCAAAAAGACTGCCCACAGATTGCGCAAATGACGCAGATGCGATCTGGTTCAGGGAATTATATTTATAACTTTGCGTCTCCGCGCTTCCGTGAGAGTTAAAAGCAGACGAAAGTCTGTTTCCAATCTTGTCGAAGCCGTATCCGTAAATGTAGCCGTCACTGGGAGAAGCGGAGGTTAGCTGGTTGAATTCATCATAGCCATAAGACCATTTGACACCGTTAACCTCGGCCTTGACTCGGCGGTCGAGCTTGTCGTATTCGTAAGCACACAGGAGTGTGCCGTTTTCCGTTGACCGTTCACCCGACTTCGCTAAGGCTTCGCCGGACAGGCCGTTGACCGCTGGGGAAAGAGATTTTGAAACCAGCCTTCCGGCTTTGTCATAATCATTTTTTATACTGACATTGCCAAATGCAAGCGACGCTATGCGTCCTTTGGAATCGTAGGTGTAGCTATAAGTGCCTGCGGGGGAGGAGACTTGGGTTAACCTGTCAAAATTATCATAACTATAATCTGTCCTGAAACTTTGCGCCTTTGCGTCTTTGCGCGAGAACATGCATTCTTTCCCCGATAGCAATCCGATATTGTTGTACTCATAACGGATTTCGCCAACAGCACCTTTCTCGCTGGTAATACGTCCGAAAGAATCATAGGCAAACTCTATCTTGCCGGATTCATCGGCAATCGAAATAAGCTTGCCGGCGGAGTTGTAGGAAAGAAGAGTGATGGAAGAAGAAGCTACAGGCGGGACGCCTGCGCTACTGCCAGGGGCGGGACGCCCGGAATCCAACACAGGCGGGACGCCTGCGCTACTGCAAACTTCAATTTTAATCAGCCTGTTCATGTTGTCATAAGAATACACCGTGCTACGCTTTCCTTCAAGCTTTTTCGAGAGCAAACCTTTGTCGTTGTAACTGTAGCTCACGGGTGTCCCGTCAGCCCAGATGCGCTTGACAAGCCGTCCTGCGATGTCATACTCGAACTGGATGAATAAGGGTCACACCTGGGGTGTTAAAAACTTACCTTCTTCCTTCAAAATAAATCCCTGAAATAATTTCGATATTTGCTTGACAGGCTTTTTTTATAGAGTAAGTTACGATAGCATTATAATGCTATCAATTATAACTAAAATAAAGGGAAGG
>CAIQLG010000224.1 GCA_903872565.1 uncultured Lentisphaerota bacterium | reverse complement strand
GAAACCGTTTCGGATTCTTATATCATATACGAGTCCGGGATATTGGAAATTTCGAATCCCCTGAATGAAACTCTCTTCATCATAAAAGATTAAATTGGACGTGCCGGTATGGATGAACAATCAAAAGCCCATGAAGCAAGTAAGGAGGCGGCTGGCTACAAGTGCGGGAAATGCGGATTGCAGTGTAGAAAGCCAGGGGAGCCTTTCGACCACAACGTCCGAAGTCTCCACGTAGTCCATTATCCAGACCGCAGTCCGGATAACTACAACCCGGAAAACCTTCTCCCTTTATGCGGCAAATGTGTCATGGCTTATCAGACAACTGGCGATAAAGCCGACCTTGCAAGACGGCAAACAAGGGATTCATTGGCGGCAAATGTCATAGGACGGGATCATCTGCTTACTTTGCTTTATGCCAGGCTTCAGCGCAAAATGACATTCCGTCTCGATGGATTATCTGGGATAGGGAAGACGACCTTGTTTCTGTGGGCTTACAATAATTACGGGTCTGAGAGGCGGGCTTACGTCTCATGCTGCTTCCGGAATACAGAAATAATCCGTGAAATAGCGAAAGGGCTCGAGATCGAGGGATACGAGAAGAAATCAACGGCTAAACTTGAGAAGGAAATAATTCAGTCCGACAAGCCCTTTGCTCTATTCATCGACAACATTGAGGAAATCAAGCCCCAGCTTATAACTTTTCTCAAGGGGTTACACGGCAAGACGGAAGTCAGAATCTACTATGCCGGTAAGAACGGGATAGTGAAGGAGAACCTCAAGCCGCTTGTCTGGGGAGTCAAGTGCGTCCGTGTTCCTCCTATTACCGAGGAGAACTCATTGAAGATAGCGCAAAAGGCAATTCATGAAACTGGTGCTGTCGTTGACATTAACGAAGTGATAAAGAATTCCCGAGGCAATCCAGGCAGAATTTGGGCGGCTTGCCGTGGAGAACCGTTGAACGATGACGAGCATGTAAAGGGCGAAGAGATGAACATAATGCCGTTGATTGTCGTTAGCTGCATAGCGTTATTTATCGCCTTGAGATATACAGGCAAAGCTGCGGGTTCGACAGATCTTTACCTGCTAGGGGGATTTGGGATGGCTGCTGCAATTTTCAGTAGAATATTCATGAACAAGTGAAGATGCAAATATTTAACAATTGAAAGGTTGAACCATGGACTATGTACTTGTGAAACGAGACAGTGATGAATGGTATTTCATGTGGAATTTGCTGGCGGTTCACCCCAGCAACCAGGGACTGCCATTCCCTCTGACTGCATTTTATTTTGATGAAGAGTGGCAATACATGTGTACCGACCTGAGACAGCCAGACAAGCTCTTCCACGGGTTTCGACACAGATGCCATCCGATATCAGGAGACAACTTCCGGATTGGAATTCCGGTGTCATACAGTTTTAAGCAAAAATTAAATGAAAAAGGAATTTACAATGAGCAACAAATGCGGCAGGAAGACGGAAGTCTTTTCGAGGGTTTGTGGGTACCACAGTCCGATAAGGAAATGGGAATCCACCTCGGCGGAGAAACAGTCTGGATTTGCGAAGTTCGCAATCTCATGCCTTCGGCTTGACAAGTGTAATATTTATCGAGCAAGAGGCTTGATTTGCATATTTCTTGCCAGCCCGTATTTCTTGTTTGTTGTCATACTTCTCCTTCCATTGTTGCCATGCTTCATATCTGAGATGGAATTCATGTTCTTCGGCGGGTGTGAATTCGATAGGTTGATTCATAAGCTTTTTGGAATGGACGCATATTACTACATGAATGTTTTTCCTCTTCAAGTGAGGAACAGCATATTGAGAATAATTTTATAATAATACAATGGAAGAGGATAGTCTAATTCAAAATAACTGTGGAGCGTTGCGAATCCTGCGACTTGCGAAGTTCGCAGTTCTTCTTGCGATATACGCAGCTCATGCTTTTGGCTTGACAAGTGCGAATTTCGCAGAGGCAGGAGAGCCAATCGTTGGATATGCGCAGAATGAGAAAGCTCTGGATGTTTCCACTGCACCAGCAAGGGAGACACATTTTTGCAAGTTGCTCTACGTCGTTGACGGCGATACCATCAAGATTGAGTACAAGGGAGAAAAAGAAAGCGTCAGGTTGCTTGGGATTGATACTCCTGAATCCAGGAACAATGCGAAAGCTGAAAGGGACGCAAAAGCCTCTGGAGTGAAAGTCAAGGACATTATTTACGACGGTGTTAAGGCCTCGAAGTTCACGAAGGAAAAGCTTGAAAAATATGTTGGCAAAGACATCGAGATTGAATTCGGGAATCCACCTCGGGATCGTTACGGCCGCTTACTCGGCTGGGTCTATGTCGAGGGGAAATGTCTCAATGTCGAGATAGTCCGGAACGGTTATGCGAAGCCGCTTTTCTATGGGAAAATAAAATACAAGGACGAAATCAACCAGGCCTATGATGAGGCCGTCAAGGCTGGCGTTGGTCTCTGGAGGGAATAATAATGCTCAATAAAATTCTAACCCTATTAGGCAAGGAGCCGAAAGAAGGAAAAGACGAGCCGCAACATTCGACTGGCTTCCGGATTGTGAATGGAGTCCTCTACCTTGACAATGAGCAAGTGTACCTGAATCCTGATACTGTTGAGATTCCGCAGGAACAACTTGAATCAGAAGACGTTGAATCTTTCGATGGTTCAATTCTGCGAAATTCGCAGAATTTACCTGAGGGAAAACAGTCTTTGACGCTTCAGAACCCAGACAAACACGTCTTTTCCGAATCGTCTCTAAAAGAAGATGAGTTGAAGGACTATATTTTGCGATATTTTCAGTTTATTGAAGCCGGGGGGAAATCTAAAAACACAATTTTCACATATAAATACTCTCATTTTTTCTGGGATGCACATGCAAAAAATATAGGCAAGCCACTCTACGATATGAACTATGAGGATATTCAGCTTGGTTTTATGGAACATGATCCGTCGTCAACAAGGACAAGGCTATCATTCCTGAAGAGTTTTGCGAAATGGTTGCTGAAGGAAAACAGGGAGAAGTTGTTCATTGAACTCCAGAAGGTTCAACCACCAAAACTTAGGATTCGGGTTGTCAATCATAAGAGTTCTGATGATTTTGTTAAATACGCAATTCTAGCAAAAGAACTCTGCGAAAAACAGGAGAGGCTTGGGATATGGCTTGGTCTCATGCTAACATGTGGATTTAGGATAAGTGAAATAGGCAGAGCTTCAGCAACCGAGACTTATGTTCAAACCCTGGGAAAGGGGAACAAGGAACGCAGGGTTCCAGCTCCGGAATGGCTTGTTCGGGCAATGATTAAATGTCATGATGAGGGAAGAGGCGGCTGGAAAGTTACCAGATGGCCAGTGGATAAGGGTCTTCGAAGAGAATTAGGACTTAATCATTTCCACCGGCTACGCCATACCTACGCCACAACGTTGCTTCACAACGGAATGACTCTGGATGAGATTCAGTTGCTTCTCGGACATGCCGAAATACGCACTACGCAGATATATGCGAAGACAAAGCTTCCAGAGAATGTCATTCGGACGATAGACATGATTGTCGCAAGAAAAACAGGGGAATAAATCTGCGTAATTCGCAGAAATAACATTGTAATTAAATACAGTTATATCACATTAAAATCAGAGGTGAACTATGGAAAAGATTATTGAGGGGTTGACGGAAAAAGCTTGTTTCATTCACGAGGACTTTCATACGGCTTATGGAGACAGATATGACGAGCATATAGAGGCGTTTGCAGAAGAACTTCGTCGTCTGATGAAGGAAGAGCACAACGATGAAACTTTGGCTCTGTTCAAGGTTATCACCCGGAATGAGCTCAGCGACTTCGATACACAGCTTGCCTTTTGCGCTTTTGTCACCGTTTAAAAAATAATCATAGATGAAATATGCGTTGTTTATCTACGGTGTTTATGATACTCATTTCAGGAGCTGTATCATGGAGATTTGAGGTTCGAGACCGCTCCGGACAGATTCGGCGACGTGTATGGCGTCGAAAAGGATATTTGTGGTCTTTTCCATATCGGTGATTTCACTCTTGACGATTGCGCCGTCCGAATTCTTCTCACCGTGGCCGATGATGTTGATATTCCCCTTGTCGTCGAGACACCCAATGAGGACGCAGATCTTGGATGTCCCCATCTCCACCGCTGTGATTATTGATTTTGATCCGAACATGTCAGCTCCTATACCCACTTAAAAAAATAATCTACAAGAATTTCGAACAAAGTTACTTCAGATTCTCGAGCTCCATCTTCGCTTCAACCTCGGAGATGAAAACTGCAGATTCCTCCATGTTCATACCGAAACCGGCACAGAAATCGAAGATCATGCATGTCCACTCCGCATCTTCTAACCTGTAGCGTCGTGCGAGAGCGGTTTCAATGATAAATCCCAGGAGCCAATGCCGCTCTGGAATGTCGTGCTCGCATAAATATGCTGCGGCGTCGTCAAAACATTGAAACGCTTGCTTGTCATCTTCAAAGATTAGGCACTTCTCCACATGATCAGTAAAGATTTCCAAAGTCTCATGTGCTTGCAGGAAAACTTCAATGTTGTCGAAATAATATACGAAGTCGGCTGTGTTCCCGGAGAGCCAAGATAATATCCCGAGTGACTGCCATTCACAGATCAGATGCTGTGCGGCTCCCATAGCCATCGCCCATCTGTGAGCGGCCTCCGGGTTGCGAATCTTAAAGGTTAGCAATGCTGTATTCTCGTCCATATTGAATCTCTCTATTTTCCTATGGTGAAGCTCCGAATCTTTATCTGCTGCCTACTTCTTTAGATCCGGGCTCCTGTCTGAATCTATATTATATCGCTGGAGAATCCCCGCATTAGCCTTTCTCGCCTTTTCTACATCGAGGACTATCTTATCGTTGTTTGATAGCAATATCTCGACGAATCCGGTCTTTACGGCTTCAATCTTCCCGACAAGATCCCTGATGTTTTTCACCTTGCTGGAGTTTACAGCGCTTACTGGCACATAGAGTGTGTTCTGATATCCCATATTGACATCGTCTGCTAGCACTTCCGACAGGACTACGATCTGGTCGCGCTCATCGTTCGCTTCGCCGTTCCTTGCGAAATCCACAAGATCGACAGGTGCCTTGCTCCAGTCCTCCCATGCGTCAAGATAGTTTTCCGTAAGCGGGACGAAGAGCAGTCCCCCGGTTATGAAGAACGACGGTCTTACGTCATAGGTCCGCTTAGGGACAAGCCAGCTTCCGATTCCAAGGGGATAATCGAATTCGACAATCGCGCCTTCACGGAGAATCTTGAAGTGGCATTTGTCCCCGATGTTTTTCTGCCAATAAATATATCCGAAGAAAATCAGTTCTCCTTCCCTGAGCGGCACAGAGCCGTCATTGGCCACCTTGACACCGTTGATCTCCAGGATGACGTCGTTGTTCTTGAAAAAGCCCTTCCTGTTCTCGGCGTCGGTCAGGTGTGTCACAAGGACTCCAGTCTGTCCTTCATTCATCCTGGCCCACTTCCTCATGTCCGGACTTTCCATGTTGATCATGCTGAAGTCCAATCCTGGAAAACCAGCGAATATGCCGTCCTTCACATCTTCCAGAAAATGCTTTATCACAGTGGGTGGAATCATATAGCCGAGATTCTGTCCCTCCTTGATTTCCTGGAATGCGACACCCACCAGTTTGCCGTCCTTGACGACAGGTCCGCCGCTGTTGCCGGGATTTATCGCCGCGTCAATCTGAACGGAAAGCAGAAGTTCATTGCAGTGCGAATATATGGTCGCCTCGATGCGGGACACAACTCCTTCGGTTATCGAAATATTGTCCCCTCCCACGGGATAGCCCAGAACCGCAACCTTGTCCTGCAGGAGCGGAAGATCCCCGATATCCAGCGGCTTCATCCCCTGGAAAAAGCTTTCGTCCTCGACCTTGAGAATGGCTAAGTCGCAGCGGTGTCCGGCAATCAGCAGTTTCGCAGAATACTTTTTGGGATCGCCCTGCTTCCTGATCATGATGAATGCAGCATCTGCGACTACATGTGCATTTGTAAGTATCCGATTTCCGCCTATTACCGCTCCGGAACCCGTCACCTGATATTGTGGATTGTTCTGCCACGGCTGGAAATAGTTGGGATTGCTCTTGACGGAATATACCTTCACGACCGAAGCCTTGGTGTCGGCTGGCATTTCCGCTACGGACTGGTCCATAGAACTTACCGGTACTTCCTCAGGTTCCGCGGCAAAAGTTGTATGGCTGAAGACCAACAGTGCCGATACTATTACCGCCCACGATACGCACCCAACACATTTCATCGACATTCTTTTTTCCATTCCATCTCCTCCTTTTATTTGTTTAATCTCGTTTCTAAAGACTTTATTGCTGACCACAGACAAACCCCAAAGGCATATTGAAGATTATCGAGACAAATCATACCTTTTCAAACATATATTCTGGGAAGCTAATAAAATCTTGCATGAAAAACCAAGATTCACGATAAATTGAATGTA
Source organism: uncultured Lentisphaerota bacterium (assembly GCA_903872565.1). Taxonomy (GTDB): domain Bacteria; phylum Verrucomicrobiota; class Lentisphaeria; order Victivallales; family GWF2-50-93; genus CAIQLG01. Next base: position 26,985 of record CAIQLG010000224.1, on the reverse strand, counting down.
AAAAGAATTTATCTAAGACTTGTAATAATATAGACTCCATCTTTATTCATGTAGTTAATACTTTGTTTGTCAGAAATATTTGGGGTATGACAAAATGGAGAAGGGAATATCTACAAAACAGCATGGGTGGACGACTCGACAAACCCTTATAAGCCAAATCAGACGCGCTGGTGATGGCGACATCCATAAAGCCGACATGGCCTGGGATGATTTTTATCAGACATACAAGCCATTCATCGTAGCAATAGCCCGAAAGAAAAACCTCAATGATTATGACATTTCTGAACTTATACAGAAAGTCATGCTTGCAGTCCACAACGACGGGAAATTTCCCTACGACAAATCAAGAGGGTTTAAATTCAGAGCGTGGCTTTCCAAAATTATCTACTTCAAGATCAGCGACATATTCCGTGAGAAATACAAAAATAAGGGGGATGTCCCTCTTGCCAGACATTCTGAAGAAGACGAAAATACTACGGACATTGATATCCCGGACGATACTTTCTCCCGTGAATGGGCCAAGGAATGGAACGATCTTTTCCTTAGGAGGGCCATGGAGCAGCTGAAGCCTGAAGTCGAGCCTTCAACCTATCAGGCTTTCGAGATGCTCTGCATCCAGGACATGGATCCGAAGGATGTGGCGGAGGCCACAGGCATGTCCCCCAACAATGTATACGTCTGCAAATCCCGCTGTGTTACACGTCTCGGCAGGATAAAGAAGAAGATTGAAAAAAACCTTTGAATGTAAGATTTTCCGATAATTCGCGAACATATATGCATAAGGATCGAATATTATGAAACATTACGATATGTCGGAGATTTACGCCTTTGCCGACGGATTCCAGGCCGCCAGCGTACTGAAGGAGATGAGGAATCACATCAGTACCTGCGAGACCTGCAAGAGCCGGCTCGAAAAGGCAAAGGCAGGCAACTCGCTTGTCGGCGAGATAAAGGGCGCCTTCGCATGTGGGGCGGAGACAGTTCTCCCCGCAAAAATCGAATCGCAGCTAAAGAAAAAGCTAACGACCGCTCTTTCTGGGAAGCCGGGAACAGCCAGACCTATCCCGGACCTGCCGCCACAACACCCTGATGCACCGACCATTCCGGAATATTCCCTCATTGAGAAAATTGACAGAGGTGGCTACGGGACAGTCTGGCTCGCACAGGACCGGCTCGGATCTAAATGCGCGGTCAAAATTCTTGATAGAAACGAGAAGCATAATACTGACGAGAAAGAAATCGGCAATCTGATCTTGGCCAGCAAATTAAGCCACCCGAACCTGATAGCTATAAAGCACGTCGGAAAATCGGGAGGCATCTGGCATTATGTTATGGAACTCTTGGATGACACTCTCGCAGACAAAATGAACCGTCTGAGAGGAAAGCCCATTTCTCCGGATGAAGCATTGAAAATCATCATGGAACTTCTTGCTGGTTTATCATATTGCCATAGCAAGGATATAGCGCACCGTGACATCAAGCCTGATAACATCGGATTTAAGGAAGGCGTCTTAAAGATTATTGATCTCGGGCTCGTTACATCGGCGAAACGGACCGATAGGACGCTCATAGGAACACCTGATTATATGCCACACAAGCCGAGCCCAACTCCGGAACTTGACGACCTATATGCGGCCGGAATGATTCTCTACTGCATGATAACGGGAAACACCCCCGATAATTTCCCCAAACTTCCTTCTGATATTGAAGCCAGTCCGCTGTTTCATAAATTGAACAAGATCGCATGCAAGGCCTGTGACCGCGATCCCGATAAACGCTTCCAGTCCGCGGAGGAGTTCATGTCAAGCATTAGCCCTTCAAAAAAATCCAATAAAAACCCAAAAACATGCCTTTCCGATGAAAGAAGTTCGAACAATGGGCGAATATATCAGAAAGGTCAAACAGGCCAGAAAACAAAAAACAGGGAGACTAAAATGAACTCTGACAAGATCCAGAAGATCGAAAATGCCGTGGCAACTCTTAAGAAGCACGGTTTCAAACCGTCGGATCGACTTGTGAAAGAACTTGCCAATCTTGAAAACCCCAATTACAAGGTGGCGTTTATTGGTCCATACCAAGTGGGGAAAACCAAACTTATCAACGAAGTTTTCCTCGGAAACCAGCTTCTCATCGAGGGCAAAGATAAAGATGAAGATATAGGTGGAGGTATTTGGACAACGGCGGTCACTACTGAAGTCTGCTATGGAAAGGAGAAAAAACTTTCCGTATTTAAATGGCAAAAGAAAGCGGAAACCGTCACGGTAGAAATAGACGGAAAAACAGAGACAAAGACAATCGAAGTCAAAAGGGAATCAAATGTATCCTCCGATAAGCTTAATCCCACTGTCGAGGATATCCGTGCGGCGACTACCGCGACGACACAATCTGGCAGAACCAAGCTTTCTAATGAAATACAGTCCATAAAACTTTTCTGGCCGGCGGAAAGCCTCAAACGCTACACGATTTGCGATACACCCGGAGTTGACGATGAAAACCAGGAGCTTCTAAACAATACGACATATAGAATAATTCCGGAATCAGATGCCGCTGTTCTTGTTGTTGGGTGCGCGATGCTCGGCCAAGTCGAGCTTGATTTCCTTAGAAGCAGGATATTCGAAGAATCGCAGGGACTCTCAAGGATAATGGTTCTTATCTCTCACCATGCAAACAAGAAGAAGTCAGCAGAGAGTCGCAGTGAACTCATTGGAACAATTAAGGCTCAAATCAACGCCATCGGACGCGGGCATATTCCGGTAAAAATGATCTGCTACGATGAGACCGTTGCCGGGGATATTTTGAATACGCCTGACAAAATTGAAAAAGAAATCCTTGGTTTTCTCGATGCCAATGTTCAAGAAGGCAGAATTGAAAAAGCCTCCATGGTAACTCGTTATGAGCTTTTAAATGCCATCAAAGTTATTTCCACCAAACTTGCTTTCGCCGACAAGTCGGATGCCCAACGTAAGAAAATCCTCGAAGAAATCAGGCAGAAAGAGGATGAACTAAAGGACAAATATGATGAAATAACCTCTGGAATATGCAGTGATCTGATGGATATGAAGGCCGAAATGCTTCCGGAATTCAGCGGAAAGATACTTTCTTCTATTGAAGTATATCTTGATGGTTTCAAGGATTGCCCTGATGTCGCTTCGGCGCAAGACCGTCTCCAGAGGGCATCTTTGATTCTCAAGCCTGACATCGAAAGGCTTGTTCTCGATATCCGTGAGATGGCAAAGGAAAAAACGGACGAAATAATTGAAAAATACCAGGAAAAACTTAAAACTGTCAACCGTGCCTTTGACAGTCTAATTGGTGTGGAGATAGAAATCGACGGTGGGCTTATATCAAAAATTCCGTCTGAAATCATTACAATTATCGATTATGTGCTTACAATAATAATCGTTCCCGGCGGACCGATAATCAACATAATAGAAAGGTTCATTGCGGAAAAAATCCCCTTCATAAAAAATTTCATCCCTGGAAACATTATAAAGAACATAATGATAAGCTCTATCGCGAATTCCGTGAGGAGTCAAGCGAACATCATTACTTCACAGATGAGCGAACAGTTCAGCCAAGCATTCCAAAATGCCCAGGTCGAGATCAGGAACGAGTTTAACAAGACATTTGCCAGAGAAGTTCAGGCGATAAGAGAGACGGCTGAAGTATCTGCCGGAAAAACAGTATCCGTAGAGGAAAAGAATGCACTTCTAACAGGAAAAGTCGAAATCGAATCTGAAATCAGAAATATTGCCTAAATAAAATAAATCCCAAATAAAGGACAAATCATGAACTCAGAAATCTATGCTCAGAAACGTGATCTGCTTCGTGGCCTGCTGGAAAAAACCATAGCAACCCTTACAAATCTATCGTCAAAGCACAAAGATTTGAACGTTCCTCAAATCGAAAAAAGGCGAACTGAAATAGAGACTGTCGCCCGCCGAGTTTATGAGGACCAGTTCAGAATCGCGCTTGTAGCACCTTTTCAGGGGGGTAAGTCAACAACCTTCGATGCTCTTGTAGACGGCATGGAGATTAGCCCCCGCGGTGATGGTGCAATTTCAACAAGTGCCTCGGTAATTCACGCCTGGAATGTGGAAAAGCCCAATGACGAGGGAGTAGAAGTCATATGGCGAACAAAACAGGAGTTGGTTCAGGTTGCCGCAGAACTTCTCGAGAAAGAATTGACCGACCTTGATGTAAACCGTTTTTCGGGCGTTGGAACTTTCGGATATGAAACTGAATCCGACGACGTAAAAAGAAAAGTTAAGGGAATCGGCGATGTAATTGACCTAGATAACAAAAAAGACCGTGCTCTATTCCAGAAGGCAGTTGATGCAAAAACAAAAGAATACTTCAAAGATCAGGCTGCATTCAAAGACGATGATTTGCCTGTTCTTATCATAGCAACGATAATCGGCCGATACTATGGAAGCGATTTTATCAAAAAAACGATGTCTGAGAAATATTTCCCAATGACTGTTGGCTCATTGATTCGTTTTCCCGATAAATACAGGAATAAGGTCATCGACTTCCTAAAAGGAGGGGAGGTCTTTGAGAAAAACGAACTACTATTTGCCTTTGTCAAAGAAGTAAAGTGCCGGATACACAATGCTGCTGGCTTGCGCTCCATCGGAACTGTTGTCACGGACTGCCCCGGACTCTCTGCGAGTTCCTATGACACCAAGATTGCCATGGAAATTTTTGCCCAATCGGACGCTGTATGGTATCTGATGGACGGTAGAGCCATAGGAAATGCAATGCTTAAGGACATTAGCAAAGCGGTCGAAGCTGCAGGTGGGAACCTTTTTGCTACTACTAATATGAAGGCCGATGTAAATCCATCAAAAGGGAATATTGTAGAAAATATTATTCCCAACCAGAAAGCGCAACTCGAACAGAAGGGGCTGAAAGTTGATATCAAACCCTATCATGCTCTTCTTGCACTGCTTGCAGTCCAGGGACCAAGGATATTGAATGGATCTTTAGATGATGTTTCATTAAAAGAACTATTGAAACAAGCCAAAGGATGGGGTTTGATGGCTGAAGATCCAAAGGACGCTTGGATTGAAATGGCGACCCACTGTCTTTATCTTTTAAGAGTTTCTGCTTACAAAGAATTTATGGCACTTTCCGAAAAACTTTCTCAGGAAGGGATCGATATCGTTCGCAAAGAAAGCTGTCTTGACGACATTCTTGAAGCGATCAAGCAATATGTCATTGATAACAAGGCAGAATCAATTCTTATTAATAATGGAGCAAATCGAGCAATAACTGCACTTGATGATGGGATAGAAAAGCCTCTTAAAGTACGCGAGGAGCGAGCCTTGGAAGTCGAGGAAGAAGCAAAAAAGAAAAATGACCAGAAGAAAGTACAGCTCGAAGATTTTCAGGATGATGCCAAAGATGCATTGGAAGCTCTTCAAAATGATACGCCAGATCGTAGATTAGCTGAAGATGCAATAGACAAAATTATACTTCCGGCTATTCCAGAAGTGGCTGAGAATGCGGCGAGAAAAATCAATTCTACAATGGGTATATGGTCCGGGATGTATAATATATTGAATAAATGGAGAACCGGTGAAGATAATCAAGCTAGGGAAATTCAGAAAATTCTACGGGAAGAGATGGAAAAACGTGTGCAACCTAGTTTAGGAGGCTGGATAAAAACTATTATATCTGGGAAGAATATTGTTCTTCAAGATAGCCTACTAAAAACTGTTGACAAGGTTAGGAAAAGATTGATTGAAAAATGGGATAAACAAGTAGAATTAAAAACAGAATTGCCGCCACCAACAGGAGATTATTTGAATGCAAGCACTGACATCAGAACACTACATGTTAACCTCGTTGAATTATCAACAAATGGGCAGCTTATAGACATTGGTGCATTTGTGGCCGCTCTTGCAGCGGGATTTGCTCTTGGATTCTTTTTAGGACCTTTAGGAATTGTCTTTGGTGTTATTGCGGGACTTGTAATAGGATTCTTGAAGGGACTGTATTTAGGGGAAGAAGCTTTAATAAAAGATATGTCATGTAAAATATGTAGCGAGCTAAATTCTGAATTATCAGTCGGAGGAAATGGTAGGGCTAATGTTGTAAATAAGTTGGCACGGGAATCCACCTCAAAAATCCGGATTGGTTATTTAAGGATTTTTCAGATTGCCCTTCAAGAGCAAAAAGATGCACTCGACAGGCAGTGTGAACAAACTCTCGAAGACTTGAAAAAGGGAGAAGTAGAGCGCAAGCGGATCGCAGCGGAATGTCATGAGATCCGAACAAAGCATATCGAGCCACTCCACAAGGAGATCGAGGCTTTCCGGAAAGAGACGTTGAGTGAGATTAAACAACAGATGCCCACAAAATAGGAGTTCAACAATGAAAAATCATGAAACATACATCAAAGAAGCCTTGAACTCTCTCGCGGGAGAAGGCATTGCCCCTCCCTCTGAGCTCAATCATGAAATCCAAGAAGCTTTTACAGGCGGTTCGCCCTACCGTGTCGCAATCGTCGGCAAATATCAGGTAGGCAAATCCTGTCTTATAAACCGCGTATTTATTGGCGAAAAAATACTCCCGGAAGGATATGGATTGCCAACCAGTTCCGTAAATGTTGGAGTTACATACGGTGCAGAGAGAAAGGCGACCATCCGCTATTGGCTCTCCGGTTCAGGAGGACAGGGTAAAAATGCTATGGAGGTTGGTGTAAGCGAACCTGAAATAATAAGTAATCCGTCTGCAGAGCGACTTCTGAACTTGATTACGGACCGGGATGAAGTAAAAAGAGCGGAGCTGGCCGAAAAGACACATTCAATTTATCTGGAGTGTCCGGAGTCTGCACTTAAAAACTACGTGGTCTTTGATACACCTGGACTTGACGATCCGAATCCCAAGATACTCGTATCAACGACACTTCGGGTCGTTCCTTCGGCTGATATTGCCATACTTGTTATGCAGGTCCGCCAGCTTGACACTGTGGAACTGGACTTCCTTAGGCAGGGATTGTTCGGTGCCGGAATATCTAGGCTTATGATTCTTGTCTCCTATAATCAGGAGACCGGCAAAAAATCAGCAGAATCAAGAAAAGAAGTTCTTCAGACGATAAGAGCCCAGCTTGCCAATATAGGGCGTAGCCACATTCCAGTCCAGATGTATTGCTATGATCCTAATGTTGACGGTGAGATCCTCAACAATCCAAGAGCAATAAATCAGGAAATCAGCGATTTTGCCCGAAAGAATTGCCAAGATGGACGGATTGAAAAAGTTGTTTTTCGCATTTTGACTTGGCTGAACAACACAGAAAGAGAACTCTCGCTAAAACTCGAAATGTCACGGAAGTCTGAAGCCGAACGACAGAAAGCGCTTGATGCCATCAAGGAAGCACGTAGAAAAATCGAGGATAAATATGATGAAATAAAGGAGACACTCGAGGATGGCATTACTCAAATCAAAAAGGACTTTTTAACGGAAATCAGGCGAGGGCTTGACAGGCTCCAGAAAAAAGCAACGGACAGACTTGACAAAGTTTCAAGCCCGTCTCAGTACGCCGATCTTATGGAAGAACTACAGGGCTCAATGCAGAGCGATATTAATGATCTTATTACGGAAAAAACTCTCGACGCAAGACGTGACATCAAGAATCTTGAGCCAAGATTCCGGAAAACTCTTACAGGTTGCCTGCCCAGCTTAGAGGATATACCTTCACTCTCAATTGATGGCGGCTTCTTCGCTTCGCTGCCTCCCCTACTTATTACATTGTCAGATTATGCTTTGATTGTGGCATTGCCACTGTGCCCGGCACTGTCAATCCCCGCACTACCGTCGTTATGCGGAGCCGGAACTGCCGTCAACATAGCCTTAGTCCCTCTTAAATTCGCACTTTCATTCGTAAGTCCGATTGTTGAGATCAGCGGTCGTTTTTTAGCCGGTCAAATCAAGGCCTTGCGTAAATTTACACCATCCGGCATGGTTGTTGCCCGTATGGTTTCCAATGCCAAGGAATCATTAAAAGAGGGGATGAAACAGGTTTATGAATCTGTAAAGAACGGGGTTGATAATTCCTTCGACGACACATTGAAGAAATTATCACAAGCGGTAAAGGCTTTAATTGAGGAGGAATTGAATACCGCCGCCAATTCGATTAGCGATTCATCATCTTTTGCAGATGATCAGGCACGGATATCGATAATAGAAAGACAATTGCAGTGCATACGTCTAGTCCAAGAAAAACTGCAGTAGTCAGTTGTTTGTTATAGAAGACGATATGATCCGGAACTGAGGCCTATGACTTGTCCCTTACTTTTTGCGTGATTAGCTTATAAGATTTTAATGCATCTTTAGAAAGCCAGGATACAAATAAAATATCGAGAGGTAAAAAATGGCAAAGGCAAATGAGATTAAGAAAGAGGTTCCTGTAGTCGCCATAGCTGGTGTTTTCCAGTATGGTAAATCGACCCTAATAAACTGCCTACTGGCAGACAATATTGCTGATATGGGGGATGGACTGCCCACAACTCATGCAGTAGGCATATATTCTTGTGGAGAGGAAGGAGCTTGGCTCTATTATGATGATGACAGTAATCCAAAATATTTCCGAATGGATGATTACTGGGATATACACGATAAACACAAAAATAGATTAGATGAGTGGAAGAAAAAGCTTATTGAATGGAATCAAAAAAGAGGAGAACAGAAAGATCAACCGAAAAAGCCCAAGGGATCTTTCGATACCATACATCAAATTGACTTCAATATCCCTCGTAAAAATCTAAATAACATTAGCCTCATGGACACACCCGGAGTCAATTCAACCGATGAGTCCGACACCGCCCGTACATTCGAGGCGCTGAAAAAAGCTGATTTCATAATAGTTCTTGTCAGTAATAAGCAGTTTGACCAGCCGCAAAAGGATTTGCTCAGAGATGTAAGCTCAACAGGCAAGCCCTTTACCATTATTATGAACTGTATGGATGCTGGGAAGTGGGATCCGAAAAGTGATCTGAATAACCCTGTCCAGGAAACACTTGCACAGGAGATAGAGTCAATGGGGCAGAATCCGTGGAAGATTGGAGAAAGCACAGTCTGGTCTTGCAATATCCTCTGGTACTGGTGCGCGATGCTTAAGAAAGCGAATCACACTCCTGGCAGCCGTTTCACAACCAAGCTTGACGAAACGTGGGATGACATATCCCACTATTTCAACCAGAGGAAGAAGCCTGTGCCTGATTTTGAAGAGCTTGCAAAAATTAGCAATGTCCAGCCTCTGATTGATTTCATTACCGGAAATGGGACAAAGGCAAAGTCATTGCCAAATCTTATCGCAATGAACAAAGCTTTTGAGGGATGGAAACAAGAAATATTGGATAAAATCGAAGATGCAAAAGCTATAATAAACAAATAGGGGTTAAGCAGATGCCGAAAATAAAATCGCAAAAAGAATCATCGGTCGAGGTGGTAACTTCTATAAAACTTCGCCGTAGTTATACTGATGTTGGAATTGTAAATAACGTTGAAGTATTAGATGATGTCCAGGTAAAAGTTGAAACGAAGAAGTTACCATCTCCACAAAGAGTTGCAGAGCTTGAAAATACAGTATTGCGGCTTTCGAAAGAGGTTCAGGGATTATCTGATGAATTGGCCGCCATCAAAAAGACCTTTGCGAAAAGCCTCGACGATATAAAATCAAGGATAAAGGACATGAAGTTCAAATCACCTTAATTTTAATTGGAGTATTTAAATGAGCGAATGGAAGCCGACACAAGTCGTAAGATGTATTAATGATCATTTTAATCCGGCATTGGCGCATTATCCACAAATGGTGGATGTTTTTACTTGGGGGGATTATCAATATTTTTTAAACGACAAGGATTCAGAATTTAGTAAATTGTGGAGAAGGGCTGGAGATGAGGTTGAAACAAGGCTTATTCTGGCGAGCGGTAGTATCGCACTTAAGGCAAGCAATAACAAATATGTCTCCGCTGACGAAAGGGACAATTACTTTTTACGGGCGGAATGGAAAGATGCGCCTCCTGATCTATGGGAAACCTTCAACATTGTGGATGCGGGGAATGGACAAGTCGCGTTAAAAGCCTTCAATGGCAAATATGTGAGCGTTGATTCGACAGAAGGCAGGATTCCTCAATTGAGATCCGACTGGGTTGATACGATCGAAAACTATGAAAAGTTTCAAATCGTTTTTTGTGGTGATAGTCGAATAGCATTAAAAGCACATAATGGCCTTTTTGTAGGTGCAAATTTAGACAATCGCGGAAACCTAACTGCCTGGGTTGATAAAGTTCAGGGCTGGGAGATGTTCAGGTGGGAACCGATCAATGTGGCAAATGTCCTTAACCTCCATCGTCAGTTGCTGTCGAAACATGATGAGGTCATTGGGAAGCTTGATGAAATATCAAGACTTTTGGATAGAAAAACACTTGAAGAGTTATTTCAAAATGCAATATCAAAGGTTAAGTGAGGATAAAAAGTACTAAGTAATAGAACTGATGTCGTGAAAAGTATGCCAGCATAACAAAATAAAAGAAAGGATATGTCATGGGAGTTAAAGTTGTAACAAAGGCGCATTCTCCCGGTAAAGATGAAACGACAGATGTTCCCTTGCATGAGGATTTATCTAGGAAAGCGGACAGTGATCCCATTTGGCTAAGAGCTGGTGACCAGTTGGAAAGACAATTGCTTCTAGTATCGAGGAATATTGCGTTGAAGGCTTTCAATGGACATTACGTCTCTACAAATAAGCACCATTACGCATTTTTGGAGGCGGGATGGGCGGATTTTCCCCAAGGATGGGAGAATTTTACTGTTGAAGATGCTGGCGATGGGAAAATATCATTCAAGGCATGTAACGGAAAATATGTTGGTGCTGACTTGAATCCTGCTCGAGACAATCAGTTAAAAGCGTGTGCCGATAGAATAGGGGAATGGGAGAAATTCCATATATCTTACCAAGGGACAGGAATAATCGCGCTGCAGGCATCTAATGGAAAATTTGTAGGTGCAAGAAGGGAGAATGGGCTGCTTACCGCATGGGCTGACGAAGTCCAGGAATTAGAACGATTCAACTGGTGTCCAGTGAATCCGCTGGATATTCACAAATGCATGTCAACAATAAAGGACGAGATCTTTAGGAGACAGGACGAACTGTCAAGAAAACTTGACGAGATCAAATCACTCCTCGAGAGCAAAAAACTTGAAGAGTTATTTCAAAATGCGATATCGAAGATTAAATGAGGAGGAAAAACAATGAGTGTAGATGTATTGCAAGGTTTTGAAGATCACGGTCCTTTGCAAATCCCTATTCCTATGGTTGGCAATATTCCGATCGGGATCCCAAAGCATAATCCGAGGACAGTCAAAGTATTTTCATGGGGTGACTATGAATGGTTTTGCGACAATCAAGACTCAAAGCTGAATCAGATAAACAGTAATCTCAACAACCGTTTAAATGAAATAGATAACAAGAAAGCGGATGTTGGCTGGGTTGCGCAAAAAGCAGATGGTTCGTGGGTCAGTAGTCTTGAGAACGGCAAGGCGGATAAGTCCGAACTTGAAAGCCTGAAAAATCTTATCATCGCAGGCGGCGAATTGGATAAGGTCTTCCGTAAAATAACAGATGAACACTTGGGCAGAATAGATGAGAAATCAAATGTGATTCAGGGATTATCGGATCAAGTCCAAAGAGATAAGAATTCAGCGGAATCCGCAAAGGATAATGCAGAAAAAGCCTTGAGAGATATCCAGGATGAGATAAAAAAATCTGTTAGTGTGGTAGAAGAAGCAAAACAATCAGTTAAAAACGCGAATCTCGCAAAAGAACAGGCGCAGGAACTCTGTCGGTCTCTTGAATCACGAAGTGGACACATCGAATCGTCAATAAAGGAGGCTGAAAAAAGGCGAGACAACCTTGAAGTGCAGATTAATGAATACAAAGAGAAAATAGAAAGGCTTGCCCGTGTCCTACCTCCTGCCGATTGCGGTGTTATTTCACGACTGAAATGGCTGTTTAGTAGGTAGCTGACATGCTGAGATCAGACGCAACGTATATCGCCATCAAGGTATTATAACGGGAAGTCTGCTGTTGCGAATATTAATGCTCAAGGGAAACATAGAGCCTTGGTTTGTCATGCGTATGAAAGGAGTTATTGATATGAAAACAAAATGTGAAAGATGCGACAAAGAGCTTAGGCCTGAGGATTTATTCTGCCCGAAATGTGGAACAAAAGGAGATAAAAAAGGATGTTCGGGAGATGAGGCCGGGGTATCTAGAGCATGTAAGAATTGTTATAAAACACTAAGGGGTAATGAAGAATGCGATTGTAACAAAGTAGAAATGTCTGATGAAATTAGAGGGTATATTGACACACTGAAAAATAGAGTAAATATTAAGGGGTTAAATGCATTTGACAGAATGGGGCAAGGCATAGCTAAAATCCGGGATTGGGAATATTTTCCATCCTCTTTGCCTGGAAGAGGAGGGGCTATTACTCTTACGGAGTGGAAAGCTAACTGGTCTGTTAAATGGTACAGTAATGAGGGTAATGCACAAATCCAACTCGCCGATCCTGTCTCTGAATATGACGCAAGAAGGATTTTTGCAGAACTTCGTAAGTGGCTATAGGGGTAAATGATTTATGAAATGTAAAAAATGTGGAGAAGTCTTAATGCCGGAAAAGAAATTCTGTCCGGAGTGCGGAGATGAGCGGGATTTTGAAAAAACCTCAAAAGATGTTGAAAGCGGAAATGGCAAAAGCCTGATTATTTGTCTGAAATGTTTCAAGGCTATTCCTGACGGAGAAAAAGAATGTCCTGTTTGCAAGAAAGAGGTGGAAGAAGATTTAGACTTGGGGAAAGAACCACGTCTCGGATTAGGCATAGAATATAACAGGAAGATGAAATATCATCCGTCTAAGATTAAAAAAATCCAGGTTATAGTCAAGGTTGATGCCGATGGAACTTTTGGGCCAAAAACAACAAGAGCTGTGATGATATGGCAGAAAGCACACGGCTTACTCGCAGATGGTAAGGTTGGACGTCAAACTCTTAATAAAATGGGATTGTAAATATGAAAACGAAATGTAAAAAATGCAATGAAGAGCTCAAGCCGGAAAACAATTTCTGTCCGAAATGCGGAACGGAACGGGAAGCGGAAGGAAGCGTAAAAGATGATGAGAGCGCAAAGGGTGACCCCATTAAAAGTTGTCCGGAATGTTTTAGCAATATTCCTACTGGAGAAACAGAATGCCCTCGCTGCAAAGGAGAGACTAAGGGAACTCCAAATCTTGATGATGAAAGGCCATCTGAATGTCCAAAATGCAAAGCTGACATTGAACCTTTTATGAATTACTGCCCGGACTGCTGTAAGGAAATAACATGGAGGGATATACACGGGAATAATGAATGCTTCAACTGTAAAACAGAGGTTGCGCCTGACTTCAATTACTGCTATGCCTGCGGAGAATGCATTCTCGACGATGACGAAGAACCGTACGAACCAGAAGAAAACGATAATGGATTTGACCTTGAGCATGAATGCGACAATGAAGACTGTGGCGGACTCCTTGCCGACTATATGCTAAACTGTCCATGGTGCGGAGAGACCCAGGAATGCTGGGAATACGGCGATTACGAATGTAATAATTGTTCCAACAATATTGACGAAGATTGGACTTATTGTCCGCTATGTGGAGAAGATGTTCAAGAAGAAGAATAGTAAAAGGAAAATCTATTTAATCAGGACAATCCATTTAAAATAAAGGGAATAAAATATGCCTGCAAACACTGAAACTAAATTAAACAATCTAAATGATCGTCTTACGGTTAGCGAGAATAAAATTATTCATCTCGATAAAAAGCTGGACGAGATAAGGGATTTGCTGAAGTCCAAGAAAATCGAAGAGTCTATTTCAACCGCGATCCGAAAAGGTGTGAAGGAATAGAAATACTTTACGCCATCTGTAAGATAATAAGATTTCGAGCGAATAGTATATTGTAGGACAACACATTTGTCCTTGATATTTACGGTATAACCAGGAGGATGGCAATATGCTTACGTCGACTAATGCTGTTTTCAACGGGTCTCTTGTATCCAATGCAATAGAGGCGTGCGGTCCCGGAGCTACGCTCGAGACAATTCTGGCGCATCTGATCAACACACCCAACTCATCCGTGTATGACAGGGCGATTGACGCAGTTTACAACAGCACGCATGTCGGCGGCTCGTTGACACATCACATCGTCGATGGACACCACGGATTCCTTGGTGCCTTCGAAGCGGCAAGCAATGCCCTGCCCAATGACAGTCTGCCGCAGGAGGTCTGCGGAACCGCAGTTCATCTCTACAAGGACTTGTTTTCAAAAATGGGTTTGCCCTTGACGACAATGACGCCGGGGGAATACCGGGGCTTTTCAGACTGGCTAGCTGGCACTTTCGGAGTTTCCAAGCATTGGGTGGCGGATCTGATGCAGGTCAATGGAATGGAACTGTTCGCGGCGGCACTTGGTTCGGCTGCAATTTTCTTCGGACTGAACCATATTGATGCATTACAACTTTTTGAGATAGCGGGTTCGCTGGGAATTGCCGGACTTGTGGCCGGCAACCCGCTTTCAATCATATGCGGGGCACTTTCGCTTGTACTTGCCTGGCGGATCAGGAAGTCCGGTCAAGAATGGTCTCCTGCCATGCTCGCTTTCAGCCGTGGACTTGCCGCCACCGGCGGAGCCATTGCGGTAGGCTCCGTTCTTGCGGGATTCGCAGCGACAGGAGTGGTACCTGCAATCATAACGGTCGGGCTTATGGCCGTGACAGGTGTCACCATAAGAAATTTTATGGGAAAACCGCTACCCAAGATAGACAGTTCCTCCGTCTTGTCGGCGGATGTGATCAGGGAGGCTTGCCTGAAAAAACTCCCTTCGGAAGAACCGGCATCGAAAAAGATAATAGCTGAATGGCTCGGGCAGGATTTTGCAGATGAATACTCCCGAAAAGTCAATAGTATTGCAGATAAGACCGGAGATGTCATAGACATAACTACAGAAGTTATAGACACCAGGTTAATAGACCGTATAATGAACCGGCAATGGAAAGCCTTTTCAAGTCCCGATGAAATCGTCGGTGACATTTTCGGGGAGCGTTTTGCCGAAGAATACCGGCAGTTCAAAGCGGTGACCTTTCCGCATATGGAACTGGCGACATCTCCTGTAACCCAGAGCACTGAGGACATTGTAAGAAAAGAGATGGGGGATGACTTTGCAAATGAGTACCTCAGGTCGAGGAAAGGAGATTCGTCATTATGACTCCACGGAGATCCGAACAATATAGGCACCTGTTCGCTGTGGATAGCTGTGCGATGAAAGATTTCGGCAAACCTGCTAATTGTAAATTTTAATTCATATAGAAAGAGATATAAACATGAGAAAAAACGCAGATCCGTCAGGCAAAATCCTCTGTATTGATGTTGGCGGAACTAGGACAAAAATAGGGGTCTTTGAATCTGCAGACAAATGCAAAGAGAAAACTGTTGATACGAGAGATTTGTTTTCAGACGTAGATATGGCCTATGAAAGGATCAAAAGCACGATTGAAAATAAATATGAAGTGGATTTGGAGTCATTTGACAGCTTATCGATTGCCGTGCCAGGGGCTGTTGATGAGTCCAGGGGGGCGATTCTAAATTCTGTAATATTGAATTCCATGGCTAGGAAGAAATACAATGGTTTTAATTTCAAGGAATGTTTTGGCGGTGATATTGGTGAGGAAAATGTATTTGTACTGAACGATGCCAAGGCCGCTGCGCTGGGATGCATTTATTCCTTTCCTGAAATGGAATGCCCGTCCCTAGTTATTACTCTGGGGACAGGATGTGGAACATGTCTCATCCATTCAGTCTCTATAAATTCCGTTGAGCCTGTGGAATGGGGAATTGAGAAAATCAATTCTCGGTCCCAGGGCAATGTTGATCTCCATTCTTTCCTCGGGAACAAGGCAATTGAACTTTCCAGGAGCCAGAAATGGGCTGGGAATATAAATGAGTTTTATACGGACAGGGCGCTTCGCGCCTTGAAACTGTTGAAAGACAAATATGAAAGAAAGTTCCCGGGTAAGATTAAATCGGCAGTTATTTTGGGAGGCAAGATCGAATATATTAACAGGAAAAGCCTGAAGATGGCTGGCGTAGAAATAATCGTGCCCGACGAGGAAAAACAGAAAAAAATACCACTTCTCGGCTGCCTGACCTTTGCAATGGCTGAACACGGTAGGCCTGTAAAATCCGAACCACCAAGAAAGTATAGATCCAAATATAAGACAAATCTTCCATTGTCAGTATTGTTTAACTGCATGCTAGGAAAATGTACCAACAGGAGTGACATCGGCAGACAGCCAGGGTTCGATTCAATAGAGTTTCACTCTGGCGACGGATGTCTCCTTAAGGGATGGACCTATAGAACTCCAGGGAAAGGAAATGACCGCGGCACTTGCATAATATGCCATGGCTTTTGCGATAACTCTTCAAGTCTTATGAAGCCCGCTCAAATATTATCGTGTAAGTATGGGCTGACTGTCCTTTCATTTGATCACAGGCATCATGGCTGGAGCGAAAGAAGATACCCTACATTTGGCTGCTACGAGGCTTATGATGTCCAGGCGGCCATGGATTATGCAGATAGGAGGAAATTCCCAAAACCATATATTCTCCATGGGACATCGCTTGGTGGGATGGCTTGTCAGCGGGCAGGGATTGAAGATCCCCGCGCAGCAGGTCTTTTCTTGCTTTCAACCCCGGCATGGCCCTGGGATGCGATAGGGAAGTGCGCCCAGATTGCCACCCCCTTGGCTAATTTTATAAGTCTTGCTTATGGGTGGGATGTGTTGAACGGAGGAGATATAAGAAAATGCAAGCAGTCCCAATCCCACATACCGCTGGTCTGCTATATAATGGGTGATAAAGACAGGTACGATATCAACCTTACAGAAAAAATATTCAAATATTGGCATAACGGAGAACAGGGGGAATATGAAAAGCTGCCTTCCGAACTTCCATTATGCAGAAAATTCTTCTATAAGGTAAAGGGGGCAATCCATCCGGAAGGCAAAGGCTATATGGTTTGGGACTGGGACAGATTCAAAGAAGTTGAAAGGGATTTCTTTGCGACTGTCCTTAAACAGTGTCAAAACTAACATTTTTTTGGTGTTCATATTTTTTTCTGCAAGAAAATCTGGGTTGCATCCGAATATATGAGTAAAGCACCTGGAAAGGCCGGATGCAAAAACAAATGGAGGACAACATGCCAGCGGTAACAAACGAGGAAATCATTGATCTCATTCAGAAGGCACAGGGAACTCTCCCGCCGGAGGAGCAGAGACCTTTCGTGGAGAGGGTCACGGACAGGCTCGGAACTGTTCTGAGCGAAAACAAGAAGGCACTGATGGGTGCCGGAGTCGGCTGGGTCGCCGGAGAAGTGGTTGACCATATCCCAGTGCTTGGGTGGCTCACAGGAGACTACGGCTCTGTCGCGGGAGCCCTGATCGGTGCCTGGATTGGACACAATAAGGACGAAAAGGAAACGAAAGCCCGCGAGGAGATCGGAAGAATTGTAGGAGAGGAGCTCAACAAGGCAAGAAACTTGGCGAAAAATTAAGCATTGACAAAAGGAATGAAATGACCATCAAGATACAGCCACCGAATATTTTCGACAAGATAGTCGCAATTTTTGGAAAGAAACGTGCTGTCTATATTCCTGAAAAGGCTATGGGAGGAAAATACGGTATATATGAAGCGCGAAGGGAGAACATTCTGCTCGCATTATTAAGGCCTGAAAACAAGCCGTTGCCGAAAGGCTGGCAATATACAGAATAGGAGAAATTATGTCAGTTCACAAACATAAGCATGGAAAGACCTCTGAAGAGGCAAAGAAAAAAGTCAAAGCCTTTCTGAAGTCGGAAGGATATGACGAGCATATTTCCTGGAATGGGGACGAGTTTTCCGCAAGCGTAGGCTTCAGCGTGGTTCTCTCGCTGAAAGGAAAAATCACAGAAACTGAAATTATTATTCAGGATTGCTCTGGCGTTGCGGGCGGCAAAGTCTTGGACAAATGCAAGATGTTGTTTGAAAGGGAATTATAGTTAATATGGTAAAAAGGCCGGAGGACTGTCGGGTCCGACGGCTCAAAGATACGAACAAATAGGAAGAGATATTATTATACTGAAAATTTAAAATTACGGAGGTCAATATGTCGGACGACACATTCTCACCGTTAAATCAGCCCCAAGAAAACTATGCTAATTGCGGCCCTACAAGCCTGTCCTACTGCCTATTCACTCTTTTCGGAGAGGATATAGATCAGGACGATGTCGCAAGTTCCCTGTATTCTGGTCCCAAAAAATGGTACAAGACGACAGAAGGGGGATTTGACCAGGATGAACTCAGCAAGGCGGCTGCTAGATTCAATGCAAGGACTGAGTTCCTGCAAGTATTGGGCGGGGAGAAGAATTTTGAAAAATTCAACAAACCGCTAGTCGCCCATCTGAAAACTGGAAATCCAGCCATGTTGAGCATATATGACGGTGGACACTGGGTCGCCATACTAGGCTATGAAGAAAAAAATGGGAGAGCGGTTTACTACGTGAATGATCCGGATGAGTCTGGAGATGAGGTGTTTGACAAATGGACAAGGGGCGGAGTGAAGGAGGAGTTTGATGAGGAGCATGGCGAGGATGACTATTTTGCGATACTCCTCAGCCGCAAGGATGGCAAGGATCCGGTATTCCCGCTCTCGGAAGATTTGAGGAATCTTGTTGATGATGGATCGTTTGACACTTTATCGGGAATGGTCGAGGATCTGAAGAAAATAGCCGAAACTGCATCAAAGGACAGGGAAGCTGATTCCTATCTGGCCGATCCTCTCATGGCACATAAGACAACTATCCTCGGAGTAATTGAGGACTTGATAGACTGGGATAGCACGGAATCGGACTTCGATGAAGTGAGTGCTTTCTACGACGACTACATTACCGTGGCGCGAGCATCAAGGATCAAAATGTCCAAGAATGCAGACATGGTACTTTTCACTGCATATATGACATCGCTACTTACTACCTGCGCGTGGTGTGGAGAGCTTTGATATTCGGTCTTATCAAGTGTGTCCCTCAATATGGCGAAAACTTGCGAGAACATTGCGTGGCAGGGGATGATAGCCCATCATTAGAAGAGAATCGGAAATTTCTCCATTAATAACTCCATAGACAATATTTTGCAATGGTAAAACAATCCGTGTAAGATTTCATCTGAGTTTCTCGAATACATTGATGAACCAATAATAAAGGAGATTCGAGAATGAAATGCAAACTGGAACGGATCAATGAGGGCTTCATGAGAGCAGGTGCAGCGGCAATGACCAAGAGCGATGTGAAAAAAGTGATCGGACATGAAAAGGACATCATTGACAGGATGACTGGCGCTCTCGGGAAATTAATAGAGGATGTCAAGTTGTTCATCTGCATGCTCAAGGACTATTGCAGCGGGGCATACAGGGAAATCCCCTGGTGGTGCATCGCGTCAGTCACATTCACTCTGCTCTATGTCCTGAATCCGTTTGACCTCATTCCGGATTTCATCCCGGTGCTTGGGCAGATTGACGATGCGGCGGTGGTATTCCTCTGTCTGAGGCTGATCGGCACGGATCTCGCAAAGTACAGAACATGGAAGGAAGGCTACAACAACATCTTTAATGTGGAGAATAGAAATGAAAACTAAAAAAACAGGGAAATGTGATCTTGGACTGGAACCGATTTATCAGTATGACTTGCCGGGAGGCGGTGCTGCCTGCGGCTATTGTGCAATGTCTGCCGTCTACAGATACTACGGCCTCGACCCGGAAAGACTGAACGTTGAGGCATTGCTCGGCACGCAGAACTCCCTGCCTTACAACTTCCCAGGAAGGGACACGATAGAGTCGTTTTTCTCCAATCTGGGATATGGATTGGAAGGCACATGGCCTTTCGATGTCCTGGCTGTCCTGCACTGGCACGGATTTGAAACAGAGCTTGTTTCAAAAAACGAAGACGGGCTGAAGGGTAAGATCAAAGAACATCTTTTGTCCGGGCATCCGATACTTGTGCTCGGGTGGCATTTCAGCCACTGGCTTGCGATATCTGGGTTCGATGGTAATAAGCTCATAATAACCGATTCCACCAAAAGCGAGAATGTAAAGGAATCGTATGATAGTTTTATCGGGAGCGACTGCGACGGGCTGATTTTCGTGTCGAGGAGCAGAAAAGCAAAAATCAGACGCATGACAACTGCGGATTTCGCGAAACAATATGCGAGGGGGACGCAGTTCTGCCTGCAGGTCGCTGGTTCGAAAATGGGCGATATCCTCTCATTAGGCGGGGATAAAGGTACCTGGGCGGGCAATCAGATCAACAACCTGTTTGGATACGAGGAGGGAACGGTAGTGGGGAACTTCATCAACAGGATTTTCGGATGAGAAGGAGCTGATGACAAATGATGCTTGACACTCTGAAATATATTGTCGACAAGGCTGCCAATGTGGCGAAAAGCTTAGAGGAATATTGCGACCCCGATGCAATAGTCCTCGATATGGACCGGTCGCTCCAGCTCGACAGGTATTCCTGCGGTGTCCAGTCGGCGTATATGATTTTAAGATACTACGGCAAGGCTAGGTCCATATCGAATGTGGAGAAACTGCTGGGAACCGATGAGGATGGAACGACGGAGAGTTCGATCCTCCGGCTTTTCAGGCAGAGGGGACTTTCCGTGTTAGTCAGGCCTCATGCGCGTATGAAGGACATTTACCACGCCATTGACGAATACGGAGGGCCGATGCTGACTTATTTGAAGGACAACGATCACTGGTCCGTTGTTTATGGATATTCTCCGGACAAGATATATGTCCTTGACCCTTCTCTATACTCCGCGAGGCTCTGCGGCTGGGATAAAAGCTATTTCAAGTCACGGTGGGGAAGGTGGGGCGCAATAGCGTACAGGAAGTGATAAATGGAAACTCAAGCAACAAGTCCGCTAATGTTAAATATTTTTGGTGAGACCTAATTTGGGGAACTATGCTATAGTTCGCGTAACTGATGTGAGTCAAATATGATTAATGAATTTAAAAAACCCACATTCGACTGCTGCTGTTACAAGAACGGCAAACTGTACATATTCACAGCGGAAAAGATTACGGTCGTCAAGATGACACCTTATGGGCCGACGGCATGGTGCAAGAGCGAATCAAGGCCTTATTTTACCCCGTGTCATCTGCCTTCCGTCTACCATGAGGTGATCGCAGAGGCTGTCACGAGGCGCGATGATACGGAGGAACCTAACCCGTGGCCGGAAATGTCGGTCAAGATGGGGAAATACTATAAATACCATTTGACGCCGCAGTTCAATTTTCTCAGGGAGAAATTCGACCGCACCCTGCTGGAAAAAGTAAGCACCTATTACAGTTATCAGCTCGACATGTATAAACTTCTAATGATAAAGGGAGGCTCTGATCTTGTCGAATCGAATCCGACTCTGGCCTATATGGTCGCACTAAACTGGATATTCTGTCAGAAAAAGGTTGCAAAGCCGTGGCGCAGGGCAAAATCCATGCTGAAAATGAAACGCAAGAAGATCCTCGCCATGTGCGGATTTCCGGAGTCCGAATCTCTGGTCCACATATTAGACAGGATAGGGCCGGCGGTCCAGAATATCCTATTCGTCAGGAAGGCTCTCGAAAGGAATCCTCAACTTCTCAGAACGCTTTCCTTTGTGGAGAACTTCAATAGGAATGTAATCTCTTTGGCGACTATGTCGAGTTTGAGCGGCTTCATAACTGCACAGTTCCTCAATGAAGCGGCCCAGATCAGTGAATCCGCCGAACAGTTCGAGCAGTTGTGCCTGGTGCGCGACACGGCCCGCATGTCAGCAGTACTCGGGGAATCCCTGGGAAAGGTCAAGAGCATAAAGGCTATCAGGCAAAAACACGACGAGTTCATAGTCCCATATACTGCAAAGATGAAACTGGTGATGGCTGACGCTTCATTCCCAGAACCGCCTTTTGACGGGATGTCCGCCTCTGATTTCGAGATATGTCCTGTGACAACTCCGGAAATGCTTCACAGGTGGGCGGTCAAGCAGCATAACTGTGTAATGATATGTTTTGGGAGCATTGTAATGGCCAGATCTGCGGTTTACATGGTCACAAAGCCGGTAGAGGCGACGCTGGAGGTACTAAGAGCTAAAACAGAAAACAACTGGAAACTCGGTCAGTTCAAAGGGACATGCAACACTGATGTCCCAGAGATTGTGACAGACCATATGAAAAAATGGTTCAATGAGCGCAAGGACAGTCCCCGGCATATTGAAGCTCCCAAAAGCCTTGCCGGTTTTACCTTGTCAGAATACT
Source organism: uncultured Lentisphaerota bacterium (assembly GCA_903872565.1). Classification (GTDB taxonomy): domain Bacteria; phylum Verrucomicrobiota; class Lentisphaeria; order Victivallales; family GWF2-50-93; genus CAIQLG01. The sequence continues at coordinate 4,560 of CAIQLG010000224.1, read as the reverse complement.
ACGCCTATATAGCCGCCAATGGTCTGCCTATTCCTGCTCAGCTAGAATATAATCATTTTGCCGAAGAAGCCCTGAACCAAAATGATATAGAACTGGATACGGAGTTCGCTCCTGGTCCGTTGCCGGAATACGAGGGACTAGATTTCATGGTCAAGCCTGTTCGCCGAGGAGAGGAAATGGCTGAAGTCCTGGTCTATAATCCATATCCTCCCAGAACATATCTTGAATCTGCAAAGGCCGGAGAGATCTTTGTCTATATTGCCGGCATATCGGAAAAAAGACTGGTTTTCCTGAGCGCGGAGAATTTTCCTGAAAGGAAAATAGAAATAGAACGCGTGTATCCGCATTCAGAACACATCATGGTCCGTCTGCGCGAATGGATTGACAACTACGTCTATTACAATGGATTTCCGTTGAAGTTCAAGGATGAAAACCAGATGGAGTTCGTGTTTGCTTGAGCGACACAGGAGAGCAGAAGTTCGCCATCATGAAAATCATTTCCTCACACACTGCTCGATGGAGTTTGCAATTTTTAGAATATTCCCAGAGAAAATCGAGGAGTCACTGTATTCGATGAATTTTGAATTTTTGATTTGTCGAAGACTTAGCCAATTCTTCACTCCTGGGAGACTATGCCCCCAATAGTTGTCTGCCCAATACGCAAACCATTTTGAATATCCTGTCGAGCTTGAACATTTCAAAATCCTGTGCCCTTAGTACCGGCTTCAAAGCACCATCAACCTGCATCCTCAATGCATCGTATTTGGCATCGGAAATATCAATCGGGTCATTTCCTGGGACTGAAAGCTTCCTTCTCACAAGCTTCAGAAATCCATCATCGTAAAAACTGAATTTCAATGCCCTGTCAGCGTAATCGAGATCAAAATAATCACGTATTGCGGGCTCCTTCCTGGTGAGCGCGGCCCGCATCTTCTCGGCGTAAGCCTCTGACAGTGAAAAGGCTTTGATTGGGAATGGAGCGATGAGCTCGGAGAGAGTCAGAGAATCCATTAGGACTGTTCTGGCATTTTTCCATTCAAGAGGAGTTACAAGTTCCTCGCGCAGTCCGATTTCAAGCTTGATTACACCCGGTTTTTCGCTGACAGCAGACTCATAGGTAAGTTCACCGATATACTGGAGAGAACTATTGTGTCCGACAAGTCCAATGCTTTCGCTGAAGGGAGGAATGCATATCTCCTTCTTCCAGATTTCCTTAAAACCCTTCATCTCATTGCTTCGCCGACTTCTGGGGGTACCAGGTGACATTGGAACCATGAAATCCAAGTCCTCGCTCATCCGGAAAAATTCAGTGTGGCATTTGCTCAGGCAGGTTCCACCCTTGAACACAAGAGGTGTCTCTTTATTTGCATATATCCGCATAAGAATGAGACTGCAATAATAATCTTTCTCTATGAGTTCAGGGCGAAATCCGCTTAACTGGGAAGTCCGCATAAGAGACAATCTAAATGGTTCTTTTCGTTGATGAAATAAATATTTGTCAGAATCTGCCATTCGTCATTATCCCCCATTTGCTGTTGATCGAACCTTTCATGGGAAGCTCCGGAAGCAATGCGAATACTGTTTTTTTAGAAGTAAGTCTTTTCAAGAGGCGCTCGGCTATTTTCTCTTCGCCCGCCTTTTCAGAGAGAAGCCATCCGAGCCGGCGCAATGTGCCCTGGCGTGCATATTTCTCGGCGACTGTGCAAAGCTCAGGCAGTAGAACGGCATTCTTCTTTATTTCGTCCAATATCCATTTATATGCTTGGGGGATTGTGCAGAAACGGTCATAGTCGTCAAGAGCGTCAATCAGGGTTCTCGCCTTACCGGACATCATGACTTCCATTCCCTCGGGCATTTTTCTCCTGATTTCACCGCCGAGCCGTCTGTCCTGAAGTTTGATGAATGTGAACTGGAGCCCGCCGATCTTCCTGTCCCCGCTGAACTTGTTGTTATATACGTATGTCCGGTTAGGGAGTTGCTCCGAGAATCCGTAATAGTTGAACGCGTTAGGTCCGCATATCTGATAGCGTCCTCCTACTGATTTCATCAGTTGTGAGATAATCTTGTATTCGCTGGCCGCGAATATCCCGCCAGGCGGCATTGTCATTGGAACAAGATAAGCTCCTCGCAGCAGTCTGATTATCAAACCGCGCCTGCTCATCCTGCTGAAGAGTTCGCGTTCCTGCTTGGCGTTTATGCCGAGTGGTTTTTCGAGGTCGCCTGTCCGGAGAAGCTCCAGCCCATTCATCTGTGCATAGGCCAGCAGGTTCCGCCCCTGACGATTTGATTTATTAGTTATTTCCATTTCTTAATAATTGCCTTATTCGCAATTTATAATAATTAGATATATAGACTATTTAGATTTAATTTATGCATTATTATATGCGCATTTAAAAGTTATGTCAAGCGTAATTCTTAAAATAGCATTATTAACATTAAATGCAATTATTCAATAATGGATATAATTAAGGATGAGGAGATTGGATAGGGTTGTAATTTCTATCTCTCTGCCTTTCATTTAAGGTCGTGAAAATTCTCATCGTCTCCGAAAGCTCTCTGCAGATAGAACGCCATCTGCTTCTCGGCTGAATTGCCAGACTGAAGAAGTTTGTCTGTCGTTTCGATGCTGTTGTGATGTTTTAATATCATAGTAGATTTAACCTTATTTAATCACGAAACATACGAAATACACAAAAAAATATCCTATGTAGAATAATTTGGTTTTGCCGGCAGATTTGCAGGAAGATAACCCATATTTGCCTCTATGCGCTCTTTTACTGAAGGATGCACTAAATCTTCATCGGGGATTGTTCTTTGGGCTGTCCCAAGAGGTATCCAGATGCCCTGATATGAATTGTGGAATTCCTGTTGCATTGGGATCAACGTTCCGGATTTAGTTAGACCTGCAGAGTTGACGAAGGAGCTCTGACCTGTCTAAGCCAATCTCAATTGACTTTCCAGCAGCTAAAGAAATAAGCGCTTGAACTCTAGTAGGTCGAAGCTGTGCAACAGGCTTAAGAACAAAAGTACTTTTTGACTTAAAAGTATTAGACGCACGTAAATTTCTCTCAAGGGAAGGATTAACTATTCTATAGGTAAATGTTGGATTAGGAGTCACGGCCAACAACAGGTTGAGCCCCTCTTTTGAGCGGACCGCGACAACAACACCTTCCGGGTAATTTTTGAGTTTTTTAAAATTTACCTTGTTGGCTCTAAGGAAAACATAACAGTTTTTTATTCGCTCCTTAGGACGGCTACAGTCACAAGTGGGTGTTATGCAAACAAGATAAGTTCCGGCAGGATCTATTAGCACTGTGCCTTGATCAAGCTTCGGCGGCAAATCCGATTTGGAATGAAAGAAAGCATCAAGATCAACTAGTTTCTTTTGGTGTTTAAGATCTGTCTCACAAGCTATTGACAGATAGCCTCCAATCATAGTCTTTAGCACTCCTGGTTTCCAAATGATTCCTCTGGGCTTGGTCAGATTCGGCCACATGCTACGACAATCTCCCATCCAGTCTTGAATCTCCTTTTCCAGTTCAGTTAATTCTACTCCTTCAGTTGGGAATTTATCTTTTTGTTTGTCAAGGATCTTATAGACACGTTTTGCACTTTTCCCACCCCATCTTGGCTTACTTGCTTTTGATGCAATAAAGGCAGAGATACCATCGCCTGACAAAATTGATTTTTCTGGAGAATGATCCTGTTCTACTAAAGATCTCCATTCGTCAATCATTAGATCCCTAAATCTGCTGTTAGGGCCAATCGGGCTATTTTCCTCTAACCATTCAGTGATAAAAGGTAAATCCAATTCACTATTGAAATGCATTAGTACTTCATGTAATTTTTCTTTGTACCTAGACAGAAGCTGAAGTGCTGCCAATTGCAGAAGCCCTGCAAATCGCTGTTGGATTCCTTTGACTGCTTCATTGAGCACTTCCGTGGCTGAAACGGAGTTCCCCCCGACATTATGGGGTTTGTTTTTGATAGAGAAAGAGAAAGGGCCACAACTGAATACATGTCCTGTTCCTTCCGATTTCTCTCCAAGTCGTTCACTGATATTTTTTCTGATGTTTCCCAAGTCGCTTTGATCGGTAAGAATAAAAATAAATCGAGGAGATCCTGATTTACCCAGCCTCTCCAATAGATCAAGTGCAGGTATCGGATTTCCACTTCCAAGCAACCAATCCAGGATCAAAATATCAGACTTGGATGCAAGTTCAAATACTGTTTCTTTCTTGGCATCTGTATATGAGAATCCAGTAAACAAAAAACCTTGATTTGCAATTTCTATTCCAATATCCCGAAGATAGGCTGGATCCGTTCTCGCTATTGAAGTAGGCGAAGAAACTTCACCTGGAATTTCTTCATGTACCACAATCTGATCAGCAAGAGGAACAGGTGGTGGCGTCAAAACAATATTATCTGGACTAATAACAGGTGGTGGTGCCGCCTGTGAATCAGACCAATGGTCATCTATAAGAACCACAGCTTTGATAAAGTCTCTGATGACCTTATCTGAAAGTTCAGTATAACTAGACGGTGCTCGAAAAGCCTTTT
>CAIQLG010000223.1 GCA_903872565.1 uncultured Lentisphaerota bacterium | reverse complement strand
AGATTAACTGAAATAACTCTATACATCGAAGGAATAGGCCAAGGCACCACAAGTGGCCTTATCAAAGTCGAATTCTCCCCCACAGGCGACACCAACCCAGAAGGCGGGACGATCTGGATGCCAGACGAAGTCAAAGTCACCACTGTCAAAATAGATGCCGATGTGGATTCGGACAATGATGGTAATATTACCGATGCCGATGATCCAATCGAAGAACTGTCTCCTGGAAAGATTATTGCTGTCAATGATGGGGATATAGATCAGGATGGGATTGTTGACTATAACGACCCACAGATAAAAAAGGGCAACTTAAAAGGCTCCTTTACTCCGCTGGTTCTGGAAGTACCAGAACCTCTAGACATGAAGAAAATAACTTTGAAAATAAATTACAATGCCTCGAATCCAGCAGATGCAAAACCCGATGAAATCCCTAAAGGAAATCTCAGATTATGGACGAAAAATGCGGACAAGAACCGTAAGCCTAGACCCTTTCTTTCAGGTGGAGATTGGATCGAACCAGAAATTCAGGGAATACAGGGAACCGGAGAATACAGTGGGAAAGCTCTTGATAAACTTTTTGGAGGAAAACGCACTGTTACACTCTGGATCGAAGGAATTAATCCTGGGAGCGATATAATCACATTCGAGATAGATCCCGATGGCACCGGAAGTAACGGTCCGGCAGAATATGTATACTCGGATAGGCTAAAAGTTTGCACGGTGAAAGTTGATATAGATGTGGATAGTGATAATAATAGCGGATTAGGAAACCCTGACCGCGATGAGGAAAAGGAAGATATGATTGAAGATGACTCTTCAAAACTTGGCAAAATCGTGCCTAAGAATATTGGAGACATTGATGCAGATGGGATACCCGATTATGCCGATCTAACGATTTCTGGAAGTGGCGTTTTTATCCCCATGTTTTTAGATATTACTGGGGTTGATGACTTGGCAGATTTTAAGATTTCAATAGATTATAGTGGACTTTCTGCTCTTCCTACTGATCTGGATTTTAAAGGTAAGCTGATTAAAGCTGACTTCAAAGACTACAAGGATTATTCGGCTGTCAAAAAAGGCCCAATCCGTATATGGAAAGTAACTTCAGCCACAAGAGATAAAAAGGATATAGCAGATGGAGGGAATTACATTGTTCCTGGGAAAAAGTATGATACTGAGACTTTGTTCGGTACTGGAGGTGCAAATTATGTTCAACTGTATATCGAGAATATCAACCTCAACACTGTCTCCTCAATCAGAGCCACTGTAGCAATAAACGGCAATCCTATCGGAGAGGATACGGTTAAAATTCGAGGAGTTTCTGGAAATATCGCTGTCAACACAAAGAACGACACTAAATTTACAATCAAATCTGAAGATGAAAATATTGAAGATCAACTAGATGGATTTGTGTTTTGGGGAAGTAAACAAGACGGCAATAGAATTGCCAAGGAACATATTGTTGATCTTTTTCCTGTATTATTAAAGATTCCTCAGGTACTTATCGATAATAAATGGAAGTTCTACTTGAAAGGTGAAACAATTTCAGGTAAATCCCCGTATTTCCATGTGTTTAATAATATTTCCCCATCCAATAATAGAATTAAGTTTTTACAGGATGAACCATCTGCAAATAGCCAAAGAAAAGAAAAAAGTATCTTAATTTTAAAAACTTCCCCAAAAGAGATTGAGGATCCTTCATCATCAATGGAATTGCTTTTCAGGGGCTGGTATGAGAATTATGGCATCTCCCGTGTTGTTTTACTTGCAGAAGAGCCTAACACAGGAAACAAGGTAACTCTGGATTCAGTAAAACTGACAATCCAAGAAACAAATAAATTCTTTCACGCAGTATCTATACGAGGGGATGTTAATAGACCAGTAACCTATCCAACCGAAGATGGTCGGGTTGTTAATGATTTTAATGTTTATCCAGCCGCATCTCCCTTGACTGGCTATTCTCAAATCAATGGTAAAAAAGAACAGATACTTCTTTTTATTCACGGATATAATATCTCATTGGAACAAGCTAAAGACCAATGGGATAAAATGTTTAAAAGATTTTACTGGTCTAAGTTTAGAGGTAATCTTGTTTGCTTAACATGGGATGGAGATGAAAATTTATTGCCATATTTTGGAACTAATGTTGAAAATGCACTGCAGTCGTCTTGGTCTGTCGCAGAATATATAGAATATCTGAAGAATAATTATTCGAATCAAAAAATAGATATGGCATCACATAGTCTTGGAAACCTTGTGGGTATTGATGCTCTGAGGATATTAAGCAAAAAGCCGGGAAAATATATCAGAAACGTTTTACATACTGAAGCTGCCGTCTGGCCTGAGATAATAGCTCCTAAAAGCGATTTTACAGACAATGGTTTTTCATATAGCATAGAAAAACAAGAGAAAGTTTCTTGGAGACATTGGGGATGTGAATACAAAAAACCTGTTTCTGGACGAACTATTAATTCCTTTTCTCCAGATGATACGGTTTTGACAGGAGTAATGCGTATTTGGCAGGCAACTTTGGCTGATAGTAGAGGCAATGTATGGGAAAACTTCAGAAGTGAAAATCTTAAAAATTTTAGAACTCCATATCTGTTATGGCATGATCTTCCGGCCTGGCCTGAAACAATGCAAAAAAGAGCATTGCCATTGATTCTATTTAATGAAATCGAACTACCTATGGGGGCTGCGCAAGGAGTTCTTCCCGACTATGTTGATGCTAGTCAAAATGGATATAATTGGACATTTGAAATAGTTTCGTTGGGACATTCCGCCTGGGAAAAAAAACCATATTACGAAATGTATAAATGGTTTGACGAAGTGTTCTATCAACGAATAATAAAATAGTTAAGGGAGTCTTTATGAATTCAAAAATCATTATTTTAGTATGTAGTCTGCTTTTCTGTGTTTCTAAAGGATTTTCTGCTGATCAGGAGGATATTGTTGATTCTATAGAATTTTCCGGGGAAGTTGCAGATCAGGATGGAAATGAACTGAAGGAAGTTACACTTGAAATCACAAAACAGAAAATAGATACCTCTAGTGGAAAGGAAATAATTGAAAAAGACACAGAACATTGTGGTGTTTATTTCTTTTATGGATATTCGGAATGGGACTCTATTTCTTTCTCATTTGTAAAAAAAGGTTATGAACCAGTGACGGTGAAGCTCTCTGCTGTAGATAAAATGATTGGAGGCATAAAGAAAGATTTAAAAATAGTATTGCGTAAAATAGGGTCAGTCCCAGTCAAAAAAGAAGAGAACGTCAAACCTAATGAAGATATGATAAAAATACAGAATGTAATGGATTCTCTACTGGAAAAACCATTGAAATTATCTGGTGTTGTTATGGCTCAAAGCGGAAAGCCACTTGACGATGTGAAAGTACAAATTATAAAAGCACTAAGCAACTTCATAACAATGTCGGGGAGAGAAGATGAAGATACAGAAATAGTTAATGGTTCATTTTCTTTTATTTTTAAAGGTTGGCATAGTGTAACCTTTCTATTCACTAAAAAAGGTTATTATCCAGAAAGAGAATCTCTTTCATTGATGAATGAAAATATAGGAAATATTAAAAAAGATATTAAAGTCGTCCTCAGGGAAATAGGGGATCTCCCTCAAGATCTCATTGAAGGGGAAATGTTCTTCCTGTGGGAAAAAGAAGATAATGCCAAGATAATACGAAAAGGTTGGTCCTATATAAAGGATGAAGATGGTGACATTAAGGATGAAATCATTTTCAATGATCCAAAAGAAGTTGAGTTTTATATTGAAAAAAACGGTGATGGTAAAAGTTTATATTTGATTTCCAATAATAAAAGTTCTGGCTTTATTTCAGTTCCAGAAGCTAAAAATTTCACTTATCTGAATACATCCCCTGAAAAAGGATATTCCACAAAGGTTGAAATTAAAGAGAAAAATGACGGATCACATCAATATTTTTACTTTAAATTAGATGACAAGCTGTACGGAAAACTTGAAGTGAATTCTCCAATTATTGTTGAAACAAGATATCAAATTTCAGTAGATTACTTCATCAATCCGTCAGGTTCCACGAATGTGACAACTTTAAAATAAAGAACGGAGTGAATAAGAGCAAATAAGGGTCACACCTCCGTTTTTCTTTTTATTTATCTTGACATATTCTAATTGTCGGATAAGTTACGGAAAATAACATAGGAGAGATTATGTCCAGGCCATTGCGGGTT
>CAIQLG010000222.1 GCA_903872565.1 uncultured Lentisphaerota bacterium | reverse complement strand
GCGGAATCAATTTACTCTGATAGAACGTGTGGTGGCTGTGCCCGGCGTAGTTCTGAATCGCATTGCGATTCGAACGAAGACGAGAGCACATTCGATCAATTTCACCCTGATCGAATTGCTCGTGGTGATTGCAATCATCTCCATCCTCATGGCGATGCTGCTGCCTGCGCTTAAGAAGGCGAAAGATGTGGGAAAGCAGATTCAATGCACCGGCAACCTCAAGCAGGTCGGTCTGGGCTGCCAATTGTATCTCAACGATTACGGATGGCTGCCAGCAGCCATTTGGCAGCCGACAATTTATTATGCGAGCCGCTGGTTCGAATGGGACACGAGTTTGCCGGCGCTGGGGTATGTGACGAATACTGTAAGCATCAGCGCGGTGGACTGGGAAGTGCAGTGGGGGGTGGGGCACCGCTCCCCCTATGCCTGTCCGACGGTGGAGAAAACGGACGCGAGGTTCAATACCACCACGCTCACCATGAACCACCAGCTTAACGCTAATCCACATCTGAAAGGCCCCAGCTTCCGGTTCCCCAGCCGGCTATTCTACATGGCGGACGGCTTTGGCATTTTAACCGATCAGGTGGATATTGCCGAGTGGAATGCCCATCTCCGCTTCTGGCACCTGGGGGCATGCAACGTCCTCTACACCGACATGCACGCCAACGCACGTGGCCTATATTCAATGGGCCATACCACAAAATTTACGCCGTTTTGGATGGAAGATCCGATCGCGTGGGGGCAGAGTGTTCACAATTCCTGGTTGGCATCCGGAGATTGAATTGGTTGGCAAATGCTGAAAGGAATTACCGGTAGGAATTCAGTAAAGTGTGAAGTATGTTAATTCGCTTGTAGTAGGCGTATTCATACGCCGTTCTTTTTCAAAACGTGCAATAAATTGCACTACTACAAACCGAAGACACGCTAAAGTAACATAGTTCACAAAATACGTACCATAGAACAAAAAAGGAGAACTTAGATGAAACATGTGATGGCAATGTGTGTGGTCGGGACTGTACTGCTCATGGTGGTCGCCGGACGCGCGGTGGGACAGGAAGATGCAAAAAAGAATGGCTCCGAGGTTCGGGCGGCATCACTGACTCTGGTGGACAAGGGGGTAAGCCTGGCTCCGATCATCGTGTTCAAGGACGCACCGGCGTTCACCCGGCGCGCGGCCGACGAATTGGCCGCCTACATCGGGAAGGTCGGCGGTGTCAAGCCGAAGGTTATCGAAGGCCTGCCCGATCCCCTGCCGGAAAAGGCCATCTGGGTCGGATTCCAGCCCAAGCTCAAGGAACTCTTCCCAAAAACTGATTTTGATTTCAAGTATCCGGAAGAGATACTCATCGTCGCCAACGACAAGAACCTTGCGATTGTCGGGCGAGACCGGTGGGATCCCCAGCACATGGGGGTGAAATCATTCTGGAACCAGCAGGTGATCGAGGGCTGGCAACAGGAGTTCGGCACGGTCAACGCGGTATATACCTTTCTCCAGGATTACCTGGACGTGCGCTGGCTCTGGCCGGGCGAAACTGGTGAAGACATAATCAAGAAGAAAACGATCGCCTTCGCGCCCTTTGAATATCGGTACCACCCCCAAATCCGATCGCGATTCTCCATATTTTGGAACACAAGCATCGGGGATCCCCGGGGTGTTATTTCCCTGGACTGGTCGCGCTTGCAGCGCATGTTGCTGGATTCGTCAAACTTTATGTACAGGGGTATACCCGCTGGGCACTGGACCGGCTTGTCCTTGAAGTGGAAAGAATTGCACAAGACACATCCGGAGTATTATGCCCTCCAGCCCGACGGCACGCGTAGCGGCTGGCCGGGTGCAGATATGTCGTGTAATGAGTGGAGCAAGCTGTGCAAGTCCAACCCGGCGGTCTGGGACCTGTGGCTGGAAGACGTGGAGGAGCAGCTTAAAGCGGATCCGGCTCGTACCGTGTTCTGCGGTGGGGTCGTCGACAACACCATGGCCGGATATTGTGTCTGTCCCAATTGCATAGCCTGGGATGTGCCCGAGGCGGAATCGCGTTTTCTGATCTGGCAAGGGCATTCCCAGGAACACGTGGCGCTTTCCGACCGGCAGACGCGATTCGCCAACCAGTTGGCGCGCAAACTGCGGGAACGCTACCCGGACAAAGACTACAAAGTGTTCTTGACGTCCTATGGTCCGAGCCTGCCGGCGCCGCTCAAGAACAAGCCGGACGACAACGTGATCGTCCTGCATGCCTCCAGCTGGTTCGCGGAAATGGGTGAAAAGGATCCCCGTTCTCCCGTGGGCACAACGTATTCGCAGGAATTCGCTGATTGGGCTGCGATCGGCACGAAGAATCTGTGGTGGCGCCCCAACATGAGCGGCTACGGCGGCAAGGATTATGGTCTTCCCGACGTGCCTTTTGGACGGTTCATGGAAAACTTGCGCCATGCCGTAAAGAACAATTGCACAGGGATATGCCTCTCAGTCTTCGACCATTCCTGGCCGACACAGGGGCCGCTTTATTATCTGATGACCCAGTTGGCCTGGAACCCGGATCAGGACGGTTACAAAATCCTCGACGACTATTACCGGCGCGGCTTCGGGCCAGCGGCCGGGCAGTTGAAGGCATACTGGACATTGATGGAGGAGACGCGAAACCGGAAGGTCGATGGAAATCTGGCGTATTGGAAAGCCTATGATGAAACGTTCTTCAAACGCGCCGCCGGCCTGCTGGACGAGGCGGATGCCATCCTGGCCAAGGAGCCGGAGATATACCGGAAGAGAATGGCGCATGTGCGCCTCGGCCTCGATTTCACACATCTCATGATCGAGACGATGGAGTTGAAAGAGCAGTATGGGGCGAGCCTGGATGTCAAGATCGCCGACAGGCTACGCGAGAACATGAAGAAGTTGAAGAATATTATTGATGCGCAATCCACGAACTATATGAGGGTAAGTCCTGGGATACAGCAGAACTGGCTGGACCCGAATAACCTGACGGCGTCGTCCGGGAGGCTGACGCCGACTGGGTTGGGTGGGGAGAAGTCCCCGGCCGATGTCCCTGGCATCGCGGAAAAGACCGGCTGGACCCTGGTTTTCAGCGATGATTTCAAACGGACGGAATTGGGGAAGGACTGGGTGGTGGTGGACGGAAAATGGAAGGTGGATAACGGGTTCCTCTGGGGCAGTGGGACATTGATATCCGCCCAGGGGTTCCCCTCCGATTATCCGCCGGGGTTCCTCAGAATGGAATTCGAGGCCGTCTCGGACGTGAAGCCGATCATTTTTTTCAAGGACAAGCCGGCACCGAAGGTCGGCCTCTGCGACTTGAGCTCGTTCATCCATGCCCAGCCGCTCGAAAAAAACAAAAACCCGTTCAGCAAGGGCTATTTCTTTCAGTTCGGCGGGGAGTTGAACGCCCAGAACAAGTTGGTGAAAAACGGGCAACAACGGCAGCTAGATTCAGCGCCGAAAAAGCTGATTTCACAGAACGCGACGCATAAGGTGGTGGTGGAAAACGACAAGGGACAGCTTCACTGTTTTGTCGATGGCGAACTCTTGTTGCACGACACGGACAAGCAACCTGTCGTGGGCGTGGGTTACGACCGGGTGGGGTTTTATTTTGTGACCCCGTTCAAGGTGTCGAACGTCAAAGTGTACGTGAAACGGCTGCCGGACGACATGAAATAATCGGCGAACGTGTCCAAGATGGAAGGAAAACGGGCAAGAGTTCCGCAAAGCACGTTATTTCACTTGTAGTAGGCGTATTCATACGCCGTTTTTCTTCAGAACGTGCAATAAATTGCACTACTACGAACCGAAGGACACGCTAATAGATCATAAGTAACATAAAGCAAAAGCATAGTCATCCCACAGGATGACGGATTGATGGATTTTTGGATTAGTGGATTATTGGTTTTGGGTTAAGAAAAGGCAAAGACGCATGGAATTGGAATGGAAATAAAAAAAGGCAT
>CAIQLG010000221.1 GCA_903872565.1 uncultured Lentisphaerota bacterium | reverse complement strand
GCCGGAAAATTCAACCCGCAATGGCCTGGACATAATCTCTCCTATGTTATTTTCCGTAATTTATCCGACAATTAGAATATGTCAAGATAACTAAAAAGATAAACGGAGGTGTGACCCTTATTCACTCAAAAAGAGAGAAAGCCGCTTAAGTTGGGCGGCATTCGGTGTGACCCTTATTCACAGTTAAGGAGCAGGTACTTCATTTTTTCCCCTAAGTTCACTATGTGTCAAAGGGACAGAATAAAACACAGACTTTCCTAATTTGCTTTTTTTCTCTTGCTCACGTGAATAACTTACAGCTTTTTCTTCAACACTGTAATAAATTGATTCCTCTTTTGTGACACCTAAAGCACCGGACAAAATTAATATTCCTTTAGTAACAATAGTATTTCCAATATATGTAATATGGCCTTCCATGTCCACAATATATTGTTCAATAGTCAACCCGTTACAACTAGAAAATAATGTTAATTTTACATTATAATATTTGCTGTCAATAAATTCTGCCGTAAATTCTTGGAATTTAACAGTTTTATTGACGATCAAATCAGGCCGCACATTTTCAATTTCTTCAATGTATTTATCGTAAAATATTTTTGACTCAACAATCCTGCCTCTCACAGAATATAAGGAGTATATGATATCCTTTGCTTTTTGTGGATCATCTATTGCCTTGAAAAAGAATCCGATTAAAAGATAATTATTATTTTGCTGATAATGCCTTAATGGATCATAAAATATATAATAAGAGTTCTCATATTTGACCGACAATTTATCATTCGAATAAAATTCTACCCCATCTTTTGGAATCAATTCATTAAATATTTCCTTATATCTATATCCTTTCAATGGCCTTAAATCTTGCGCACTCGGTATTTCCGTTGATTTTTCCAATTTAAAGTCATTATTTAATTTTATTTCCTTATCGTTGATGTTTATGTTGTTATCCTGTGAGCTCAAGCAAGGAATCACTCCTTGAAACAATAAGACGATAAGATAAGTGGTAATCAATTGTGTTTTCATGATTCATTTTCTCCTGTCATATATTATTATGGTTAAAACGGAAATTTTTTATACTCACAACCAATCAGACCGCTGTTGTAGTAGAACCATTGTTGCTTGTATTTCTTGTCTCTAAATTTCTTTAATAAATCAACCGTTGAGTTTGAAATAAAATAGTTTCCCAGTAACCCAGGATAATACTTGCCGTTACATAAGCAGGTTCCTTCACCTAAATTTACCTCTCCAGAAAAAATAAAGAACAGCCATTCTGTTCCGTGAACTCCGTGAGGCCTACTATGAAATACAGGTCCTGAATTACCACCTACTTCGGGAACAGGCAATTCTTTTGCCGCTGTTATGTATCTGAATTCCGCATTTTTAATTCCATTCAATCTTAACGCCATTTCCAATAAGAATGATTGAGGGACGCATTGACCTGTAACAATTTTGTTCAACAAGCCCCATATATTACTCTGCGTTAGCGCAGTATTTGAAGTATCATCTATAGGGCTGTCTAATATATTATCATAAATAGCTTTAGAACAGTTATCAATGAAATCCGACTGATTGTCATATCTAACATTTTTACAGGCACCGGTTATGAAAAATATTCTTCTATATGTCAAAGCGTTTGGCAATGGTGTTATTGGAATAGCCTCAGATGGTTTCCATGGGAAATTATATTCCCCTTTAGTATCCCTTGAACAGGTTTCATCGGGAGTGCCCAAGGTAACAAATATTTCATGAGGGCCACTTGCCCCAATATCGAATCCCTTTACCCGACCAACAATAAATGCTTGCCATTTTATCCCTTTTTTTAAAGGACAAACCTTTTTAGGTAGGGCTTCTTTCGCTTCCAATGAAATATCTTGTGCGCTATCTTTTGACTCTTCTTCTCCACTTTCAAACATAAACGCATTGTCATTTTCATCAGATTTTATTTTAAATTTAATGCCAACAGGTTGAACCAAAAGTTTCAGTTTTATTGCCAAAGGTTTGCCCATCGTGTGTGTTATAGGGTTATTTCTTGTGTTTGTTGGATTTTTCACATCAGGGATCCATTCAGGTTGTTTATATCTTTCACCTACTATGCTATAATTCATCGACCACGGATTATCAGTATAAGATTTCTTCAATATATTTCCGTCTTCCCCATCATTTTCCTGATGGTCACTTGTGAACTGGAGAGAAATTAAATTTATCTTAAAAACCGTGATGACAACGGTATCAAACAGTGAGATGTTTCCGTGTTTGTAATCCGCCTGCAGTATCACTTTACCCGGAAGCACTCCCTCGACAAGCATTTTTAGATCACTTGACTTGAGTTCATTGGCAAGATTATCGGTAGGCTGGACAACAGTTCTTGCTTTATTATCCCTGAAAATCCTGACTTTTCCTTCTCCGCCTGTCTGTGTCAAATATACCTCCCAACCTGTCAGGCCGGATGGAACAAGCTTTCTGAGGATCATAGGGCGCATATCTTTTTTGTCAGGATTGCCACCACTATCGTTCAAGCCGACAAGCATTCCAGGAGACAGCTCTTCGATTGGATCATCGGCATCGGTGATATTGCCATCATTGTCGGAATCAACATCTAGGTCAATGCCAACGACGGTGACTTTGACTTCGTCTGGCATCCAGATCGTCCCGCCTTCTGGGTTGGTGTCGCCTGTGGGGGAGAATTCGACTTTGATAAGGCCACTTGTGGTGCCTTGGCCTATTCCTTCGATGTATAGAGTTATTTCAGTTAATCT
>CAIQLG010000220.1 GCA_903872565.1 uncultured Lentisphaerota bacterium | reverse complement strand
TCAATTCGTAATTCGTAATTGCCGCGTCTGGTCGCCAGCGCTCCAGGGGCTTGGCAGTGAAAAATATCTGTCTGAAACACAGGGCGGAACCACGTACTATGCGCTGGGAGATGCCAACAAAAATGTCACAGAATATCTCGATGCTTCAGGCAATATCAAGGCGCATTACGAATTTTCGCCATTTGGGAAAACAGTGACTGCCACGGGAACAATGTCGGGCGATTTCAACTATCGTTTTTCAAGCGAATATCTTGACGTGGAGACGGGGCTTGTTTATTATAATTTCAGGTATTTTTCAACGGAATTGGGGAGGTGGCTCTCACGTGATCCGATTCAGGAAAAAGGCGGGTGGAATTTGTATGTGATCGTGGGGAATAATCCTATTAATAATTACGATCTGCTAGGTATGCTTATTGACAGCAGTAAGCATGATAGAGCAGCGAAATTAATTGAATGTTGGAAAAAAAATCTACCCAAGGGGTCAATATTTCTACTAAAGATTAATATTATGGACACAGCAACTGGATATACTGTATATATAGAACCAACGGACAAAAAAACTCCCGATACTATGAAAAACGATACGCCCTGGTACCCAGGAACCACGACTTACATCGGATTAACAGGTCCTTACATAGGGATGGATGGAATTGAGTATACTTTTGCAGAGGCTTTAGCAGATGAACTATCTCATGCTTATAATAAAAATAACGGTATTGACAAATCACATAAAGATCCATCTTTCAAGAAGGCCTTGGCTAAAGCTCAGGAAGAGGTAGAAGCGCTTAAATGCATATGCTGCGAAAAAGATAGAGTAAAATAAATAAGGATGAATAGAATGAATGATACATTGGCACCTTCCAGAAGCATTACTTCAATTGAATATTTTATTTTAATATCAACTATACTCTTCGCATTTATACCTCATAACATGGTGCGCGCGGAAATACTTGGGGATGCACATTTTGATTTTTATTATACAATTTACAGTCCATTAATCATTAGTTATGATGGTGGATTTTCAAAAGATGAAATCGATAATTATATTAGCCTGAAAGGTCCTGTATTACCGAAAGTTTATGGCAGTTTAGTTATTGGATTTACCATTGCTATTATTTCCTTCGTATGCATGAGAATACGTCATCCTCTATGTTCAATATGGTTCTTTTTAATATTTGGATATATCATAGTAGTCTCATATTTGATTTTTTCCTATGAGTACAATTGTACAGGACAGATAAGGTTTTTCACCGAGAAACTATTACTGATTTTCTATGGTCTTTGCAATCTATATGTTGGTTATAAAAAAGTCAGAGATCATTGGAGGAAAAAGACAGAGTCGGGAAAGATCGAGGATGCCGCCGTATCGTAAATCACTCATCCGTTGAATCTGACGATGCTGTGACGGTGCTGTTACGCTGACCTTCGCCAGTACGCTTCAAATCTGCGAAGACAAGCCCTTTCCTGCGGTGTTTCTTCCCTGTGGCGGTCAATGGCTGTGTTGCGGATCAGGGTCACACCTTCTATGAGCCCCTTTGTCAAACGCAAAACCTGAATTTTCTTATATTTTTTCAAAACGATTCCCTTTCCGTTTGTTTTCCAACGCACATAATATTATCATAACTCTTTGTTTATCAACTAAT
>CAIQLG010000219.1 GCA_903872565.1 uncultured Lentisphaerota bacterium | reverse complement strand
CGAATATTGCTTTTGCCTCAGGCATTTCAGGAATCCGACATCTTCTGATTTCACGGAACTTTCCTGGTAGCCTGGCCGCAATTTCTCCTATCCGCTGATTGTCCCCTACAGCCATTGCGTCAAACGGAAATAAATTCGCCGTCCTGTTTTTTACGAGTGAGTCAATCTGTGACAGATACCATCTGGAAAACTCCTGCATGTCCGCGAATCCCGAAAGAACGCAGGCTTTCTCCCTGTCTATGATCCTGTATCTGTCTTTCATGCCCGTCAGTTCGTGCAACCCCGAGCATTTCCATTCTGCGGGATGCCTGACAATTTCCATTGCCACCGGCAGCATGGAGACAGCCAGCGAGGCGGCGGCGAGGCATTGTTTTTTCTGTATCAGAGAGACTTGCGCGCGTCCTTTCCAGCATGGTCCCTGGTGGTGTTTTCTCATGTTGTGATTTCTGGATGTCGCCGCAAAAAGCGACCTTGAAAGGGATGCGGCCTTTTCGCATGATGCATCTGCGAGAATAATGATTTCCCCCGGCAGGATGCAGTAGTTCAGTACGGAAATTTTGATTTTTGAGGCTGCGAGCCTGAGCAGTTCCTGCGCATTCTTCCTTTCCCCCTCGAACCTGAAAATTCCAGCCGAGTCCAGCGCCTTCTGGCGCATGAGCCTGCAGAAGTCTTCCCCGTGTCCCATTTTTTTTCTCATTTTTTTATTTCTCTTCTTGATTTTTCAAAATTAGCTAGTTGATTAACTATAAATATAATTTAAAAAAGGAGTAAGTCAAATGGGATTCAAGACAAAAATCCAGCTTATTAGCCGGAAGAGCGGCTACGACCAGTGGTTCGTGAACTTTCCGTCGGCGTGCGCGCAGATGATGGGATTCCGGAAAGGGGAGATGGCGGAATGGGAGGTCGATGAAAAAGGAAATCTTGCACTGAAGCGGGAACGTGATGCGGCGAGGGGAAAGAAAAAAAACTGAGGGCATTCCGAGGATGGAGGCCGGGCTGGCGGCCGCCGAAGTTTTGGCGGCATCCTCGGAAAAGATACTTGCCGCGTATGTGAAGGCTCCCGACTGCGAGGCCGTAAGGGAGACTGTCCGGCGGGAGACCGCAAATCTTGTCTCCGCGCTGAAGGACATCCGCAGGATAGTCGGGAAACTGCGCTGTTCCGAACTGGAGGAGTTGGAAAGATTGCGGGAGGAGAACGAGGATCTCAGGAGCAGGAACCGGAAGCTTCTGCTGGAGCTAAGGGACGCGCTCGGCGTCAATTCCGCCCTCAAGGAGGAGGCCGGAGATGCCGCTATGGAAAAAGCTCAGACCGGCAGACCTGCGGAAAAGTTGCGGCGTCCGAGGGGGGCCCCGAAGGGGCACAGGGGAAACACCAGAGCCATCCCTGACAAGTGGGACGAGAAAATAGAAATCCCGGCTCCATCCGTCTGCGAATGCGGATGCGGACAGATTATCGAGAGCGGAGAATCCGACATGAAATACATCGAGGACATCCCGCCGGTGTCGCGCAAGGTGACACTGCTCGAATATCGCCGTGGCATATGCGCGAAATGCGGGAAGGAACTGCGGCATGGGGAGGCCGCCGGACCTGCCGTGGAGATCGGCGGAAACCTCGCCGCCCATCTCGCAATGCTCAGGCAGGCCGGGCTCAGCTACCGGAAGCTGAGTTCCTTCTGCACGGAGACCCTTGGAATACCGCTCACCCCTTCTGGTACAATGGGTGTAGTAAACAGGGTGACTGACAGGAACATCCCACTCTACGAGACCATCGGCAACGTCCTGTCAAAACAGGAAGTGCTCAACGGCGACGAGACGGGATGGAAGGTGAGGCTCGAGCAGTGGTATGTCTGGATATTCTGCAACCCTTCGCTCGTTTATCTGCTCCCGGACAAGAGCAGATCAGGGAAGGTGCCTGAACGAATTCTGGGAAAGGACTATCGGGGGACAGTCGTATGCGATTTCTACGGAGGATACAATTTTCTCCAGAACACGCAGCGATGTCTCGTTCACTTCACCAGGGATATAGAAAAGGAAAGGGAGGTGCTCCCGGGGAGTGTAACACTTGAGCGTTTCGAGGACAGGGTATGGAACTTCATCAATGCGGATCAGGGTCACACCTTCTATGAGCCCCTTTGTCAAACGCAAAACCTGAATTTTCTTATATTTTTTCAAAACGATTCCCTTTCCGTTTGTTTTCCAACGCACATAATATTATCATAACTCTTTGTTTATCAACTAAT
>CAIQLG010000218.1 GCA_903872565.1 uncultured Lentisphaerota bacterium | reverse complement strand
CAGTGGCACGCGACCGAATGCCTTGAACCTATGTTTGAATCCGACAGAAGCAATGCAACTCGGCGCTGGTCTTTTCAGATAGTAATTGAAAGGCTCTAGTCCATCAGAAAAGGAAATCTCAAAATAAAAGGAATCGACGTAACGTCAAAAATAACGACACCCGATGCGGAGCAACAAAAAATATTGGATTTGCTTGGTATAAAAATCAGGTAGCCAGTGATTTGAAATGAAAATCCGTAGTTTGTGTTCTATCCATCAAGGGGTTATGACGATTTAATTAAAGTAATGTCGGGTTAAAATACGGGTAAAAGTCCTTTTCTTCGATGAAGGAAAACCTATCTCTTTATCTTTTTTTTGCAATATCCTGGGGTAAAAATGTAACCGTTAAGTTGGGAATTTGGCGGTTTGTCTGCGCATTCAGAACTTTAGCATATCAGGTGTGGATCAGCCTTTTTTAACAGGGACTTCCGTTACCCTCTGTACAGTTTCGATCCAAGTCCTGACTTCATCGTCTTCCGGGAATTCCTTGCACAACATCGGATATTCCTTTCCTATACGGGAGCTCTTTGATTTGCCAAGCGGATGATATGGCAAAATATTTATCTCAATTATGCCTGACAGCCTGTTTGCGAGTTTCGCAATTCCATTGAAATGGCTTTTCCTGTCGTTCATCTTTGGGATTATCGGACAACGCAGCACAGTTTTTGCCCCAAGCGAATCAAGTTCAATCAGATTTTTCACGATGTTCTCCTGCGGCACGCCTGTACATTTCATATGCCGTGCCGGATCGCTCTCCTTGAAATCAAAAAGGAAGATATCGACAAGCCTGACGATTTCCCTGTATCTTTCCATCGGGGCATACCCGCTTGTTTCAAGGCAATTGTGGAGCTTGTGTTTCTTCGCGTCTTCCAGGAGCGCCTTCGTGAACAGGAATTGCGCCATCGGCTCACCGCCGGAAATTGTCATACCACCGTTAGAAGTCTCATAGAACGGCACATCCTTTAGAACCTCGGCCATCACTTCCTTGACAGTCATTTCCTTTCCGACAACCTCGAGCGCCTTCGAATAGCATTCGAGCGTGCACTTCCCGCATCTCAGGCATTTCGCCCTGTCATAGGAATGCACTTTGCCGTCGATGATGTGGCATTTGTCCGGACATGTCGCAGCACAGTATCCGCACAATATACATTTCTCCGAGGTAAACGAGATCTCTGGTTCTGCCCCTTTTGATTCCGGATTGTGGCACCACAGACAGTCGAGTGGACATCCCTTCAGGAATACGGTCGTCCGGATTCCCGGTCCATCATTGATCGAGAACTTCTGTATGTCGAAAACTTTTCCTGTTATCTGTGCCATGAATTTTCCTCTGATGTTATCTTGTCATAAATGGTCTTCTGGATAATGCGGGCATTTTTGCATGCAATTTCCAAATTCCAGAGTTCCTGATCCGCTGAAAATAATAACGTCTTAAAATTCCACCCCTGTGGGGAATTTCCATTCAGATTTCCCGGCGGCAACCCCTTTTCCTAGTTCTCCAGCACTATTGAAGCTACACGAGTCAGGGAATCTGAATTTGTTTCGAATTTCGACATTTGGATTTCGAGTTTGGGTTGCGGGCAAAGCCCGACTTAGAACTTCCTATATTCAGTCCTCAGCATGATTTCTTCTTTCATTTCCGGTGAAAGCCTCGTGAAATAATCAGTATATCCTCCGATCCTGACCACAAGATCCCTGTATTGCTCAGGATTCTTTTTCGCCTCCTCAAGGGTCTTGCGGCTTATCACGTTTATCTGTGTTTCAAATCCACCTCTCTTGAGAAAGGTGGCTATTAATGCATAAAGCCTTTTCACAGCTTCAGGTGACTCAAAAAGCTCTCCGGAAAACTTCATGTTGTATGCGAGCCCTCCGATAAGGAACGAATGATCCCATGAAGTCGCTGAAAGGATTGAGGAAGTAGGTCCGTTCTTTTCCCGTCCCTGTGCAGGCCCGCCGCCATCGGCGAAGGGGAATCCCTTTCTCCTTCCGTCCGGCGTTGCACCGCACTCGGCTCCCAGTCGTTCATGCATGATCCAGCAGAAAGCACCAGGAATAAAATGGGTCTTCCCCGGATTCACCCTTTGCTTAGCGCATTCTTTTTTTATGAAATCAGCCGTCTTGTGTACGATGCCATCGACATTTCCGCAGTTGTTCCCGTATTTTTCATAGGTGTCGAGAAAGCGGAGCCTGACATTCTCAAGTCCCTTGAAGTCTGAATCCAGAATCTTCTTGAGTCCGCTGAAATCCAAGTTTTTGTTTATGAAAACCTCGTTGTTGATTACATGCAGCGAATCTGCGACATTTGCAACTCCAACGAAAGAACATTCTATCCAGTTAACATCGGCTCCACCATCATCGATGTCGCGTCCAGACTCGATGCAGCTTTTTGTAAATACGCTCTGGAGCGGCTTCCTACCGTATGCCTTTCTTCCATCGCGGGTTTTGTTCTCCACGTCGACTGCCAGCTTTATCTTTTTCCCGAGACGTTTGTAATACGAAGAAAGGAATGATCTAAAGTCCTCCGATGGCTTTGATGCAGTGACCTGTCCATCAATTTCATCAAGCAGTATCCTGCAGAGGCTGAAATAAGGGGAGGCGACCCACACGTTGCTGCAGGCTACCGGCGTGATCTCGACGCAGG
The DNA here is from genome assembly GCA_903872565.1 of uncultured Lentisphaerota bacterium. GTDB lineage: Bacteria > Verrucomicrobiota > Lentisphaeria > Victivallales > GWF2-50-93 > CAIQLG01. The sequence goes on along the minus strand of CAIQLG010000218.1, from coordinate 4,580 downwards.
CGGAATTTATATAGTTGCACGCCTGCTCCCGGTTGAGCCCATATGACCTGAGCCCTTTCTGGATGATCTTGTCGCCGAAGAATGCAGGAGTCGAATATCCTTTTGAAATAAGTTCGCAGGCAAGCTTGCTGAGCGGTTCCGGAGTCTCTTCATGCCAGCAGATCCCCACTGTCGGATATACGAGCTTTGTCCTCCTGAGAGCTTCCAGTGAAAGATATGAAAGATCGTTTGTCAGATCCCTGCCCCTGGCATCTGTCCCGCCAACCATCACGGAAACTGCTAGTCCGTCGGCAACAAAATTGTTGATCAATATGTAAAGGCATTCTATGAGGTTCAAGGCTTTCTCCTTTGAAAGAATGCCTTTCTTGACGTCGGCATTATAAAAACCTATGAGTTCCCTGTCGAAATGGCCAGGCACGACGAGGCGCGCATCGTCCGAATAGGAGATCCCCATGTCGACAAACCAGGTCAGCTGGATTGCGTCACGATAGGTCTTCGGCGGTTCCGATCGGACACGCTCGCAGGATTCGACAATTTCCAGGAGTTCTTTCTTGCGCCATTCCGGAGCTTTTGCCATTGCCTTTTCAGCTGCGAGTTTCGCATTTGCGATCATGTCGGACAAACCTTCAACCGCATAGATGAAAGACTGATAAGTATTTCTTGTCTCACCGGAAGAGGATTTAAGTCTTTTGCGCAGTTCTGAAAGAATCCCTTTTATTCCGACCTTGAAGATTTTTGACATGTCCATTGCACAGTGTCCGGTCTGGCCGCCGGGCCATTTGTAGCTTGAAAGATATTTCTCGGATTCGGATATTTCAGATTTTGAATAATTGTAGTCTTCATACGAGACTCTCCCGGCAAGAAGTTCAAGCTCATCGGTTTCAAACTTGATATTCTGCAGCCTCGTCTTAGTCCTCATCCCCATCCTGAGCTGCCATGATTTCGTCGTCTCTGTATTTTTGAGGACTTCAGCGTCTACTACGGCTCTCCAGTTCGGAAAATTGCCGAAGGTGGCCTTCCTGTCTAGGCATCTTTCGCGGAGGAGAGAGAGTCTCTCGGATATGTCGGGCATTATTTTTGAAATACTCATGAGACTTTATTCTTCTCCTTTGAATAATTTGTATGGGAATTATAATTTGAAAGCAACTTCGCGAAATAATCTCCATCATAGCCTGTTTCGGACGAGACCTTGCGCGCAGTCTCAAGAACCGCCCTTATAATCTTCTTGCTGTCAGAACTGTGATATCTGCCCGTAAGCCCAGTTATCCCGAGCCCTGCAACTGCCTTTCCCTCAATGTCAAAGACAGGGGCGCCAATGCAGAAAACACCGTAATTATATTCCTCGGCATCAAATGCAATCCCGGTTTTCCTGACATTTGCCAGCTGCGATATGAACACATTGATGTCGGTTATCGTGTTCTTGGTGAGCGAAGGCAATTTTTTCGGAAGAATTTTTCTCACATTTTTCTCATCCATGAAAGCCAGAACCGCCTTGCCGAATGCATTGCAATGATAATAGACGCGCGATCCCGGAATGACCTGGAGGAAATAGCTTGCATGTGGAACGACGGTATCCAGAACCAGCATCTGCCCCTTGTCTGGAATATGGATCTGGGTCGTCTCTCCTGTTTTGCTGCTAAGCCATTCGAGATGTTTCCGCGCACTTTTCCTGAGCTCAAATCTTGTATAGAGACTCATCCCTATTGTGAAAAATTTTGTGCTGAGCTGGTATTTCCCCGAACCGGGATCGACTTCGACATAACCTCGCTCGACAAGTCTTTTCATTATTCTGAAAATGGAGTTGGTATTTATTTTCAGCGCCTTCGAGAGCTCGGTTATTCCGGAAGGATCCCTGTTTGACGAAAGGAACTCAACGATGTCGAGCATCCTGTCAACCGCTGGAACCGAATACATCGTCTTAATCTTCTTCATGCGTCTACCTTCATCTTTCATGTTTTGTTCTTGCTATGATATGATCCTGGAGATCCCTGTCTATAAGCTTGAACATCTGCGAGAAGCCTGCAACCCTCACTGAAATGCTGCCGTACTTGTCGGGTTCCTTCTGTGCAAGCTTGAGACGTTCGACCGTTACGACATTGAACTGGATCTGTCCGATGCGCAGGGAAAGGAGGGTCCTGATCATGTCGGCCATTCTCTTCACTCCGTCACTTCCCTCAAACATCTTGGGGGAGACTTCGACAATCGCCGCGGATGCGCCCGCGGCCATGTCATGGGGAAGCTTTGAAAGGGATTTCAACATTGCGGTCACGCCCTTTTCATCTCGGCCCTGCTGTGCGGAAAGGGAATAGGCAAGAGGCTCACCGGAAAACCTGCCGTCAGGCGTCGCCCCTGTTGTCTTTCCGAAACCGATATTGCAGAGGAAGGAGAAGAGATGCACGAAATAACGCCCCCCGAGCGGAGTCTTGAACGTATCCATCATCTTTATGAAATGCCCGTCGACTTCCTTTGCTATCTCATCGACTTCAGGGCAGTCATTCCCGTATTTCGGTGCGCCCTTCAGGAGAAGCTGCCGCAGCGTTTCAGAACCTTCGAAATTTTTCTTGAGCGATTCAAGCAAGGCAGCCGGTTTTATCTTCTTGTCTTCAAAGACAACTTTTTTGACCGCGCACAGGGAATCTGCGGTATTAGCAGTCCCCAGGAAACAAATGGAATGATAATTGTAGACTGCTCCACCGTTTGTAATGTCCCTGCCTCGTCTTATACAGTCGTCTGTAAGGACCGACCAGCATGGAAGCGGACCAAGCTCGCGCTGTTCAAGTTCGCCACGGTTGCAGAAGTAAACCATCTTTTCAGAGAAGAACTCCATCTGCCTTTTGTATGCCTTCCAGACCTCCTCATATGAGCCCATCTCCGACAGGATTGGAGTTTTTGTACCCACCTGAATTCCGGAAGAAGGATCTTTGCCACCAAATAAGGCGAGCTCGAGACATTTCGTCGAATTGATCCAGCCGCTGACGGCATGTGGATTCGCCTTTCCCGGAATTGTCAGCTCAATGCAGCCGATCGGAGCATAATCACGGGCGTCCTCCAGAGATATGCCGCGGTCGGAAAGCGCCTTGACAAAACAGTCGTCATTGAAGATAAAGGGAATTCCTCCACCCTTGATGATCAGACTTGAGCAATGTTCGATAAGCGACTCCGGGGATTTTGGATCGAGGCGAACAGATATGTCACGGACGAAATCGAGATTTTCCGTGGCGTCAAGGATGATATGGGTCAGTTCATTTGCAGCATGGACGCCCTTTTTGTCGAGACCTCCGAGGACGATGGCCTGGACATCATAGTCCAAATAGAGCTTGCAGCCAAGCTCCTCCATGATTTCCAAGGCATCATTTCTGGAAAGAAGTCCCTTATCCACATCCTTCTTATAATAGGGATAAAGGATCTGGTCGAGACGTCCGATTGAATTTGCATTGATGCCGTCCTCGCCGCATGTTAGAATGTGTGCAAAGAAGAGGGACTGGACAGCTTCGGACAGGTTTTCTGCTCCCCTTTCAGGAACCTTTGCACATGTCTCCGCCATTTTCAGAAGTTCTCTTTTGCGAACTTCGCATTTTTCCTTTTTCGCCATTCCAGTGGCGAGGTCGGAATACTTTTTCCCGAGCAGTATCCCGGCATCGCAGATCGAGATTGCCGCCTTCAGAAAATTCTCCTTCTGCGGAAATCCAGGATCTGATATACCGCATTTTCCGAGTTCGGCCTCGACTTCTGATTTGATTCCTCCAAACCCGATGCGCAGGACTTTTGCGTAGTCGCGGATCGAATGGTTTTCCACCCATCCCCCGCCCCAGAAGACAGTAAGCTCCGTTATTCCCCACGATCCCCTGCCAGTGGAAGTCGCAGAAGAAACTTCGCCTGTCTCGCAGTATTCCCTCCTCATCTGGAACGAGGTCCATTGCTCGGTGGCAGACTTGACCTGATTTATTTCATCCTTGGAAAGTTTGAATTCTGACAGTTTCTTTTTCTCGGTTGCCTTGAGTTTCCGGAGGAACCCGAACGACTGCGATGCAGTTGGAAGGTGTTCCCCTGCGAGTCGCCAGCCCGGATATATTTCAACCCGCGAAAGTTCAACAAGAGTCTTAAGGTAAGCGGCCCTGTGCTGGACCCTTGACATTCCATTCCTGTATGACTTCCATAAGGCGACATCCTGGACAAAAGGATTGATGTTCTTTATGAATGAGCCTTTCCGTTCCATCACTTGTTTTTTCAGCTGCTGTATCCTTGATGGCATCTTGCTTTTCATCTTGTCTCTGTCTCCCATAATATTATATATCTATAAAATAATTATATTCGTATAAATGTCAAGCGGGGGAAAGGATTTTTTTTTCAAGCGGTCAGATTGGTTGTTCCACCGCAGAGCTTTGAAGCTCGGCATCCATGCGATCAAACAGCGATCCACTTTTCTCTCAGGATCACCGAAATCGGCACACGAAGACAAAGAGGACATTTCTGATTTCAAAACCACCATTTCGAGAGGATGCTGTCGATAATCGGTCCTGTTGTATGCGCCATCCGGTAGAATCCCAGGTCTGTCGCATGCGCTCCATCAACGGTGCATT
>CAIQLG010000217.1 GCA_903872565.1 uncultured Lentisphaerota bacterium | reverse complement strand
CTCCCGTGCTGGTTTTCCTCTCATCTGTCCTGATTTCGTCTGCGATTCTTGCCATGGAAAAGGATTTTTTCAAGGGGAGCCCCACAGTTTTTAGATTTTACGGAAACATAATATACTGGATATCACTATATGTTCTTACCTTCCCCAATATTATGCGTGAGATTATTGGGGCATTTTATTTCAATAACATAGTTCCGTCGCTTTATTTCACGATTCCGGCGATTGTTGCGATAGGCCTGTGGATTGCGGTTCTGCTCCCTCTGAAGAAATTCAGGGAAAACTATGGAAGAACATTCAGGATGGACCATTTCTGTGTCTTTTTGACACTTCTTGTCCTGCTTCTAAACAGGGGCTGGCTGTGCGATATGAACGGATGGCTCGGCGCAGGAATTTTCAATTTGATTTTTCTTGCACAGGCAATCGCCATGATCTCATTTGGATGCAGAAATCTGGATGGATGGCTAGTGGCTTCCGGGACTATCCTCATAACTATCCTCGCATTTACCAGATACGCTGATCTTTTTGACAGCCTTCTGCCGAGGGCGATTGTTTTCCTCGTGGTGGGCGCATTGATATTCGGGACTGGCATATTCTATGTGAACAGGAAAAAGAAGGAACAAAAAACTTGACAATGTATCAGACTTTGTTGGCGATTGTGATTAATGGAGGGACGCACTCCATTGCGTCCGCCATACACGGCCACGACGGAGCGTGACCCTCCACCAACAATGACTTGACGCATTGCAGTTTAGGAAACAATATGAGAAAAATAGCAATAGCAGCAGCATTTTTTTTTCAGTTCGCGGTGCTTTTTTATATGGCCGCGCAAAGGGAATATATTGTTCTAACTGGCAAGACTGTATATTTGCGGACTGCTCCGATAGATCCCAACGATCCATTTCGCGGACAGTTTGTCAGGCTCAACTATGAGATCTCTTCCATTCCAAAAGATTGTTTAAAAGATGTTTCCTTTACCAAGTCTCCAGACTACGACAGTTATGGCTACAATGGAAAAAAAGGGGAGATCATCTATTCTGTCCTGAAAGATGGCGGTAATGGCATAATGAAGCTGGACTATTGTACTTCGAAAAAGCCGGAATCAGGAATATTCATAAGAGGGCGGACAGATTACTGGAGAGGCTCCAGCTCGGGGGTGCTTTATGTGAAATATGGCATTGAAAGCTATTTTGTCCAGGAGGGCAGGGGAAAGGAAATCGAGGAGAAAGCTGGCAATAGAAATTCAATACAGATACCTATGGAAATGGAAATTGCCCTGAGCCCGTCAGGAACTGCTGTAGTAAAAGGATTCAGATGGAGCCCTCTCGGGATAGGCATAACAATTGTCGAATCTCCACCGAGAAGAAACTGGACAAACAACAATCAGGATAATCAGCCAAAAGACGATAAGAACGCACGGAAGAGCATCAAGATAAAACTTACTCTACAGAACAATTCTGACAAGGCGATCGGAATAATCAATCTTCCGGATTCCAAGTCTTTCAGCTTCGAGCCAGTCTTGTGGGCGCAACAAAAGTTTTCTCCGGCGGTCAAGTTCGATTCTGCCATTATTCCCACAGACGAGGATGTGATTGTCCTTGAGCCGGGCGGCAAATTCGACTGCGAAATTGATTTCTCAGAGCCTAGATGGTTTGTCGAGACGGAAAAGGGGAAGATGGAGATAGGCCTCATTGAAAATCAATGGCAGAACATGTTTAGAATTGTCTATCGTCCTCCTTCGGTGGAACAGTGCAAGCGGCTTGAGAAAAATCAAATGGTCTGGCACGGGTTTTTGCAGTCGAGGGCGTTCTCCGGCGCCGGAAGTATTGATTAGGACGGAAGGGACTTCCGTCAGAGAAGTGCCTTGCGCATAACCTCGACTGGGGCTTTCAGCCCGGTCCAAATCTCGAATGACTTTGCCCCCTGATGCAGCAGCATGGAGAGTCCGCCTGCGGAGGCACAGCCTTTTTCTTCTGCGTTTTTCAGGAATGCGGTTCTTTTGTAGATGGTGTCATAATAGAATTTATCTGGGAGGAAGTATTCGCAGGGGAGTGGGCTCGGGTCTCCGTCGTTGAGCCCGAGACTGCTTGTCTGTATTATGACGGAAGAATTTCCTATGAATCGGGCCATTTTATTCTTCTCGTCAAGAGTGCATACTTCAACTTTATTTTCTCCGAAAGTTTTTTTAAGGTCGTGTGCAAGAGCTAGGACTCTTTCAAGGGATCTGTTTGCGATATGCAGTTTCGCGAGGCCATTTGAAAGCAGATGGAAAGAGATTGCTCTGGAACTCCCTCCGGCACCTATCATCATGAATGAGTTCCTAAGTGCTTTAACACCAGAGGATTCGAGAATCGCAGTTTCGAGGCCGTAACCATCCGTAGAGTCTCCTGAAAGCGTACCATCCTCAGCAGTCTTTACTGTGTTGACGCTTCCGCAGAGTTTAGCCTGTTCCGATATTACGTCGAGGAACTCTATTATGCCGGATTTGTGTGGAACGGTGATATTGAATCCGGCGAGATCTCTTTTTGCTGTTTCCGCAAAATTCGCAAGCCCTTTAGATTCAACGCGAATGGCAATATATTTGGCGTTGATGCCTAGCGCAATGAAAGCGCTGTTGTGCATCTGCGGGGAAAGCGAGTGTGCGACAGGATCTCCGATTACCGCATATGTTTTCTGGCTCATTTGAACTCACTTGAAACTTTTTTGCATTATAACAGAGGATTTACAGGATAATTCGCTGTTATTCCTTGACCGTCTTGAGGAGTTCATTGATGATGTCCTCCGAGTTTATTCCTTCGGCATCGGCGTGGAAGTTTGTCAGGATGCGATGTCTGAGCGCGGGGAGAGCGAGAGAACGGACATCCTCGCAGGCGACATTGTATCTTCCGTCGAGGATTGCGGAAGCTTTTCCTGCGAGAATTAGCGCCTGGGATGCTCTTGACCCTGCGCCCCATTTGACTTTTTCGCGTACAATTGTTGGTGCGTTCGCATTTTTCGGCCTGCTTGCGGAAACAAGTCTTACTGCATATGATATGACATTTTGAGAAACTGCAACTTCCCTTACAAGTCTCTGCATTTCAATGATTTCGTCTTTCTTGAATATGGGGGAGGGGGCACCTCTGAGCGGGGATGTGGTTTCGGCAACCATTTTCTCCTCCTGTTCCGTAGGCAGGTAGTCGAGAATGACATTCAGGAGAAATCTGTCGAGCTGTGCCTCTGGGAGTGGGTATGTACCTTCCAGTTCGATGGGGTTCTGTGTCGCGAGAACGAAGAAGGGATGGTCGAGGTTGCGGGTTTTCCCACCCGCTGTGACGTGCCTTTCCTCCATTGCCTCGAGCAGGGCGGACTGTGTTTTCGGGGGAGTCCTGTTGATTTCATCCGCCAGCAGAATATTTGTGAAGACTGGGCCTTCTATGAATCTGAAATCCCTTTTGCCGGTGTGAACGTCCTCTTCCAGTACCTCGGTCCCCAGGATGTCCGCAGGCATCAGATCCGGCGTAAATTGTATTCTCTTGAACTCCAGGGAAAATATTTTGGCGATGCTTTTCACGAGCAGCGTCTTCCCAAGTCCTGGTACGCCGGTAAGTAGTATGTGCCCGTTGGAGAGGAGCGATACTATAATTTGTCTTATTACAGCGTTCTGTCCAACAATGGACTTTTTGAGCTCTTCCGAGATCCTGTCACGTGCTCCCTGTACTTTCTCTATGATTTTTTTACCATCGTCAATGTCCATTTTGCTATTCCTGTTTTTGGGATGAACTATATATGGAAGCGACTTATTCAGATATGGGTTTCTGTGTTTTTATTTCGTCCTTGGAGTACCTGATGGTTACGCCGGGAGTAGGCTCGAAGAGGATCTCTTTTTCATTATCCTGTTTGATGCGTCCTTTCATTTCCCTTCCTGATTTCAGTTTAAGATATGTGTCCGCAACCCACAATGTCTCCTGTTTGGGTCTTGCTATCTGGCCTTTTTCCACAGTGACTGTGATTTTTTTCTCGTTCGGGACAGCTCTGCTGTGCCTTGCAACGATGGAGTGTTCCCCCGACTTGAGCCCTCTGATTTCGAACACTTTCGACATGTATTTTACTTCGGCGGATTCGGGTTCCGTCACACCGACTTTTTTACCGTCGAGGTATATTGTCACTCCGGGCGGATTCACCAGGAGATCTATTCCTCCCATGTTTGTTGACAATGTGTAAGTGATTTCCGTCTGCTTTCCTGGTGGGACTTTGACTTCGTGTTCTTCTGAGTCGTACCCTTCCTTTTCCAGCTTCACGGTGTAAGTTCCCGCCTTGAGATCCTTGATTTCGGTGGGCGTCTGCCTGGATGGTTCGCCGTTCAGGAAGACCGATGCTCCTGTGGGGGTGGAACTTATCTTAAGGGAGCCTGGCAGGATTGCGAGGTTGGCTGTGACTGTTTTTGTTTCCGCCTTGATGACGGAGACTGTTGACTCGAATGAGGTATAACCATCAAGATATATCTTGACCTCGAGTTCTCCCTGCTCCATGTTTGATGTGAAAGGTGTTTTTCCAACATATTTTCCCCCGATGCTCACATTCGCATCAGGCGGTGTGCTCTCTATCATGAGCGTTCCTATATTCGTTTTGAGATCGGTCTTAACCTCAATTGGTCTGGCGTCAAGAATTTCCCAGGTCACCTCTTCGGTTACATATCCCGGCTTGCTTATGCTGGCGGAATACTTCCCTGTCTTGTTTTCGTGGAGTATGTGGGGAGTCTCGCCTAGCTGAGATCCGTCTTTTGTTATGATTGCTCCCGATGGATTTGATGTGAAAAGCACTGATGCGGTGACAGGTGGCAGCTCAGCTTCGATTTTCTGAGGTGAAGGGGTGGAGACGCCGAGTTTTTTCAATTGTGAAACATAGTTCTCCTTTTCAAACATTACGACGAAAGAACCGAACGGGATCTTGTTTTTGAGGGGTGTAGCGCCGAGTTTGACTCCGTTGATTGTAACTTTTGCATTGTCAGGCGAGCTTTCGAAGGATACCTCGGCGGCATTGGGGTTCTCTGGCTTTGAACATCCCGCCAGTAAGGCGATCCCCAGGATACAGGTTGATAAGAAGGTTTGCAGTTTCATTTTTTACTACCGGATTTTAATTTATCAAACAGAATTATTCTTTCCCTTGCGTCCTTGTACATCTTGTTGTCCTCACCCTCGAGGATGTTCATGATACTCCTGTATTCCTCCTTGGCCTTGTCGAAGTCTTTTATCAGTTCATATCGCCTGGCGTTCTTGTTGTGCGCATCAAGTTCGCTAAGTCTGAGACTCCTGGCCTCCTGCTGTTTCGCGAAGGCCTTGTCATACATCGCAGGTTTAGGTTCGAAGTTTTCAAGCATGTCAATGGCGATCTGGTATCTTATTATCGCATCGGTCAGATTCTTGTCGTTTGCCTGGTAGTTGTCGAAAAGCTGTTCCGCCTTGTCGAACGCGATCTGTGCCTCCTCTGTCATCTCTTCGGCCGTGAGTTGTATGGAAGGAATGTTAAGCACCACCTTGGAAAAGTCCTCGAGCTGTGTAACGACTTCCTTGAAAGAGGTTGGTTCGAAGGTGTTTTTTATGGTGACAGAATTGACCTCTCTGCCGAATGCTATGGTAAGTTTTTTGCTTTCATCGGTGCTGTCCGCGCTAATTCCGAACTGGGGCTGTTGCAGGTTCATGAAATCGGTGTTTTTGATCCCCTCTTCGAGTTCGCGGATCTGTTCCTGGGAAGACTGCTTTTCCCGTCTGAATTTGACGTGGCATTTCAGATCGTCCCTTGTCACAGAGATCTTGTCCCCGCTGATTTTGAGTTCATATCTGAATATGTTGTCCGGTGTTGTTATTTGTTTTTCATACATGACCATGAGGGGGATGCCTTTGTTCTTTTGCGTCTGCGGATTTGTCTCTTTCTGGGAATTGTCGTTATATAGTTTTTCAATAAGAACGAACATAGAGAGAAGTATTATTGCCGAAAGGATTACGATGGCATAGAAAACGATAGGAGATTTCTTCTTCTGCCCGTCAGCTGTTGCCGGTGAGGCCGCACTTTTCTCCTTCTTTCCGAAGATGTTGATCTTGGCGTCAAGAGGGGAGAAGGATCCATCTTCGGATCTCTTTCCGAAAAAGTCTGAAAAAGAGGATCTTTCCTCCGGTTTGCCGATGCTTTCCTGTTTTATCTCGGAGAGAGTGGGGTTACTGTGTGATTTGTGATCCTCTTTTATTTCAAGAGTTGAGGTTTTTTCGGGAGATTTCTGGGGGATCTCCTTCGGCATGCTCTCTGCAAAAAGGAGCGACTGAGTCCCTATCTTTATCTTGTCACCCTCCTTGAGCGTTTGTGTGCTGGAAATCTTTTCCCCGTTCAATTTTGTACCGTTAGTGCTTCCTAGGTCTTTTAATTTCCATACATCGTCGGACCACTCCAGTTTCGAGTGGTAGCGCGAGCATCCATCGCAGTCCAGGATCAAGTCGTTATCTATTTCTCTGCCGATGCTTATCCCCGGCGGAGTCAGATTATACGCTTCTCCCGCCTTCTTCCCGTCTATGTAGAAAAGTTTCATTAATTTCCGCTTTTAAACGATATGGCTGTTACTGCTGGAACAACCACGTCCAAGTTGCCTTTGAACAATATTTTTTTATCCTCAAGTTCCGCATTGAGATCCACAAAATCTCCGACCCTGGAATCTGTCTTTTCGATCGTGCCCTCAGGCATTTCTATTACCGTGATCGCTCCAGGTTTTCTTATAAGAAATTTCCACGGGGCTGTTTTTTCGCTTATCCCGCATATCCGGTTCTCGCAATCGATGAAAAGGATGTCCAGATTGAGAGACATAAACATGGTATGGACTGCCCCGCAGTGATGGAAGACCATCGCGTCGAAATCGCGAAACTCCCGTGCAATCATACCTCTTCCTCTGCCGCAGAATCCGACTGCGACAACAGGCATCTTGGAAATTATATTCTTTTTTGAAATATTCCAGATCATTTTGTAAAAATATCAAGGCCTTTCAGTAAAACTGGACCAAGGAGGATTATCATGACTGCCGGCATGATGAAGAGAGCAAGGGGAAAAAGAATTTTCACTGGCGCCTCGTTGGCGAGTTTTTCCGCCCTGTTGAATCTTTTCATCCTCAGCTGATCTCCCTGTATTTTTAGAATATGTCCTATGCTGACTCCGAGTTCATCGGCCTGAACTATCGAGCTCACGACCATTGTGAGATCGGGCTGCTGTACTCTGATGGCAAGTTCCTTGAGCGCCGTCCTTCTCTGTTTTCCAAGCTGGATCTCGTGGAATGTCCTCTCAAGCTCCTCCCCTAACGCGTCCTGCTTCCTTCTGGCGATTATGTCCCTGAGCGAGGTCAGGAAGTCTTTTCCTGCCTCAACGGAGAGGGTCAGCAGGTCGAGAACATTGGGCAGTGCCTTCTGAATTTCCAGGTGCCTTCTTTTGACTGCACCCTTGAGCCAGGCTTTGGGATAGATGAAGAAGAGGCCGAACAGTAAGATCCCGGTAATGGGATTTCCTCCTGCGGTGGACAGTATGAAGGCGATGATCCCCGCTATGACCATCATTATGTTGACTGCGAGAAAACGGTCTTCGTCAAGCACCTGGTCGAATCCGGCAGCGAGGATCTGTGACTGCGCATCTTTGCGAGGTTTTTCGAAAAACATATTTGATCTCACAAACGGTATCACGTTTCCGGAGAGAGGAAGAAGGAGTTTGAACATAATCGGAAGCTGTTTTGTGTTTTGAGCCTTTTCCACTTGGATGTCCTGCATGAATGTGAAGACGAAATATGAAATGCAGGCGATGGATATTCCGACAGCCAGCGAAGTTGCAGTGTTGAATGCAAAATCCATTGAATCTCCTTTATATGTCTATTGTGAGAATTTTTCTTATTACAAGAAATCCTATTACGTCAAGGATTACGGCGGCGGCGATGAGAGCTATCCCCTTGATGGAATTGAAGAAGTTGCTCATCATCTCCGGTGCGACATAGTTAAGTGCGAACATCAGGAGAAAAGGCATTGCCCCGACGATGATCGCCTGCATCCTCCCCTGCGCTGTCAGCGTGTTGAGTCTCCCCTGTATTCTGAGACGCTCCCTAATGAGTCCGGACAGCCGTTCAAAAATCACCGTCAGCTCGCCACCGGTCTGCCTGGCTGTCAATATCGCAGTGGCGACAAGCTCGAAATCGTCGCTCTGAAGCCTTGTTGTCATGTTGTCGAGCGCTTTTTCCAACGGAATCCCGAGTCTTATCTCATGCAGAAGCAGTCTGAATTCAACTGAAATAGGTTTTAAGTTCTGCTCCGCGATCACATCGAAGGACTGGTTGATGCTGAATCCCGCCTTCAGCGCGCTGCTCATTGATGAGAGTGCGTCTTCGAGCTGTTCGTTGAATTTTTCGAGTCTTCGTTTCTTGAGAAATCTGAGATAGATCCTGGGCACCGGAAATGTCGCGGACATTGCAATGAAACCTATGAAAAAGGCTTTGGCCCAGGAGAAATTCCGCGAGGTTATTCCGAAGAAAAGAATTGCGGCAAAAGCTGAAAGCGCGCATAACGCGATTGTGAGATCAAATATCCTTGAGGGCGGAACCTGCAGAAGCACATCATCTAGCTCAACTGCTGTCTGTTCGAGATATTTGTCCTTGTACCGGGATGAGACATACGAGAAGAAGTCCACTATGACCAGTGTGGAGAATACCACGGATGCCGCGGCACAGCTGCTTGCCATCAATATCCCAGTGTCCATTTGATTCACCCCCTGTAATCTCCTCTTCCGTCGCGGAATACCGATATGTCGAGATCGAGTTTCGCCCTTTTAATATCCTCCATGAATGTGGGGATGTTTCCACATGCGACGTGTTTTCCCAGGATCTTGCCGTCCGTGCTCCATCCCTCATACTTGAAGAGGAAAATATCCTGCATGGTTATGACATCGCCTTCCATCTTCGTGATCTCGCTGACATTTGTGACCTTTCTCGAACCGTCCTTGTTCCTGTCTACCTGGACGATTATTGTTATGGCGGAGGCCACCTGCTCCCTTATCGCCCTGAGCGGGAGGTCGAATCCAGCCATAAGGACCAATGTTTCGAGCCTTGCAAGCGCATCCCTGGGGGAGTTGGCATGGATCGTGGTAAGAGATCCGTCGTGGCCGGTGTTCATCGCCTGTAGCATGTCGAGAGCCTCTCCTCCACGACATTCTCCCACAACTATCCGGTCCGGTCTCATTCGGAGAGAATTTCTGACAAGATCCCTTATCGCTATCTGCCCTTTTCCTTCAATGTTCGGGGGACGCGCTTCGAGTCGGACGACGTGTTCCTGCTTGAGCTGGAGCTCGGCCGCGTCCTCGATCGTGATGATTCTTTCGCTGGATGGGAGGAAGGAACTCAGCACGTTCAGCAGTGTTGTTTTTCCGGATCCGGTTCCTCCTGAGACTATGATGTTCTTCCTTGATTTTACGCAGATGTCAAGAAACTTTGCCATGTCCCTGCTCATGGAACCGAAGGAGACAAGATTGTCCACGGTGTATGGGATCTTTGAGAATTTCCTTATTGTGATCGTCGGACCGATAAGCGAGAGAGGCGGAATAATGGCGTTGACACGGGATCCGTCCGGCAGTCTGGCATCAACCATGGGGGAACTTTCATCTATTCTTCTTCCCAGGGGCGAAACAATCCTTTCTATCGCAGCCATCACCTGGTTGTCGTCGGCAAAGGCGGTGTCGGTCATATATAGAATACCAGACCGCTCCACGAAAACCTGGTTGGGGCCGTTCACCATGATTTCAGTGATCTCCTCGAGGTCAATGAGATCCTCCAGGGGCCCCAGGCCTATCGCCTCGTGGACAAGCTCCCGTTCGATTATGTCGAGGGTGACTTTGGGCGGTAGGGGAATGGAGAGGTCTGAAAGTATCTCATGAATTGTCGTCTTCGCCTTTTCCGCAAGCTCTTTCTCCGAAGTCCCGGAAAGCACCATCCTCTTCAAATTGAGTCTCTTGATGAGTTCGGCATGTGCCCGTTTCTTTATCTCCTGCACAATCGGCCTCGATTCGGCAGGAATTCCTGAAATAACAAGCACGGGAATCTCTGTTTTCCTTCCCTTGTCCTTGTCCACAGGGAGCTTGTTATCCATGGAAAGCTGGGAGGAGATTGATTTGCGTATCGCGGGATCCGAAAGGAATTTGTTCCCTATGTCGGTGGGCACATCTGCCTTCAACTGGATTTTCTCCGTGATTATAAACTGGACTGTCCCGAGACTCACATGGGAGCCCATGTCTATCTTTACAGGATTCGAAGTTATCCTGACTTCGTCCACGAACGTCCCGTTCGAGCTTCCCATGTCCGAGATCTCAATCCCGCTCTCGGAGACGGAAAGAAGCGCGTGGCGTCCTGAAACATCCGGCCTTTCAATCTGTATGTGCGATGCCGGGCTGCTTCCTATGCGGTAGGAGCCTGGGACGAGCTTTATCTTTGTCTCCCTTCCGTCCGGAAATTTAATGAGCGCAGTGAACATCGTATTCTATCTCCTCGTGTTTCTTCCCTCTTTCATCATTTTTTCCCTATCGTCATTCCATTTGCGGATGTTTTCCTCAAGGAACTTGAAGTTCACACTTTGAAGATCTTTTTCGATTTTCGTCTCCTCGAAGTTGCGCAGACTAAGTGTGAGCCTTCCTTTCTGGCTTGCAAAAATTATCATTTCTGTTTCCTCGGGAGTGAGCTCCAAGGTGACAGTCCCATAATTTTTCTTTGCACGTTCTTCTCCACCTTTCGATGCCGCCATTTCAGTCCCTGTGGCGAGTATGACGACATTCTGCAGGAGTGTCAGAGTCAATGTGTCAAGGTTCTTGTCGCCCTTCATCTGTGGGAAGCTGAAGGTGCCGATGATGTCAACGTGATGATTAGGTTTCACGAGCCCCGTCACAGAACTAGTGGAGTCCACGGAGATGGAAATCGCCCTGAATCCCATTGGGATGATTCCCGCCAGCCCTTCGCGCCCGGTTTTACCCTCCTCCTTGATGTCGTATACCGTGAGAAGGTCTCCTCTTTTAACTGAACGGGAAAGTTTCCGCCCTGCTATGCTGTCGGCCTCCTTCCATTCGATCTCCAGCTTCCTGGCCGAAACCTGTCTCAGTGCACTGAAACTTTCGATGTCGGCCTTCGATATGGGCTCGCCCTCAATCATGTCTTTCTTCACCTTTATGAAATAGAAATTCTGGGCCTGCCCCCTTATTTTATCCTTCTCGTATTTAAGCTGATAGTAGGTCAAGATGAATGCTAGGACACCAAAGAACAATGCTGCCACTAAAAGTAGTTTTTGTTTCATTCGAACTCCTCGGGAAAATGCAATTTTCTATATTGTTATTTTTCAATACAATTGCTAATATATAATATTGTGCCATGTTTTCAAGTAATTTCAGATAATTTTCAAGACGGATTTCAACAAAGGCAATACCAATGATTAAGCAAATTTTTATTATATTATCACTTGTCATCTCCTTGTACGGATTTGCCGGCGATGTCGGCAGCAAAATGAGACAGGTAACCATCATTCAGACTACCGACATACACTCGCACCTGCTTCCCGATGCCGAAAGTCCGGGCTGGCTTGCACTTGCCACCACTGTCCGAAAAAAAATCGAGGATGCCGGAGGTAAGGATTCGTGTCTCCTGATTGACTGTGGTGATACAATACAGGGCTCGATATCCGCTACACTTTCAGGTGGAATGGCGGGAATCATAATGCTCAACTCTCTGGGATATGATGCATGGATCCCCGGAAACCACGAAACAGATTTCGGGTTCAAAAGATTTGTAGAGCTCGCAAAGGACTTCAAGGGCGACATCATATCTCTCAATCTCTCCACAGGTAAGACCGTCCCCGGTAAAATATATACCAGGAACGGACTTAAAATCGCCGTCGTGGGAATCACATACTCATATATGGATTCCAATCCGTCGCCAGCCGAATTGTTCGAGAAAGCTGCAGGTGAAATAACAGCCATGAAGCCGGACATCTTCATCCTCGCCATTCATAACGGACTCTCTTTTAGGAAAGACAATGACAATCTTGATCCGGCAAGCATTGCCAGAACATATCCCCAGATTGATCTTGTGCTGGGCGGACATACCCACGTCGAAAATCCTGGAGAAAAAATAGGTAGTTCATCCTGGTTTGTCCAGTCGGGCGAACACGCCCAATGTTTCGCGGAAATCACTGTCATCTTCAACGAAAAAGAGAGAAAAGTCGGAAAAATAACTTCCAATCTCGTTTTCCCGGAAAAGGACACAAAGCCGGATGCAAAATGCCTCGCGGGTGTCTCGGAATGGATAAAGATGGAAAAAGCATACTCCAAGAAAAAAATCGGGACACTGAAACAGCCAATAAATTCTGATCTTGAAAATCCCGCATCACCATTGAACGTCCTGTTTTGCAAGGCGCTCGCGACGGAATTTCCAGCCACCGACGCAGTCCTGACATCTGCCATGAGCCCCGAAAAAAGCCTCGACCAAGTCATTACAGGTCAAGACCTCTTTGATCTTGCTCCATACGAGGACACTGTTTGCATTATGAAGGTGACTGGCCGCGAAATTCGCAAAATTATGCAGGAACAAAAGAAACATAAGACGAATTCAGAGAAACTGCTGTTCAAGTGGAATCCTAATTTGCCGGATCCCCCGGGCGAAAAGACCGCCAAGGAGGTTCCGGAATCCAAAAAAACGGAAGGGGAAAACTCCTCGGATCTTTTGGATTCCGGAAAACTGGATGATAACAACGTATATATCGTTGCATTAAGCAGTTATGCTGCATCAGGATGCGGATTCAGATTTAAAATACTGAGAAAAATTGCCAAGTCGCAAAAGGCGGAACTTAAGGACACCGGAACATGCGTCCGTGATGCATTGGAGAAATATCTAAAGAAATAAAATGGCAATCTCCCGGCGTAAAGTGTCCAGAACGATAGAGGGTACGATCTCTGGCTGCCCCCTCGGGTCGTACTTATAGGACAGACTTGCAATTGTTGGTGGCTGGGATTGTGGCGGCGGATTCGCGAGAGTGATGCATCATTTCCACCCTGCTGACGATTGCGAGGATCGCATTGTATATTGCGACCAACAAGCAGGAGAGAGAGCCGCCAAGCGAGAAATTGACTCTGTTTATGAGGAACAACAGCAGAAATGCCACAGAGAAGATGGCATAGTCAACTGCGGCTGTCTTGTGCGCCATGAAGTGGGGGAATGAGATTGAGCCTTTTATCCCGCTGTTTTTGCGGAATGAAGTGAATAGAGCCACATTCCCTATATGTCTGAAATGCACACAGGCTTCGAGAAGGATGAAAAATCCACAGACAATCTCGTAGAAAGCGCTGCTTGAGTAGAGCTGGCAGGTGTACAGAAGGAACCATATTCCGATCGTGCTCATGAGAAGCTCGGATGCGAATCTCCCTGAAAGTCGGAGAGGATGTGAAAGTTCCTCGATTGAGATCGGCCTCAGATTGTCTCCCTCCTCGTAGGAAAGGAAGTTTTTCACATACTTGTAGTAGAGCCTGGCACCACTGTAGTTCATCAGCCAGTCGGAAAGGAAGATGCAGACCCAGACTGCGGTCATGACCTCAGGCCTGTAGAATATCTCTTCAAAGGAAAATAAAAAGTTCATAATCTTAAACAAGGCTCCTGACAAAATAAAGGTACAGTACCAACAATAGTGCAAGAATGTAATTTAGCCAACCAGTTTCGCGGGCTTTTCCTGAAAATAATTTTATCAGCGGGTATGAAATGAATCCAAGGGTGAGGCCATCCGCGATGCTGTATGTAAAAGGAATTCCCGCGAAAATGAGAAAAGACGGAATTGCCTCGCTGTAGTCGTCCCAGTCAATATCCTTCACATTTTTCATCATCATTGCCCCGACCACGACCAGCGCGGGAGCCGTCACTGCAGAACATTGTGCAATCGTAGTTATGAGAGGTGCAAGAAATGCTGCAAGTATGAAGCAAATCCCTGTGAAGACCGCTGTAAGCCCTGTCCTGCCGCCGTGTTCGACTCCTGTGGCGCTTTCTATGAAGCTTGTCACGGTGCTGTGGCCGCAGACGGATCCGAAGACGGTCGCAGTTGCATCCGCAGCGAATGCCTTTGTGGAATTCGGCAGATCGTTCCCTTTCATCAGTTTCGCCTCTGTACAGACTCCGATCAGCGTGCCGAGTGTGTCGAATACATCCATGAATGCGAAGACCACAATGAAAGGAAGAAGCTTGAGGAAATTGTTGAAAACTCCAGCTATGTCGGCTTTTGCGAAGACAGGTCCGATGTCTGGCGGAAGGCTGACGGGAAAGCTGTCGAAATGAAGCTGACCGGTGATTGTCGCGACGATGGCTCCTGCAAGGATCCCCCAGAGGATGCTGCCTCTCGTTTTGAGAATGTGCAGGGCGGCAGTTGCAATCAGTCCTGCCACGAAAATCAGAACGGGTATGAATGCCGAGGATTTTTCAAGGTTGTTGACTAGGGCGTAGTGTCCCCCCTGCGAGACTATGAGTCCGCCATTTTGAAGGCCAAGCAGGGCTATGAAAACTCCGATTCCCGCCGTTATCGCCTTGGTGAGATTCGGACTGATTGCTTTCAGGAGGATTTGCCTGATCCTGAAAAATGAGAGGATAAGAAAAATAATTCCTGACATGAAAACTACTCCGAGGGCGAGGCGCCAGGGTTCTCCGGAATAGCCCGGGAGGGCGGCGCAGAAGGGGAAAACCGTCAGCACAAAGAAGAAGTTTTCTCCCATTCCTGGCGCCAGTGCGACGGGATAGTTGGCCAGAAGCCCCATCAATATGGATCCGAAAGCTGCCGCGACGCAGACCCCTGTCAGGAGAGCTCCAAAGTCCATCCCGGTCTTTATCCCGGTTGTCTGGCCGGTCATGATTGTCGGCTGCAAAAAGATTATATAAGCCATTGTCATGAAGGTTGTTAGACCTGCCACCGCCTCTATCCCGACCGAGCTTCCTCTTGTTCTAATGTCGAAGAACTTTTCTATCTTTTCAATCATTGCGGACAAATTCTCATGTTGCTGGGTAAATAAAAACTGTTTTACTACGCCCAATAAAAGACATTCAGCCCATAATGTTTTCAAGTCTGAGTTAAAGCTTATTTAATTATTGAGAAAATAATTATGTGTAGTAAAATTCTGCCGCACGTCGCCTTTTAATGTTTATTCTTTATTGAAATATCATCAGGATGTGTTATAATCAAACTAAAATCAGGGGGATTTATTTATGAATCTGAAAGTTATTCTTGAGCCTAGTGAAGATGGCGGATATACAGCCATAGTTCCCTCGCTGCCTGGATGCATAAGCGAAGGGGACACAAAAGATGAGGCCATAAAGAATATCAAAGAGGCCATAGAACTTTACTTGGAACCCGTTGATGATGACATGGTATATTCTCAAAAGTCGGAGGAATTGGAGCTTGCTATATGAGCAAAGTTCCATGTTTGAATTTCGAATTAAGATTAATATAGCAATGATAGCTAGACAAATCAGCCAATTAGCATCTGCGAATGGCTGATTAGTGGCGTTCATGTGGCCGATTTCGTTTTCGCCAGAATCTGCAATTCCGTACACCGAGTAGTCGCTTTGCCGTAAATAAAATGGTAATCCCCCAGCTCGGCTGGGGGACTCGTAAAGTTTGACATTTGCTGGAATAACCGATTGTCGTTTCCTCGCAGAGTACTCAGCTTTTACAGATAGATCTAATGTTGCGATAATTTTCTAGAGCAGCTTGCGTGACAACCCGATTTTTTGACACGAATTTCACCAATTTTCACGAATTTTAATTGTTGAGTATTTTTGTGGAAAAATTTGCGAAGAACTTATAAAGTTCTTTGCCGGATGAAAGATAGAAATGCAAAGCTTGTGGTTTTGCATTTCTGCCTTTCAACCGGCGTTTGCGGCAAAGAGCCGCACGCAAATTTCATTCGTGAAAATTCGTGCAATTAGTGTCTGTAAATATTATATTATTCCTTGTGTGCCCAGTGAGAGAATCAATAGAGAAATATACAACTCGCGATGCATTGTTGTTAGCCGCCTCTGGCGGCCAAGATCCACTTAAATACCGCTTTGAGCGGTTCACGAATTCAAGCCTCCTGCTGTGCCGGAGGTATCTGACTCGGCAGTCCGCAAAATGCAGCTGAATGGCATATTGCCAAAGAAAGTGAAAGCAGAGATAAAGTTTGATAGCTTTAGCGAGCCTGGTCAAACGCTACCCGGATAGGAACTTAATCTCCTAATTTCTCCGTCCCAGCTTCTTGTAGCTTCCGGGGCTTGTCCCGAGAAGCCGTCTGAATGTCTTGGACATCTGGAAGACATCTTTGAATCCCGATTCCACTACCACCTCTTTAAGTGGGATGCCTGAAAAAAGAATCAGCTCCTTGGCGTGGTTGACGCGCATCAGTCGTAATTCTTCCATGGGAGTTTTCCCCGCGATCCTTCCATACTTTCTGACAAAGTGGAACTTGCTTATGCCGGCATGTTCGGCAAGATCGGAAAGTCCGACATCCTCCTTGAGCACTGAGCGCATGAAACTTCGTGTCTTTTCGACCATCGCATCGTCACCGCTGCTCGGTGAGTTTATCCTTTCCAGCTCGTTTATCATGGAAAATAGAAGTGAATGGTCAAGAGTTTTTACTATGGGGTCGGACGAGTTCCTGTTCTCTACAATCCAATATGCAATCTGCCTTACTCTTCCATCAACATCAAAAGTCTTGTCCGGGATGGAAGGCAGAAGCCCGGATAGCTCGAAGCAGAAGAATATGCTGTGGAAAGGACTGCCTTTGACTGTAGTCTCCTCATGAGTCGCTCCTTTTCTGTATAGGAGTACCTCGCCTTCTCCCACTTCTATTTTTTCCCCCGCCAGAACGACTTTCAATTTTCCTTCGAGAACCACGATGATTTCGTGGAACTTGTGCGAATGCGCGGGCAGATGCCAGTAGTAGGCTGATTTTATTTCTCTTCCCGCCGCAATGATTTTAAGTTTTTGATGCATAAGAGCAATAAATGACAATAAATAGCAATTATAACAATGGAACTGGCTTTGAAAGGGAATTAAAATAACAGCAAATTAAGGCATATCAATCAGATATTTTTTTAAAAACAGGAGATTTTAAATGAAAAGCAAGTTGAGGATCGGTTTTGTGGGAGTGGGAGGAATGGGGCAGTGTGCGCACCTGAGGAATTACGCGACATTGAATGATCTCTGCGAGGTGGTGGCGATTGCGGAGCCCAGGAAGGAAACAGCAAGACACGTTGCCGGACGATATGAGATTCCAGGAGTCTATGCGGATGCCGCTGAAATGCTAAAAAAAGAAAAACTCAATGCGATTGTAGCATCACAACCTTTTACACGTCATGGGGTTTTGATTCCTGAACTGCTCGCCGCAAAGATCCCGATTTTCATTGAAAAGCCACTCTCTAGCACGATTGAATCCGGGGAGAAAATCCTCAGATGCCTGAAAAAATCCGGAACATGGATAATGGTCGGATATCACAAGCGCAGCGATCCGGCAGCGATGTTTGCGAAATCCGCGATAGATAAACTTAAGAAGTCAGGGGAAATCGGAAAACTGAAATACATCAGAGTCCTGATGCCTTCTGGCGATTGGATTTCAAACGGATTTTTCGATCTCATCAATAAGGATGAATATCTCAAGAATCTGCCCGGTGAACCTGCCCCGTCAGACATGGATTCTAAAAATTATTCCAAATACGTCTCATTTGTGAATTATTATATTCACCAGGTAAACCTGATAAGATATCTTATCGGAGAGAAATATGATGTGACATATGCTGATCCGAACAATATTCTGCTTGTCGGGAAGACCGCCGGCTCCGTCACCGTCTCGCTCGAAATGAGTCCCTATTCCACAACTCTTGACTGGCAGGAGTCCGCGCTTGTATGTTTCGAGAAAGGCTGGGTGAAACTCGAACTTCCGTCTCCATTGAGAATCAACACACCCGGGAAGGCTGAGATATTCAAGGATTCCGGCAACGGAAAAATGCCCGAAACAATAATTCCTCAGTTCCCATGGGTTCACGCGATGAGACAGCAGGCTGTCAATTTCATTTCGGCGGTCAACGGTGAAATTCCCCCGATGTGCGATGCGCAGGAGGCTCTTGAGGATCTTAAAGTTGCAAGACAATATCTGAAGCTCCTCACAGGAAAATGATATGAAGAAAATTTTTGGGAACACCATGATGCCAGGGGAACGCCTTGTCCGATGCCTTACAGGAGGCGACATTGACCGTGTCCCTTTCGGTGTTGGGCTGGGCTGGAGCCCCTGGGGCGAGACCTTGGAGAAATGGAAGAGGGAAACAAAAAATCCCGGACTTGATCTTTTTTGCGGCTTGGGCTTCGAGAGAAGTTTTGTGTCCCCGAAAGTGGAATACGGCATGTTTCCACGCTTCAAACAGGAGATTCTCGAGGAGTCGGGAGATATTGTTCTCGTAAAGGATGACTGCGGCATAACCATGCGCTGCATGAAGGACGGATCGTCAATGCCTGAATTCCTCTCATATCCGGTCGAGACCCCGGACGACTGGGATAAGCTGAAACGTGAAAAATTCAATATCTCAAATGGAGATAGGATACTCGAGAATTGGGATGAGTTCAGAGGAAAGATAAGGGAGACTGGCGAAGCGGTACAGGTAGGCCAATTCCCGTATGGGGTTTTCGGCGCGGCCAGGGATCTGGTCGGGGTGGAGAACCTGCTTACCGGTTTCTATGACTATCCCGATATGATAAGAGATATGATGAATCATCTCACGGATCTGTGGATAGGATTATGGGACAGAATCTCGGAGCAGGTACAGATAGATCACATTCATATCTGGGAGGATATGTCGGGGAAGCAGGGATCGCTCATCTCCCCCTCCATGATTGAAAAGTTCATGATGCCATGCTACGACAGGATTGCGGATTTCGCAAAAGCCAGGGGCGTGAGGATGATTTCGGTTGACAGCGACGGAGACTGCGGCGAACTTGTCCCCCTTATGATGAAGCATGGTGTCAACGTTTTTTTCCCATTTGAAGTCCAGGCTGGCAACGATGTCAGGGAATACAGAGGGAAATATCCGGAACTTGGAATTTGGGGAGGGCTCGACAAGCGGGCGCTTGCTGGCAGTATCACCGATGTGGATGCTGAAGTGGAACGGGCTGCGCAGATGATCTCGGCGGGCCGCTATGTGCCGATGTTCGATCATCTGATTCCGCCAGATGCCGAATTGACAAACTTCAAGTATGCGGCAGAGAAAATCAGACTGCTCTGCGGATTGACTGTCTCAATGATGAAAAGTATGAATATTATGAAACGGAGTTTTGTTGTTGGGTCGCTGTTGAAGCGAAGTTTGCCGGCGTTCATTATGCTTTGGGCGATGTTTGCTTTTTCCGCGGATTTCAACATGGATTTTCACCGGAGATACCAGGAGCGCATAGCGGAAGGTAGTTTTAACAGGAAGAAATATCCGGAGGCACGCGAGGCATTCGAGAAACTGGCGGCCACAGCCAAAGACCCCATCGAAAAAACCATG
>CAIQLG010000216.1 GCA_903872565.1 uncultured Lentisphaerota bacterium | reverse complement strand
CATGCGATGAAGGCGTTCATGGACTATTCCAAGGAGACCGGTCCGCTCATGGGCAAAGACGCGGAATCGTTGGATAAAGGCCTTGAGCTGCTGGTGGCCGCCCGCAAGGCCGCCGGGGATACGATCTACGGCAAGCGCGTCGATCTGGCTGCCGAGAGCCTGGCGCTGTTCAAAGAAGGCAGGGAACAAAGGATCGCGATGAGAAAAAGCGCCCCGCAGGCGGTGGCCGTCGAGCGTACAGGCGCGGAGCTGAAATTGGACGGCAACCTGGACAAGTCTTTCTGGAAAGGCGCGCCGGTCTACGAGTTGAAAGATCTGGTGACCGGGAAATCGCCCGTTTCCAAGACAACATTCCAGGTCGCGTGGAGCGACGGCAGCCTCGTGTTCGGTATCCGGTGCGCTGATGCGGACATGAACAATCTGAGTATCTCGACGACGAAGAATGGCGACGAAAAAATCTACAGCGACGACGAACTCGAATTATTTTTGGAGACTCCGTCTCATGCGTATTATCAGATTACGATCAATGCGGCAGGTGCCCTTATCGATCTTGACAGGGATAGAGGGCGGCCCCAGTGGGCATCGGAGGCCGAAAGCGCTGTTTATCTCGGCACCAATTCCTGGAGCTTGGAAATTCGGATACCCACCACGTGCGAGACGCCCGAAGGAGGACTCGACCGCAGGAAGCGGGTCGAGGGAAAGACACCGGATGCCGCGGCGCCCTGGTATTTCAACGTGTGCCGCCAGAGAGTCAGAGGCAAGGCGATGGAACATTCAGCCTTTTCGCCGACCGTGACTGGGGGGTTTGCCGTCCCGTCAAAGTTCGGCAAACTGATAGTGGAGTCGTGAGGTACGGGATTGAAGGAGTCGGATGAAGGTGTCTATTCTCAAAACGGAGCGACAGGCAAAAAATCATTGCTTTCCCAGGATGAAAAGGACAAATTGCCGAAAAATATTCCGAAGAAATAGCTGATTTTCCGCTTATCGCTTCCCGTTCAATACAAGACATAGAAGACAATCTTGATGCGACTTATGGGGCGGAATCAGATTAAATTCACAAGGGAAATTCGGCGGCTGGCTCTTAATGCAAATCCAGTAAACTGACAAGGTTTACTGGATTTGTATTTGCAGACCGTGATAAGGCGGGTATTTTTAACTTGATCGTATAGGAAATTGTATTTTTCGAAGGAATGCCGTATGGCTTGAAACTTGTAGCCACGGCCATGTTGGCCGTGTCGCCTCCAACATGGAGGCGGCTACATAAGTCTCCGCCGAGGCGGATTAAGTTCATTTCAGTGGTTGACAGGATGAGATTCTCTGCAAAACAATAGATATGATTTAAATTATGTCATGGAGAGAAACAATGAAGAATGGAAGATTTGAAAAGTCAGTAAGTTTTTTCACACTCATCGAGCTCCTGGTAGTCATTGCAATCTTAGGCATTGTAATGGCTCTTCTTCTGCCCGTACTCTCGAAGGCGCGTGCCGCAGGCAGGCAAACCGCCTGCCTCTCGAATCTCCGCCAGGTGGGAGCCGCTTTCCAGGTCTACAGCAGCGATTATCCCGGGCGTACCCACGTACCGTTCTCTTCCATTCTCTTTCCCGATTATCTTAAAGGGAACAAGATATTCCAGTGCCCGACCGACCTCAACAGGGATATCAACCGAGCTGCAACTGACAACGACCCCTCCTGGCTCGAAAGGATAGACAATGACTGGAATGAAGTCTATGACAGGCCGAGTACGGATGGGGTGGGAAATGTCGGGGTCCATGGCTTCGTGCATAATTCGGCGGCAGGAAATGTAAGCTATTTCTATGAAATGTCGGATTGCGCCTGCGGCTTTGAATTTGAAGTGTCAAGGGCTGAAGCTGGTCTTCCGGAAAACTCTGCTGATACGACATGGGCCATCTGGAAGGAAATACAGTTGAAACACGGTGGAGATAGTTTCAAGCCATGGGGGACAGGATATTCAGAATCCGAGTTTCCCATATACCGCTGTTTCTGGCATCTTAAACATATCAGGGACTATTCCGCTTCCAATCGGATCCCTAACAACGCGGAACCTGTCATCAACATTACATATGCAAGCAATTACGTGCTCAGCAAGGGGCGCTGGGAAGATGGAGTCTGGAGTCCGGGAAAATAGTAAATTGAAAGGAGCCGATCTTGCAACTGGCCAGGGTAATTGCTCAAATGTGAAATTCCAAAGGTTCAATTGAAACAGTTGTTATACAAGAACATTAAGATTTCATCTTCCATGCGTTACTGGCTGCTCTTTGCGCTTGTCTATACTACAGGTTCACTGATCATCTTCGATGTGACTAGGTCGTGGATTGCACGGGACGGCATCTGTGTTCCTGCATATCTTAAAAACCATCTGCGGGCCACCGTTAAGCCGGGTTTCCCGAAACAGGCCGTATTCTCCATCCCCTTCAAATTGGCTGACATGGAACTGACGGGGCAATACAAGTTCATGATTCTGCCCGGCACGGATCTGCCGCGGTGCACAGTCCAGGTTCTTGCCGAGGGAGATCATCATTTCAGTTTCCTGCACGTCTACCGTGGTGTCCCCCTCTCCAGTGAAGGATTCGCCTTTACTGTCCCTATGTCTGGAGATCCGGCATACTGGAAGGCGCTGGGGCATTCCGCCCCGTGGACGGCATGGGAACGTTGCGGGCTGCGCCGGCTGGAGGTCAAGGTATTTTCCCAGGTGCATCTTGCCGGTGCAGGGTTGGAACTGCGCTTCATGACGGAGCCGTCACCTGCGCCTGCGCCGAAAACGCGACTGATCCGCCCTCCCGCCGACTCCATTTCACTGGGCGGACGCTTCGAGCTTGCCTTTAACCTTGACGGATGGAACGGAAACCCGTTTGACTACAGCAAATTCCCACTGGAGCTTGAGGTCACGGAGCCGGACGGAAAGAAACAGCGCATTCTTCCCTTCCTGTATCAGGACTTCGAGGCCGTCTCCCTTCTGGACGGTGAACATATCCGGCCGAAAGGGCCAAAATATTTTCTTGCCCGCTACCGTCCCGTCCATGAAGGCCAGCACGAATACCGCCTGCTCCTGCGGCAAAACGACGAAGCAAGGCGGGTGATGGAATCGGGGAAGCTCCAGGTCGCCGCAGGCATGGCTCCTGGTTTTCTGCGGGTTTCCAAGCGGGCACCGCACTTCTTCGAACGTGCCGACGGGCGCTTCGTCTATCTGGTGGGATGGAACCTGCCTTATCCTGTTGACCGCCCGTATGGTGTTGACTATGTCCCATATCTGCCGACAGAAAACAGTTTGTCCATTACCAGGAAGATGCTTGACTACATTGCGGATTCAGGCGGGAACTTCATCCGGTTCTGGATGAGCGACTGGTGGAACGGGCTGGAATGGAACAGCAGCGTCGACAATTACAGCGGCATCGGCCGCTACAACCTTAAGAACGCCTGGCTGAATGACCAGGTGATGGAGCACTGTGAAAGACGAGGCATCTACATACAATTGGAAACTCTGAATCATGTGAGATTGAGCAAGGATTTCGGGTGGCCGAAACATCCGTACAACGAAATAAATGGCGGATTCCTGAGGGGGCCCAGGTGGTTCTGGATAGAGCCTGAAACACGCAAATGGTCTGAGAACTCCCTCTCATACACTGTTGCACGATATGCCGACTCGCCCGCCATCCAGTCCTGGAATCTGATGAGCGAACCTGACAATGTCAGCAATAAAGTCTGGAAGAATGCCAGGGATATGATCGTTTCACAGATGAAATTTGTGAACGGCATTGATCCGTACGGGCATATCACATCCAACCACATGTGCATCCCGAACCGTGATATTTCATTTTTCACGGAGGACGTGATCCAGTTTGTAAACAGCAACGCCTATCCGGGGCTGGGAAGACTCTCCGGCGACCAGATACAGGCCATCCGCGACTTCTCGATAAGATATTATGGGCACGAACGTCCGATCATGGTCTCCGAATGCGCAGGGCATTGGGCCGGAGATCCCGCCTTTAAAATGGCACGTGACACACTGGGATCGCTCTGGGCCGGGATTGCCAGCAACATGGCGGGCACCCCAATGAGCTGGTGGTGGAACTTCAATTATGGGGAGGACATGGGGAAGCTGTACAGGGTTGTTTCCGATTTTATGAAGGATGAAGATCTGATCGGAGCCGATGCATCGCCAGGAGGTCGCTGGCTGAACTGTAATGTCAATGCAACCAGCAAGGCCGGCAATTTGCGCGCACTTGTGGTCGGCAATGCTACGCGCCGGTTCATCTTCGCATACAATTTTGATGTGCTCTGCCGGACACGTCAGATACCGAGCCTGTGCACAGGGAATAAATTGGTTTTCGATGGGATGTCCCCCGGCGACTACATGGCGGAATACTGGGATCTGCGCAGAGGCAGGACTCCTGTATGCCAGGACTTGAGAGTGGGAGCCGATGGCACCGCCACTCTTGAACCTCCGGAATTCACCGAGGGATGGGCTGTCAAGATCATCCCTCGTCCTGCGTTTGAATCGGATACCGGGAAAAATAAGCCAGTTGCGGCAGAACCGTCCGTGACTCCACAGCCGAAACCGGATCTTCCGGTCAACGCTGGCGCTGACTCTGGATCTGCACATGACTGGTCATGGCAGATCCGGCCAATGGTCGATAGAATTGCTCCCGCCAGCGGGAGATTGATGATCGAAGTGTACATCGCTCTGCCAGACACCTGCAGGAACCTGTACCCATGCCTACAGGACGGGAATGGAGGAATGGTTCCATTTGCGTGGGAACCTCTGGAAGTCGGTGCGGGCTGGCATTTGCGTGTGCCTGTTGCCAACGGCGGGAGCTCCCTGCGGCTGACTGCGGTTGCAGAGAAACCGGTCGGCACACTTGAGATCAACGAGGAATTGTTCGGACTCGGTGTCACGGTGGCTGCAGATTCAATGGCACAGATAAAGAGTATTGTGAAATTCAAATATGAGTTTGCACGGCTGGCCGACAAGAAAACGACACGGGTCGGCTGCATCAATCAGCTGGAAAATCCGCTTGGCAGGAATAGGAATTTTCTCGCCTTGTACCAGGGGCCGCTGCTGGTCCCAATTGAAGGCTCCTATGTTTTCGCCACCAACTCCGATGATGCCAGCTTTGTGTCAATTGACGGAGCGGAGGTCGTTTCCTGGCCGGACTATCATGACATGGAGGTGCTTGACCGGCCAATGGCTGACAAGTGGTGCCATCGCGGCAGGATTACGCTGAAAAAGGGCATGCACTGGGTCGAGTATTTCCATCAGCAGGGAGGCGGGGCATGCCTGGCCAGGCTGGCCTGGGAACTGCCATCTCCAGCAGACACGAAGGAAAACTTTCCATTGGTGCCATTTAAAAATGGTGGAGATCCTGCCATTGGAGTGGTTCCGGAATGGGCGTTTGACGGACGGATACCTTGTTCCGTCGATGTCCAGTTCAAAGGCCTGACGCTGGCTACTGTTGTTCCATGTCTCGGGTTGGAACTGCGACGGCCTGAAGTGCGCATTTATACTATGGCCGTGGAAGGCCGGAATGGATGCAAATTCAAATATTTCCAGAATGGAGGATGGCAGCAGATTGAAGCCAATGGCAGACTTGTCCCTGTCTGGGTGCAGAACACTTATTGGCGCCGTTTCTCAATGGAATGGGAGGAGTGTGTCGATTCCAAGAACCGTCCGTCGCTGAAGATCATGCTGTACGATATTGATATGCCGCTGTCAGTCCAGTTCGAAGACGGGCAGGCCATGGAAAAAACGCTGGCCCGCCGTACTTGGAAGGACTGGCGTCTGCCGCCGGGAGGCGGCGGGAAATTTGTCATCAGTGCCTGCAAGGTTCCGCTGCTGCGGGGGGCGCTGGGCGGCCAATCAGGCATCAGACCATCCTCCGGAGGGGCAGGGCAATGATTCCACAATATCACCAGGACGAGTTCTCCAGCTTGAGCGCCAGGACAGTGCTTTCCCGCATCCAGTGGAAGATCTTGATCATCCTGTGCCTGCTGCTGGCTGCCGCACTGCTGGTCAATGCCTACCTGACATTGATGGTCGTCAACGTAGTGTCCATCCTGTTCTACCTTGTCTTCTCGCAGTACAAGCTGGTGCTGCAATTCCTGTCGCTGCACCGGCCCCCGCAGGTTTATGATCCTTCAGCAATTCCACCAGGAGGATGGCCTAAATATACAATACTGGTGCCGCTCTACCATGAGGAGACGGCGGGCCCCAGGCTCATGGGGCACCTTAGGAAAATGGAATACCCGCCTGACCGCCTCCAGATACTGCTGCTTGTGGAGGAGGACGACTGTCAGACGCGGATGGCGATTGAAAACGCCGGTGTGTCCAGTCCTTTCGAGGTGGTCATCGTGCCTGTCAGCCTGCCACGGACAAAACCCAAGGCCTGCAACTATGGGCTTGCCCGCGCCACCGGGGACATACTGGTCATCTACGATGCAGAAGACCGCCCGGAAACAGACCAGCTAAGGAAGGCGGCACTGCTCTTCTCTGTGGCGCCGGACAATCTTGTCTGCCTGCAGGCGCAACTGAACTACTACAATAGGGATAGGAACTGGCTCACCCGTTTCTTCACTGCGGAATACTCATGCTGGTTCGACTACTGCCTGCCCGGGCTCTCCTACCTGGACGCACCCATCCCTCTGGGCGGAACGTCCAACCACTTCCGCATCTCCGTCCTGCGAAGGATCGGGGGATGGGACTCATACAATGTAACCGAGGACTGCGATCTGGGCATCCGGCTCTACCGTTGCGGGCTGGACACTGGCCTGCTGGACTCCACCACCTGGGAGGAGGCCACATTCCGCATAATGCCATGGATCCGCCAGCGCAGCCGCTGGGTCAAGGGCTACCTACAGACTTATCTTGTGCATCTGAGGGAACACAATGAGCTGCGGAGGAACCGCGGCCTTGTCCGCATACTCCATTTCCATTTTCTGTTCGGCGCGACAGGCTTCTGCCTCCTCATGAACCCGTTCTACTGGCTGTTGACGGTGATCTGTTTCTGCGTCGGGCCCGGATTCCTGAGCGGCTTTTTCCCGCTCTGGGTGCTGGTGCTTGCCATGACAAGCTTCCTGTGTGGGAATTTCGCGTTTGTGCTGTCATCCATGGTGGCCTGCCTCCGGCGCGGCTACTACCATCTGCTGCCATACTGCCTTTTCATGCCGCTGTACTGGGTGCTCATGAGCGTGGGCGCGTGGAAAGGCGCACTGCAACTGATCACCAGGCCGTTCTACTGGGAGAAAACACCCCACGAAGGAGTGCCTGAATGAGATCTGAAACCATCGCCGAGCACATCAATTCCAGGAGGCAGTTGGGCGCCAGGCTGTTGACATTCGTCAGCTTCACAATCCTCTGCTTCATTCCGTACTCATTGATCCTGGGCATAGCTTATTGCTATCCCGGCCATTCTTCCGATCAAATGGCGATCCATGTCGGCATGCTGCAGGACCTGGCATGGGAACTACCCACCGGGCGGCAGGCGCTTGTCAGTTCCCTGTCAGACATGCCTTTGAGCAGCCTGGCGGCCTTGCCATTCCTGCCATTCCTCAAGCCTACGGCATATGGATTTGCGTATCTGTATGGGCTGGCGGCACTTCTGGCGCTGTCGGCAATGCCGCTGCGCCGCTTGCTATGCACCATGGGGTTAAGCCGTATTCAGGCGGCAGCCCCCTTTGCGCTTGCACTTGCCGCGTTGCTGCTGGGGCCGACGGAATGGATAGACCTGCTGGCCTGCCTGCCGATGCTGATACTGGCCTTCTATTTTGAAACACTGGAACTTCCGGAACTTCGCGCATTGGCCGGCATCTTCTGGGCGCTGTCCATATTTGCCAATCTGGCCGGGGCGCTCCTGTTTCTGTTACGCCTGGCATGGGCGCTGTTCAACAGGCTGACAAGTAAATGCAACAGCGAGACCAGGGCGGTGCAGTGGATACAGGGTGTCTCGATCTTATATGTATTCGGCGTATATTTGTTCCTCAACTGGATGATCATGGGCTCTCCGGTTTATCCGTTTGTAAACGCCAAGTTGAGTCTTCCATCCGGCAATACGGCCAGGTACAAGGAAGAGCTAGCCAAGGTTCTGGCGAGCCAGTATTCCGACTGCCGGCCAGTTGTAAGCGGCCTCTGGGGATATGCCGTACGTCCATTGCTCGATTTAACTGACGGCTGCCATTTCATAGATTTCTATCCGGAGAAGCTGGTGGACGAAGAACCCGGCGACATCGTGCTGATCATTCCTGTCGGAGGCAATCCGTTCGCACGGCTGAACGACATCAGGCCAGACGCGTCATGCCTGCACGGCAATTTAATTTCTCAGCAGAAATTCAAGAAGACAGATGACTGGATTTTTGTCAGGTTTCAAATAAACAACAGCGCCGTGCCTGCGATAAAGCATCCATGAATTGATTCTGGAATCATTGAATGAGGAGTTGGCGGCTCTTTCGGAGCTTCAGCGTGAAGCCGTGATTCTCCGCTACCTGCAGGGGTTGAGCGAGAAGGAGGCGGCAGCCAAGGCAGGCTGCACTTCCAATACGCTCAGCCGACGCGCCAGCGACGGAATATCCCGGCTGCGTACACGGCTTGTCAAACGTGGCTGCACACTGGGTTTCCCGGCACTGATTGGAGTGCTGGCTACAGAATCACAGGCTGCTGTTCCCGAAACTCTCATTCCTTCCCTGATGGCCGTTCCTAAATTGGTCGCGGCGGGTGCCGCAGCCGGAACCGCCTCGGCAAACATAATATTCTTAATGGAAGGAGCGTTGAAGGCAATGGCTATCGCAAAAATCAAGATGGCGGGAACCGGGATTCTGATCGCACTGCTGATTGGAACAACAGGTGTCATGGCTGTAAGAGAAATTCAAAAGAGGCAGACTCAGGATGCAATTGAGACGCCCGACATCCTTGCCTCACCTGCAAAACAAAAGGTTGACGATCACCCCAAGTCCTCTAAGAATGATGAACTGGCATCAACAAAACTGGAGACAAAAGGATACAAAGGAAAAACCCAATCCGCAAAAGTAACACAGCCACCCAAGGCGAGGAATTTCAAAGCCGAGATGGAAGAGGCATTCTCGCTCGCATCAAAATTAGATTTTTCTCTAAGAACTTGTGAAAAAATGACAGAATGGCTTGACTATGATAAAGATGGAGCAATCGAGTGGACCCTTCGCATGAGGGGACAGGGATTCGCACAGATGCAAATATTGCAAACTGTGCCTTCCTGGCGGGCTGAGAAAGATCCTGTCGCGGCATCTGGATGGGCGATGAAATTGCCAGAAGGGAAAAATACAAACCAATCATTGAACAATATAGTAACTGACTGGGCGGGAAGAGAACCTGATAATGCCAGAAATTGGATCGAAAAATCCTCGCTTTCACAGGATGAAAAGGATAAATTGCTGAAACTAATTCCGAAGAAATAGCTAATTTCAGATTTCCTGCCTTGTAGCTTCAATAGCTCTGGAGATCTGGGAAAAAGGGTTGTGGCAAAAAAGGTTACGGCCGGGAAATCTGAATGAAAATTCCCCCCGGAGGTGGAATTTTGAGACATTATTATTTTCAGCGGATCATGAACTCTGAAATTCTGCCTGTGGTCGCCCCCCCTTCGTAAGGAAACTTCCCACTTCGCTCTGCGAGCTACGAGGGACAAGACGGCATGGCATGAAACTCGACCCTCCATTATTGCCGCCCTACGTAATACTATCCGGCATATCTTTGTTTTTTTTGCACGTTTTTGAACAGTTGAATAAGAAATCAGACACGAATTTCACGGATGTTCACGAATGGTTCGGAAGAAAATTCGCATGTCGCTAAGGTGGATAGCGACACATGTCGGACAAATGACGGAAAAACAAAGATTGGAGTTTTGTTTTTCCATTCTTTGTCCGACAGTGAACGTTGAAAACTTCACTGCAAATTTTTGTTTAAAGTTATTTGGCAATTAAAATTTGTGCAAATTTGTGAAATTTGTGTCGAAAAAATGGTTGCGGCGTAAGCTGCTCTAAGACCTCCATAGTTCGTATGGCGAACGACGGGATAAATTCTCACTGTTTACCAGTATTTTCTATTGAATCTTCAATCCTCCCGGCTTATTGTTCTCCGCTCTAAAAATCAAAATTACTATCAGTCGTTCGACTAAGGGAATGCGGAATGACCCCAAGATAAGGATAAAAAAGAACTGACGAATCATACGTTCCATCGATGAAAGAGGTAATTGCAAAATTACCTCGAGCCGATAAAAAACTAACGGAGGGTGGACTTTCCAGTCCGCCATTTGAGTTCAATTTTCGCGGGTAAGAAAACCCGCGCTCCTTTAAAATCCGACTTTAGCAATCGGGTCGAAAGATGTAGCGGAATCGAATTTGCCGGACACGTGGCATAACAAAACCTAAACACACAACCTACTACGGAGGATTGTCTTATGATGACGGATGACAAGGCTGGCGGCACACTGATCAGCACACTGATCAGAGATGAAGATCGGGAGTTTTTCAAACGGGAACTGGATTCCTTCGTTCCTGACCGCGTCTTCGATGCCCATGCCCATCTAACGGCAGAGGGAAGCGACGACGATTTAAAAATAAAAAATCCGCCGATCTCCAGTGTCGGCTATGCGGAGTATTGCACATTAAGCGACATGCTGTACCCCGGTCGGCGCAAGGCGGCGCTTTTTCTTTCATGGGGAAGCACACCCGAGCGGATCAAAGTTACCAACGAGTGGGTAAGCACTCAGACGGCCAAGTCGGCTGATTGCCGGGGCTCTTTCTTTGTACGGCCCACCGACGACCCCGAATGGGTGCGCCAGGAGGTACGTCGCCTTGGCCTGCATGGTTTAAAATGCTATCACTCGCAGGCACCAGTTAAACCGACATGGGAGGCCAACATCCCCGATTATCTTCCGGAACCTCTGGTCAAGGTCGCACACGAAGAGGGGCTGGCCATCACGTTGCACATGGTGAAATCCCGCGCCGTGGCAGATCCGGGCAATATCCACTGGATACGTCATTACTGCGAAACCTATCCGGATATGACGCTCATTCTGGCCCATTCCGCACGCGGGTTCCAGCCGGCCCATAATCTGGAGGGACTGCCCCATCTGACCGGTCTCGACAATCTGTACTTCGATTGCAGCGCCAACTGCGAGCCGATGGCGCATCAGGCAATCATTCGCATTATCGGGCACAAAAAGTTGATGTACGGCGCGGACTTGCCGGTCAGCCACATGCGAGGACGCTCGCTGGGCGCCGCCGATTCGTTTGTCTGGTTGTATGAGAACACCCCCGTGTGGGGAGAGAAACAAATGGGCATTAGACCGGTCTTCATCGGTCTGGAACATCTGCGCTCCCTCAAGTGGGCCTGCTGGTCAGAACGACTGACGGACAGCCAGGTGGAGGATATCTTTTGGAACAATGCGGCCCAGCTGTTCGGGGTATGAACAGGCCGGAGACAGGATTCCAGAAATGACGATGGACATGGTAAAAATAAAAATTCTATAAGTTTATGGAGGACAAGTTAAAATGAAGATCTATGAATTAAAAAAATGGATGACAGGTTTGATTGGAGGAATGGCGCTCAGTCTCGGATTCTTTGTTGCACAGGCGCAAAGTGAATTTCCACTGAAAGACGGCGATACCTGGGTGATGGTTGGCGACAGCATCACGGCTCAGCATCTGCATTCCAACTATTTCGAAGCTTTCTGCTATGCGCGCTTTCCAAAGATGACGTTCTGCTTCCGCAATTCCGGGGTAGGGGGAGATACAATCCCGACAGTGATGGATCGCTTCGCCTGGGATGTCGCGCCTTGGAATCCGACGGTAGTGTCGGTAGAGCTTGGCATGAACGACCAAGGAAGGTTTGCCACCGATAAATTCATCGAAAACATGTCCGGCCTTATCGGGAAAATCCGTTCTGTCAATGCACGGCCCGTACTGCTTTCCTCCAGCCCGGTGAACAACGGAAGCCCTCTGGCGAAAGGCAATCGTCTTAAGGAATATGCCGATGCGTTAAAGACGCTTTCTGAAAAAGAAAAAATTCCTTATGCGGATCAATTTACTCCGCTGGTGGGCTTATGGGCTCAGAATAAACCGATGGAAAATGTTGCCATTACCCTGATCTCCCTCAAGGGGTTGCTTGCCGCGCAGCCGAACCTCGCAGGCGCGGAACATCTAAAGGAGTTTCTGGAAGTCTGGAACAAGATGGAAAAACAGCCTGTCAGCATGATGGGGGATCCCGTTCATCCTGGGCCGACCGGCCAGCTTACCATGGCTGCCGCGCTGCTGACCGGACTCAAAGCTCCTGGATTAGTCAGCCGTTCAACTGTTGACGCCAAGGCAGGAGCAGTCAAGGATTCAGTGCAGTGCAATCTTGAAAACATTAAGACCGCTGGTGACACACTGTCATTCGACCGTCTTGATGAAGCTCTTCCATTCCCGATTCCGGACGATGCAAGACCGGCTGTGACCGTTTTGGACGACATTGCGAACCTGAGCCAGTACACGCTTACGGTATCAGGGCTGAAAACTGATAACTACGATGTCACCATCGATGGCATAAAGGTGGCGACAATATCTTCCGATGAACTTGCCAATGGTTGGAACATGGGGCTTCTTGCCAAAGGGCCGGTTGCAGACCAGTGCCGTACAATCCTTCAGCTGGTCGGTGCAAAGGAGGGGGTGGTCGCGCAGTGGAGAGGTGTATCCAGGGCAGTTGCTAGCAACGGCACAAAGGAGCAGAAGGATCAGCTTGCAAAGCTGACAGATCAAGTCAGGGAAGCGGACGGCAAAATCCGTGAAGCCGCTAAGCCAAGATCACATCACTTCGAACTGGTTCCTGGAAAAACAATGAACCCATAATACTATTCAGATTTTCTGTTATGTCGAGCTCAATGTAACAGAAAATCTGAAAATTGTGAGGAATAGCAGTCATTAACTGTTCCGGCGGCCCCTCCATGCGGATTCCATTATTCCCTGGACATTTTTCATTTATTATTGTCTGACTGCATTTTCCCCACTTTCGCAATCAAATATTCTCTTTCTTCATTGCTTAAAAAATTTGTACTTTTCAGATAGTTGAGAACCTTGTCTATGCCATCCTCCTCATTTTTATGTAATTGTACATAAATAATTTCAGCAAGAGCAAAGGCTCTGACATTGTCCGCCATTTCTCCGAACTTCTCTGTTGGACTTTTTGTGTTGCCAATAGTTTCAGCCCATTGAACTGCGGAGTCAAAGTTCTTCCTTGCCATGAATCTTGCGACATTGGTCCATGCGTAACATGTGTTCTTGTCGAGCTTCTCAGGTAGATCAATTGGGAAGACGTTGTTCAAAATAGTGCACGTGGTGTCAACCTTCTCCATTGCGCAAAGACTAAGGACTAGATAATCTCGGCGGAAGTCTTTCCGCACGAGATTATCTACTGGAAGTCACATTTTAAATTTCCCATTTTTCTTAACTTTTTTCTTCTGAGGATCATTGTGTTCTTATCTTCGATGAACCACTCGAGCTCATCTCCT
>CAIQLG010000215.1 GCA_903872565.1 uncultured Lentisphaerota bacterium | reverse complement strand
TGCTTGTCCACTTGAATGACGCGGAGTTCATCTACCCTGGCACGGAGTTGCGAATGGTCTACAAGATGCTCGCACCGGCATCGTCCGGTGACTGAAAACCATACAACCTCTTTTTCCACGAATCAAGAAGTCTGAATTTATTGATTCAGGTGAAGAACAAGGTACAGGAAGTAAGCCCTGGAGCCGATGTCATACTTTATGGTTCGAGGGCGAGAG
This sequence comes from uncultured Lentisphaerota bacterium, assembly GCA_903872565.1. GTDB lineage: Bacteria > Verrucomicrobiota > Lentisphaeria > Victivallales > GWF2-50-93 > CAIQLG01. The sequence continues at coordinate 17,579 of CAIQLG010000215.1, read as the reverse complement.
GAACTCAACATTCCGATTCGGACTGGGATTTTCTAATTCTTACCGACATCAATTCAAATGAGCTTACCGACAGGATACGGCACAAGATTTACGAGGTTGAGTGGGAAACTGGGGAAGTCCTGTCATCTATCGTCAGAAGCAGAAAGGAATGGAACAGCAGGAAATACAAATTGCTTCCTTTTCGTCATAATGTTGTCAAAGAAGGCGTAATGGTATGAGCAGCGAGCTTGTGAAATGCAGGCTGGAAAGAGCTGACGAGGCATTAGAAGAAGCAAAACTTCTTGCCGAAAAATAGAAATGGAACACTTGTGTAAACCGCCTTTGCTATTGCTGTTTCTATGCAGTGATTGCACTTCTTGCCAAAGACGGAGTCTCCTCAAGCAAGCATACGGGGATCCGTTCCTTATTCAATCTTCATTATGTTAAGACTGAAAAAGTTCCCAGAGGCATTGCGCAAATTTACAACGACCTCTTCGAAAAAAGACAGGAAGGCGACTATATAGACTTCGTGAGATTTGACGAGAAGCAGGTCAACCCCTTGATTCCCGAAACTGAAAAGTTTTTGAGCCACATAAAATCTATTATCTGAGAAAAGTCATTAATTGGATAAAGCATATAAAATATTTATCACAACGGACAAGATATTGGCGAAAAAAGCGGAAAAAATCAAAGGGATTAAGGTTGTGAGCCCATTAAAATTTGCTGAAATTATTTCAGGAGGATATTAAGCGAACTGACACTGTTATACGATGCGAAGGGATGAAGGCTCTAAGGGAAAAACTCGATCTTGTGGAGACGGAAAAATTCATCACGCTGATGAGGCGAGAGCCATTTGACTATACTGAATGGCAGAGAGAGCTATGGAGCGGAAAATATGTGGATGAAATCTTCAACGCCGCTAAAAATTTTTCAAAACATAAAAAAATTGTTTAAATTCATTGCCATTATGATTTCCGCCGAAACTGGAATCGCGCCCGGAAAACTTCTCGCCCTGTTGGCGAAGCTCGAGGTGAAGAAAAAAATTATCCAGTTCCCCCTGTGAAATATATTAATATTAGCAGATTTTGCAAATATATTATTGCAATAACTTATCAATAATGATATTTTACTGCTATGAAATGGGAAGATATTCTTAATACGGTTGGAAACGAGCCGGTTTTTTCCTCGGCATTGCTGATGGCTGGAAACCGGTCACGTGCAAATATTCTGCTTCAGCTGAGCAGATGGACAAAGACGGGAAAGCTGATTCAACTGCGCAGAGGGTTATATCTTCCCGCCAGACCATACAGGAAAGTAATTCCACATCCGTTTCTTCTGGCGAACAAGATCAAGAAAGCCTCATATGTCAGTCTTCAGTCGGCACTGGCATACTACGGCATGATTCCCGAAAATGTGCCCGTTGTAACAAGTGTGACAACGATGCGCCCGGAAAAGGTGGACACTGACGAGGGGACTTTTTCTTTCAGGCACGTGAAGAAATCTTTTTTCAACGGTTATTGCAGTCTTGAAATTGTTGAAGGGCAGACCATTTTCATTGCGACACCGGAAAAGAGTCTGCTTGATTTGATTTATCTGACACCTGGAGGCGAGACATTCGAATATCTGCGGGAACTAAGATTGCAGAATACTGACCGTCTCGATCTGAATAGCCTTAGGGAATTGGCGAAAAAAGCTGGCAGTACAAAACTTGGACTGGCAGTAAAGCGAGTCATTAAAATTATTGGAGAAGAGGAGTATAAGGATCTATGAAAGAATATTTGCGGCAACTGGTTGAAGAGAAACCGAATTATTTGCTGAAAAAAAGTGTGGTTCGCGAATATCTGCAGGCGAGAATCCTGCAGTCCCTCCAGGATGATGGAGTGTTTTTGAGCTGGGCCTTTCTGGGCGGCACGGCATTGCGTTTCCTCTACAATATGCCGCGTTATTCCGAGGACCTTGATTTTTCCATCGTGAATTCGAATGAAAAGTGCCCCTTCGAGGATGTCCTACGCAAGGTCAAATCGCTTCTGGAAGCCGAGAATTATGTCATGGAAATAAAAGTCGCCCGGACCAAGGCGGTCATGTCCGCATTCCTGAAATTTCCGGGACTCTTGTATGAGATGGGAATCTCTCCACACCGGGATGAAATCCTATCCATCAAGTTTGAGATTGACACCAACCCTCCGCCTGGCGCGGTAACGGCGACAAGCATTGTCCGCCGTTTTGTGACATTGAATATCAATCACTATGACAGGGCTTCTCTCTTTTCCGGCAAGCTGCATGCCATTCTGTCGAGGCAATATACGAAGGGGCGCGACTTGTACGATTTCGTATGGTATTTATCAGATCATTCCTGGCCTGCTCCAAATATGAAACTTCTGAATGCCGCACTGGAACAGACCGGCTGGAAGGGTGCCTCGATAAACATGAGAAACCTGAAAAAAATACTTGCTGCACGCATGCATGAACTCCAATGGGACAAGGTTCAGGCCGACTTACTGCCATTTCTGGAACGATCACAAGAACTGAATCTTGTCACACTTGACAACTGTATCAAATTAATCTCTGAAAAACAGTTCCAGTGAAATGAAAACATAATATTTACTCTTTTCTTCATATTTATTGAAATTCAGAAAACCCCGTCCTCTGGGCGGGGTCAGAGTCCTTCAGGGTTTGCCTGAAGGTTTATTTTCGATGGAGGGTCGAATTCTATTCGACCGTAGCGGAATTTAGATTCCGCCAGAATAATGCGGCAGAATGAAATTCTGCCTGTGGTCGAGTACCCCAACCATGCGGCGGGGCAGGTAACTCGACCCTCCATTATCGCCGCCTTCATCTCCCACGGCACATGCAATGAACTGCTTGAACATTGTGTGCACAACCATGAAGTGATTCTCATTATTTCCCCATCAAAGTTCTGGGAGTTTGAAAAATAAATAAAAAGGTACCCAACCAGTTGATCTGGGAGGCACCTTTTTATTTACATCTCTAGGAGACTATGCGTTTCACCATTCGAGGACAACTTTGATTCCGTAAGGAGATCTTGAGCGGACAAGCGCCATCGCTTCCTGGAACTTTGAAACAGGGAAGACTTTGCTTACAAGAGGCGACAAGGAGATTTTCTTTTCCATTACTAGGGCGACAGCATCATCCCATGCTTCCGAGCTTGCATTGCTTGATATTATTTCAAGTTCGCGGTGCAGGAAGCTCTGCCAGCTGAAATCCGCCATCAGCTTGTCATAGTCTCCAATCATGAGGATGTGTCCACCTTTAGCGGCGAGGGCGAAAGCCGCCGAAACTGCTTTTCCAGTCCCGGCAGCCTCAATGACATTTGCGAATTCCGCAACTTTTCCTTTTGCAATTTCCTCCGCCAGATCACATTTCACCTCGTGATAGTTTACAATTGCAGATGCTCCGTTTTTTGCAGCGGTTTCGAGTCGGCCTTTTCTTCCTCCTACAAGAACGATGTTGTTCACACCGTTCAGTCTCAAGAGCATCAGCATGATCTGCCCGACGGGACCATCTCCGAAAATCAGAGCCGATTTTCTGTCTGTTATCCTGAGGCGTCTGATCCCGCGGACACAGACTGCGAGGGGTTCGATCAACGCCGCTTCTGACACTGGAAAAGATTTTGGAAGGATTCTGACGTTGGCGGCCTCGGTGACAAAATATTCTCCATAGGCGCCAGGATGTTCAAATCCCACTTCGCCTCCATCGGAGATCACATTTTCAGCGACGCATAGCTTGCCTTCAATTTCCTTTGAGACTCCGACTCCGGCCTTGTCTATGAATCCCGACCATTCGTGGCCTGGAATCTGCGGATATTTCGAGCGGGTACATCCGTCAATCATTGTAAGATCTGTGGCGCAGATTCCGGTGGCCGCAGTTCTGATCCGTACCTGTCCTTCACATGGCTCGGGCAGCGGAATTTCGAGCAATTCAAGTTTTCCTATTCCTGTATTGACTATTGCTTTCATGGATCTATTACAACCTTGTTACGTTCTTTCGATCCCATGATTTCGACAGCCTCGTGAATCTTGCCCAGAGGTATGCGGTGCGATATGATCTTTTCAGTGTCCACGAGTCCAGCATTCATCAGCCTGATGGCCTTCGACATTGCAAGAGGAGTCGTGCCGAAACTCGCATCCATCCGTCCTTCGAGAAAATGCGTATAGCCGCCATCGAGCTCGAACTTCTCGTGGGTGGTGATGCCGAAGATGTTCCATCTTGTCCCGCGCCTTCTCAAATCAACCATGAGTTTCACTGCATTGATGGGGCCTGCGGCCTCGACAACAAGATCCGGACCTTCCGGAATTATTTCATACACGGCTTTTTTCGGATCGCATTCCATCGGGTTGACTGCATGCGTGGCGCCAAGCGACATGGCATTTTCCAATGCATACTTGGAACTGTCAATGGCGATCAGCCGTCCGGCGCCTGCGGCTTTCGCAACCATGAGGCATAATAGGCCTATACTTCCGACACCTATGATGACGACATCGTCGCCGACCTGCATCTGGCTGTACTGGATCACTCCCTTCCAGGCTCCTGAGAGGGGTTCTGTAAGCGCCGCCGCATCGAACGATATGTTGGTAGGTTTTTTGTAGAGGGTGTTGACTCCAGTTCTCACATATTCCGCGAGGAGCCGGGTCTGACATCGGCGGGGCCGTCGCCACCCGTAGCGTAGGCATGCTCACAGTAGTGCCATAGCCCGAGCCGGCAGTTCGCGCATAGTCCGCAGTAGCCACTCGGCTGGAGAATGACCTCGTCCCCCTCCTTGAAAGTTCCGCTTTTGTCTTTCACTTTCGCAATAATTCCCGAAGGCTCGTGGCCAGGGATGAAAGGAAATGTCACATTCTTGCGGATTCCGGTGATCGCCTTGTAATCAGTGGCGCAGAATCCGCAGGCTTTGACGCGCACGACCGCCTCTCCATCTTCCGGTTCGGGAGCAGGAATGTCCAAAAGTTCCAGCTTGTTGAAATTTTTCAATACTGCGGCAAGCATAATCTTTTCTCCTTTATCATGTTTTCCCTTTTTTAATTTTCACAGGTATGATTTTTTGTTTTTCCATTTTTCCGCCATTTATCATGTCGAGTATCAGCTCGCAGGCGGTATCTGCGAACTTGTCGCAGTCGAAGATGGCGGTGCTGAGACCAATCTCCTCGCCGCTGCCATCGTCGTCGAATCCGGTGAGAAAAACTTGATCCGGAACATTAATTGGAATTTTATTCAGCAGGTGCCATACCTTCATTGCTCCTGAATCGTTAGAGCATATTATGGCTCCTCCTTTTTCTTTAGAGAACGCGCTCAGAATTTCATCCGTTATTTCATCTATGGAACAGAATGTGGCGGTGTGGAGAGACATCTTTTCCATCCATGCCTTCCTGGCTCCATTCCAGCGCTCCTCGTGTCCGAGGTGATTTCCGTGAACGCCAACGAAAAGCATCCGTCTGGCTCCCGCACGGATTATATGTGACACGATGCCGGTGATTCCTCCAAAGTTGTCTATTTTTACACAGGGTCCCTTGAATCCGCGATAAGACTCATTATTTGGATCCAGGACAACCGATGGGATTTCATATTCATTTACAGCCTTCGCCTCCGAGAGAGGAACATCGCCCCAGACGAGCAGACCGTCAGGTATATAGGGTGCGCCAGTTCCGGATTTATTCATGTTCATATAGTCTCTGCTCGAAATTATTGAAAAAATCACTCCTTTTCTACCGAGATTTCTAGCAATAGCCTGAATTGTCCTGACTGCAACGGTACTGTTCAGAGTTTCAAAAGATCCGGGGAAAAGCAGTCCGATCATGTGTGCCTGACCAGTCCTGAGATGGCGTGCGACAAGATTGGGCCTGTAACCATATTTTATCGCCGCCGCCTTCACTCTGCGGCGCGTTTCCTCTGAAACTTTCGGACTTCCACTGAGGGCAAGCGAAACACTTGACTTGTCCACCCCTAGAATACGTCCCAGGTCTGAAAGCTTCACCCTGCCGGAGGGTGCGCTCAATATGCCTGTTCCTGTACCTTTTTTAATTCGTCCCTTTTTCATTGCATCCCTAATTATTTAAAGATTACTGGTGCTTAACAACCGATTGAAAAATAGTTTTTAATAATATGAAAATGTATTCGAGTCAACCGATTGAATTATATATTATATTCAGGCATTCCCATTGTCAAGCGGAAAATTGTGAAAAAATTGTAAAAAAAAAGAAAAATGCAATTGTTGAAGTTTACAGATTCGCGTTTTGCGGAATGATCCGGATCAAAATTTTTCCAGAAGCTGGTTGAGAAGTTTGACAAGTAGCTGGAGGAGTGACTTGAGTGCGGGCGATTTACTAATGTAAAGCAGAAACACTGTGATTACCAATATATTAGCCAATATCAATATCTGGATGCTGAACCTGTGAAGCCGTCTCTTTTTGTCGGCCTTGAGTTTTAGGACAACAATATCCATTTCCTGTTTGATTCTTGTCCTGACATAAAGCTCGACCTTTTCATCGCCGTGGAAAGATTCATTCTTTTTTTCTGGTGCAGTCTCCTTCGTTTCGTGTCCTGTATCGAGGGATTTGTCGAGGATTTCAAAGCGTATCTTGTCGCTGCCCAGGGAAATAAGATCACCTGATTCGAGTTTCTGGAACGAGTCTGTTTTTTTTGAATTTACCTTGATGCCGTTGGAACTTCCGAGATCTCTGACAATCCATTCTCCCTTGTCGTCCAGCTCAATTTTTGCATGATAGCGCGAGACTCCCTCCCCCGAGAGTATTATGTCATTGTCTTTTTCTCTGCCGATGAACGAGCCTGGGCGCTGAATTGCCTTGTATACTCCGATGTTTTCACCATCGAAAAGCTGGACTCTTGCATCTGAAATTTTCATGATATTTTTCCTAAGGGACTGTTATATAATAAGTGCTACATTTGCTGGCTGTTATTATGGCTTTTACCAAGGAACGAATGAGGAGCATATCCAAGGATATGTAACGATTGAGTGACGCAGGAAAAAGGCGGAAGAGCGCCAGCCCCCCGGGGCGGGGCGGCAGGCCATCGGATACTGCGTTGTTCCTCATTCACATATTTCAATATGCTCATTCGTTTCTCCTTGTCTGCGATGGCCTGGCACTCCCGCCAAACTGTAGCACTTATTATTTAACAGTCCCTAACTTCCAATAAAGTAAAATGTAAAGTCCGTCTTTTCTATTTATTTTTTGATAAAACAGGTGAATTTGTGTTTTCCCCGAAATAAATTATATGGCTTTTTTACATGTAGAGATGGTATTTTGATGAAAAAGGCACATGTTAATTGTTAAAAAAGTTAGGGAAAATGGAAAAAGCAATATGGCAAGTGGCGGATGTACCACAGCCGCAGCTCAATACTATCATGGGAAGTCATGGCCTGCCCAGGCCGATAGGGCTATACCTTGTCTCTCACGGAATAACCGCTGAAAAGATAAAATCATACTTCGACCCATCTCTTAAGGAACTTTCAAGCCCTTTTGATCTGCCAGGCATGGAAGCCGCCGCCGAAAGGCTTTGGAAAGCCGTCGCAAACAAGGAAAAAATCCTGATCCACGGCGATTACGATGTTGATGGCATAACCTCCGCAGTACTTCTTCAGAACACGCTTGAGGCGAACGGTGCGCTGACAGATGTATTCATCCCACACAGGTTCGACGATGGATACGGTTTCACTAGCTCAACCCTCGAAAAGGTCATATCCTCAACAGGTTGCACCCTCATTGTCACAGTGGACTGCGGAATCAGCAGTTTCGATGCCGTTGACACTGCAAAATCAAGAAATGTGGACATTATAATTACCGATCATCACGAGCCACAGGGCGGGGTGCCTGCCGCATTTTCCGTAATAAACCCCAAAGTACATCCAAAACTTAGCTCGCTCCATATACTTTCCGGAGCCGGAGTCTGTTTCAAACTCTGCCAGGGGTTCATCGAATATGGAAAGAAGAACAAGCTCGGGGGCGGAAGCTTCGACATATTCGACCATCTCGACATCGTCTCGCTGGGCACTGTGGCGGACATTGTTCCGCTTGTTGGGGAGAACAGGATACTCGTCAAAAATGGTCTGAACACGCTGTCGAAACAGTCAAGGCCTGGAATAAGGGCTCTCTGTGAGATATCCGGAATGAACTCATCTGTAATAAAGACAACCGACATAACTTTCTCACTGGCGCCAAGGCTCAATGCTGCGGGCAGGCTTGGAGACCCATATGTCGCTTACAAGCTATTGAATTCAAAAAGCATAATAGAGGCTGGAAACCATTCGGAAACTCTCAACAACTACAACATGGAGAGACAGAATAAGGAGGAGATTATACTCAACGAGGCTAAAAAACTCATCGAGTCTTCCATTGATGTAACAAAGCGCACGATCATAATATCAGGAGAGAACTGGCACCAGGGAGTAATCGGAATAGTGGCGACCAGGCTGGTGAAAATATACAATCGTCCTGTCATCGTATTCTCCGTCACGAACGGGGAAGCGCTCGGCTCTGCGAGGGGAATCCCCGGATTCAATCTGATAGAAATATTGAAAAGTTGTTCCGGCATTGTCGAAAGATACGGGGGGCATCCCATGGCCGCAGGAATACTTATCAAAACCGGAAATCTCGGAAGATTCACAGAGATTTTCGAGAGGATGGCCGAAGAAACAGCCACGGAATCTGTCAAGTCACCTTCCATAAGAATAGATGGTGAAGTTGAGATAAAGGAGCTTGACGACGAATTCTTCAGATACCTCGAACAGCTCGAGCCATTTGGCCAGTCAAACTCGTACCCCATCTTCGTCCTCAGAAATCTCAATCCCACCAAAGTCCTCCCGGCCGCCATCGCACATTCCCGTGGAGTATTGAGGGACAGTAATGGAAATTCTATATCATTCATCGCATTCAACAGACACACCTCGACCATGCCAAAGTCGGCCAGATGGGATGTCGTGGCGACACCATCTTTGAACATTTACAACAACAACGTATCGAAACAGCTCCAGATAGTTGACGCTATTGATGCCTGACATTGGAAAAAAAATATTGCCGCAACTTCTACCCGGATTTGAATTCCGGAACCCGAATCTGTTGCTTGAGGCGCTCACACACAGATCATACTCCGCTGAAAACGCCCTTCAATACGACAACCAGAGGCTGGAATTCCTTGGAGATGCCGTGCTCCAGCTTGCAAGTACAGAATATATTTTTCTGCGATACAAAAACAAGAACGAGGGCATGATGTCTGAACTCCGCTCAGCTCTCACCAGGCAGGAGACACTTGCGAAATTTGCAAAGGAGATCGGTCTCGATAAGCACATTCTCCTTGGAAGAGGGGAGATCAAGTCGAACGGACACGAGAAATTCACAATACTGGCTGACGCGTTCGAAGCGCTCATCGGGGCGGTATATCTCGATTCGGGGCTCGAACCCGTCATGCAGTTCCTTGTTCCAATGCTCGAGAAAGTCTGTCCCAGGCACAGGGAGCTGCTCACGAATCTGAATCCGAAAGGAGCGCTCCAGGAATATGCGCAGGGCATCCTTAAGACAAAACCTGAATACAAGATGGAAAAGACCGAGGGGCCGGAACACAGCAAGATTTTCACGGTCTCGGTGTCAGTATCCGGGGAACTGCTGGCCACGGCCACAGCCTCGAGCATGAAGGCCGCGGAAGCCGCCGCCGCAATGGCCGCCATAAATATCCTCAGAGACAAAAACAATGTCAAATGATTTCACAGCCGAATATCCCGGGAAGATCATCTTTGGGAACGGTTCAATGGCTAAACTGGCCGAAAATCTTCCCGCAGATGCGAAAATACTCCTCGTGACGGGAAAAAGCTTTGCAAAATCATCCCAGATGGCAGACCTGGAGCACATTCTTGCGAATTTCGCGAAAATCCACGTCGCGGACATCGGACACGAGGCGCCAGTCGAAGATGTCGAAAGACTAATTGATATTGGCAGAAAGAAAAAGATTTCCGTAGTAGTCTCGATAGGTGGCGGCTCCACTATTGATGCGGCAAAAGCCGCCGCGGCGATCATTCCCGCCGAAGGAAAATGCATAGACTATTTCCATGGGAAAAGAAAATTATTTTTAAAGGGGCTTTTCTTTGCCGCGCTCCCGACCACCGCAGGGAGCGGAGCCGAAATCACATCAAACGCAGTCCTGACCGAATCGCAGACAAAAATTAAAAAGTCAATCAGGGATTCCCTTCTCATTGCGGATCTCGCAATTGTGGATCCAGTATTGACAGTCTCGATGACGCAGGAGACCACCGCATCGAGCGGAATGGACGCCCTGACACAGGCGATTGAATCATACATTTGCGGATTCGCCAATTCAGTAACGATGGCACTGGCGGAAAATTCGGTGGAGCTTCTTATTAAAAATCTTGTTTCTGCGTACAATGACGGGAAAGACCTCGTGGCGAGAAACCTTGTGGCTCAGGGAAGTCTGCTTTCCGCGATGTCCTTTTCGCAGAGCGGACTCGGTGCCGCGCACGGACTGGCACATCCGATCGGTTCCCTCCTCTCGGTTCCTCACGGAAAAGCGTGTGCAATTCTACTACCTCACATCCTGGATTTCAACTTCGAAGTCTGCCAGGGAGCGCTTGAAAATCTCGCCTTCAAGTCCGGGCTCGAAAATGCGGAATTCCTAATCCGAAGAATAAAAAAGATGAAGCAGGCGATGAATATTCCCACTGATTTCTCGGAATATGGTCTCAATCCTTCACACTTCGAATTCATCCTCAAAAACTGCAAAAGCAGAAGCATGCAGACAAATCCAAGAAAAATGTCCGACAAGGACATCCTGGAACTACTACGTAAACTCTGCGGGAAAAAAAGTAATTCTTGAATTACTGTATGAAGTCTGATGTTTATCAGCCCTTAAGTTTGAGTGGAAGTCCGCTTACGATCAGATAGACTTCGTCTGCGATTTTCGCAAGCGACTGATTGATGCGGCCGGCGCTGTCCCGGAAAATCCTGCTTAGCTTGTCCCCTGGAATAATGCCCGATCCCACCTCGTTTGTAACTGCGATGATATTGCAGGGAGGCTTCCTCATTACATCGAGAAACGCCTTGACCTGCTCTGAATTTTCAGCCTCGGTGCCATAGTGGTGCATTATGTTGCCAAGCCAAACTGTGAGACAATCAATAAGTACGACCTCGGTTTCCGGCTTGAGATTCCTCAGCGCATCCGCAAGACCGAGAGGTTCTTCGACGGTGTTGAAGAGCTTGCCGCGTTCGTCCTTGTGCCGGTTGATCCGTCCGCGCATTTCATCGTCGAAAGGCTCGGCCGTGGCGATGAATATGCGATTTTGATATTTCATCGCGAGATCAAGGGCAAAAGAGCTTTTGCCGCTCCGCCCTCCACCTGTAACCATTATTATTCTAGACATGTATTACTCCTTCATCTAAAACTACATAATAAAATAGTAACCCGTCAATCTGTGTTGTTGCAATTAGTTGTAGTCACGGCCATGTTGGCCGTGTTCGCCCCCAACATGGGGGCGGCTACAGTAAAATCCCCAATAAACTCTGACGTATTAAAATAAAATAGTTTATCTACCAGTGTCAAAGTATCATATTTATTGTCGATAAAGATTTCCTCAGTTTTTCCATGTTGAAAACTTCCAGTGTGAGCACTCGCTCCATCTGTTGGTCGGCGACAAGCTGTTCAAGCAGTTCATCTAGGATGCATTCATCCATCTCCGATATGTCGCAATGATCGCGGCCATCCTTGTTTACACCATGCAAATGTATCACCTTGATCCGAGCTTTCCAGTCGTTCCAGAACTGAATGACATCGCCACCGGCCTTCAGAAGATGCCCCACATCGAAGCAGATGGGAAGATCCAATTCTTCGATAATGTTGGAAACAAGCGAAAATGAATAATCCAGGTTTTCCACACAGAGTTTTCTAGGTTCCAGTTTTGTCGAACTCAATATTTCTTCAATTGATTTCCGGCAGTTTCCAGCCCATTCGGAGGATTCATCCTTGTCGTTTTCAAGTTCTTTCGGAAGATGAAGTATGAATGAGTGGGGTGCCAGCGCTGCAAACCTTTCGAAAACTCGCACAATTTTTCTCACAGATTCACACCTTGCCACGGTATTGTCACTTCCAGGTTCTATGTCCAGGGGAAGATGGACTGTGTATGATAAACCGTGACTTTGCGCAATTTCCTCAAGCCGGTCAATTTGAAGCTTCTCTGGAAGAGGAGACATCACATCGGATTCCATTACAAGAAGTTCTACATCATCCACATATTTCGAGAGGAACTCCACGTTCGGGACTATTTCATCTGGGATGATGAATGATGTTGTTCCAAGCCTGAAGGGAAAGATGCCTTTGAGATTTTCCGGGAGATGATCCATTCAGAACTCGATTCCTTTTCTTGCAGGAACACCTTTCTCTGCATAATGCCTGATCTCGCGCATCTCGGTGACAAGATCGGCGCATTCCATTATCAAAGGGTCGGCATTCCGACCTGTGATTATCATCTCGACATTGCCGGGTTTTTCTGAAATCACTCTGAGAAGTTCCTTCGCCGGAAATAGTTTTTTCCAAGTGGCGCAGTTCGCCTCGTCGAGAATGACAAGGTCATAGTTTCCGGAATGCATTTCACTCTCGGCCTCCTTCAGACCCTTTTTTGCCAGATCGCAGTCGTATTTCGAGGGGGTTGCTCCGACAAAACATCCCTTCCCGAACTGGCGGATCTTTATCAGATCTGCAAAATGCGACAATGCCTTGATCTCGCTGAAATTCCCCTTCTTGATGAACTGCCCGAGATAGACCCGGAGTCCGGCTCCGGCGGCACGCAAGGCCATTCCAAATGCGGCACTCGATTTCCCCTTGCCATTTCCAGTATAGACCTGGACGTATCCCTTCTTCAGACCTTTGCTTGCTTTAACTTTGGAGCTCATGGTGGTATCTTTAGAGTTGAGAAATGAATCTTGCTTGGACACGGACTTTTCAATCTCCCGGGCATCCGCCTTATCCATGGTTCCAATCAGGTCGTCCAAATCGTTGAATTCCCGTGGTTTTCCATAACTCTTTCCTACAATTTTCTCCTCAATAAGATCAAGCAGAAAACGGTTTATGCTTTTTTTCTCATGAGCGGCATATCTTCTGACCTTTTTCTCCACCACGGGAGAAAAGCCTCTTAAAATGACAACTGACATGATGAAACCCCTTGATAACATTACATTCATAGTGATAGTATAATAATTAAAATAATGCAAGCATTGATTGAAATTTCAAAGTATAATAAAATCTATTTTTTTTAAATTCCAGCTTTACTTTTTTTAGATCATGCATATTTTACTTCTGTTACCGATAGAACGGAAGACGGTTAGAATCCGTCGCGGTCCCGCCGCTGTAACCACGGACTCGGCGATGCATATGGCGAAAGCCAGGCCACTTTTCCCTTGAAAGGGATTGGGAAGGTCGCATCGCAGGGGATGATGTGGAAGCCAGAAGACGTGTCGGCAACAAAAGTTTGAAATCTAATGGCAAAGGGTTTCGACAGATACTTAAATGTATTTGTCGAAACCCTTTTTTTTTAACAAAAAAACAAGGAGAAAAGAGATGAAGAAGACAGTGAAGAAGACAATCGGCTACAGGAAGAACTGCAAAGCGACAGGAACAGGACTTTCGCACTACATCCTCATAAAACAGAAATAATAACGAGTTGCAATCAATAGGCCTGTAATGCCCTTTTCAATGTGGCCGCCTCCATGTTGGAGGAACATGGCCGTGGCTACAAGATTACTTGCCAATAGAACGCTATTTAGTATAAATCTGAAACAGGGGAACAGGTCCGGGTTCAATATTGGAACCCGGCCTTCCCTCTATCTATTTCATACGAATGCGCCCATTGGCCGCAACGTGGAGAATTACTACTCTTCACACGAGCGAAGCTCTCAGGAGTGCGTGTGACCCTTCATCGTTCTCCGAACTATGCAGGGCAGACAAAGTCACCGCTCAAGCATAGCGCAGACTTAATCGTCTGCGCACTCCTGAGATGAGTCCGCTACAGCGGAATCATCGGCAATGCAATGCACAGTCAAACGCTGACTCCTGAATTCTTGGCTATATCAACAATTTTAAAATGGAACTTTAGAAATACATGGACTCAAAGAAAACTATGACTGACAAATATATGAACACCGGTTATGGGCCGGTATTTCAACACGTGGACATTGGCCATGAAAATTATGTCGGGTTAATACAGCCCGACACCGCTTTCTGGACTCTTGTAAGAAAAGACGAGCTCGGAAATATAGTGGGCGACAAGAAATTCATGGATGAATTCAAGCGTAAGTCGGGAAAATATGGCAGGGAGATGGAAAATCTGCGGTTCAACCTCAAGGCTTCCGCCGTCTATTTCAATCCGACAGACCGTTGCAACTTCAACTGCACATATTGCTATATTCCCGAGAAAATGAGAAAACATGGCTCCCACATGTCCAGGGAAAAAATCTTCCAGGCATTGGAAAAATTGAAGAAATATTTCAAAAAGACAGTTCCAAAGGGAAGAAAACCGCAAATCATTTTCCATGGTGCAGAGCCGCTCATGAACAAGGGTGCGGTCTTCGCGGGAATCGAAAAATTCTCGAATGACTTCGATTTCGGAATTCAGACAAATGCATCACTGCTCGACGACGAGGCAATTGACTTTGTCCTGAAACACAAGGTAGGTGTGGGAATTTCGATTGACGGCCCAAATCCCGAAGTCGCGGACAAGCTCAGGCGTGACTGGAAGGGAGACGGCTATTCACGGAATTTCAGCCACATCATCGAAAGACTCAAGGATCATCCCGGATTCAACGTGATCTGCACTATCACGACCGAAAACATGAAGCATTTATCAAAGACCGTCGATTATTTCCATAAGGTCGGAGTGAAGGTCTGCATGCTCAACATCATACGTTGCACACAGAAAAAATCACGTACGGTGAAACCTGACGATGCGATCGCGGCAGAACATTTTATCAAGGCTCTCGACAGAACCTGGGAACTCTACAAGAAAACTGGGCGCAAGCTCATTGTTGCGAATTTCGCAAATATACTTCTTGCCATTGTCGCTCCAAGCGGTAGAAGGCTCATGTGCGACATTTCGCCCTGTGGCGGTGGACGCTGTTTCTTCGCGATTTCCGCGAATGGCGACATGTTTCCGTGCAGCGAATTCGTGGGAGTACCGGAATTCAACGGAGGAAATCTTTTCAAGGATGACGTTGATGCCGTTCTGAAAACAGAAATGTTCCGACAGGTTTCAGAGAGAAAAGTCGAGGAGATTGTTCCGTGCAATACTTGCGCGATAAGACATTTCTGCGGATCCCCATGTCCGGCCGAAGCCTACACAATGAATAACAAGGATATAAAAAATCCTGGCGCATTCTGTGAATTCTACGAGGAACAGGTCAGATATGCGTTCCGCCTGATCGCGGATGGAAAGGAAAAAGACTTTCTATGGGCCGGATGGGACAAGGACATGAATTGATCAAGTAAAACCTACTAGATAAGTTGGCGTAAATCTTTATAGATCCGGCTGTGCCAGCCGTCGGAAGATGTTTTTTTACTTGAAGTAATTTTTGGCATTGTTCCATTCTTTGATTTCGTCCTTAGGAACATCGAGAATGAAGACAGTCTCGCCCTCTGTCCCAAAATACGCGAGCTTCGCATAGGGATCCAATTCGAGTTTCCTTTCCAGATATGGTCTGTCAGGCGGCACAAAGACCGCTTTGGAATCGAATTCCGCCTTGATTGCCAGCGCCGTACTGTTCATTTTTCCAAAGGTGATCTTTTTCCAGAGACGATATTTCTCCGGCGAATAAGAGTACATGAAATATGGTTCGAGAAACACAAGATATCTCAATTCTGGCGCAGTGTAGAAAAGTGGAGGCGCATCATCCCAGTCCCCGGTAAAAACGATCTCCCCAGCATCGAGATTCTTTTTCATCCATTCCGCCGCCCCGCAATATCTGATATGATCGGAATATAAAAATTTTCTAAGCTGGAATGACGATGTCATTGCTAGTATCAGCACTATCAGGAACACGGCAAGCCGTCTTATCTCTTTCTCAAAAAAACCTGTTTTGGAAAGCCAGAAGACACAAAGAAATGATGTCGAAAAAGGAATGAAATATTCTCCGAACCTCATTGACATCAGAGTCGGAACCAAATAGGCAATGGACAGGACAAACAGTCCTGCGAGTTTCCAGTCCTCATGAACAAATTTCTTTTCTTTCAGCACTTTGTACGATGTATACAGGAACGCCGATAACACGAGAAGATAGCCTGTCAGAAATTTATGCATCGTCATTGCGGAAAGCTCCGATGCCTGAATTATCTGGTCACTTCCGGTGCCAAGCCATTTCGCCTTCAGCACGAGAACGCTCTGTAGAAATCCACCTTTTATGTTGTCCGGGAAATATGGGTTGACAAGGGTGCCTGCGGCAATTCCCATGAAAGCCCAGAACACCAGGAAATTTCTGACTTTGAGCTCTCCTCCACCTATTTTCATTCTTACGATGTCGAAGATCAGAACGACAGGAACAATCTGCCAGCTCCCCGCGTATGAAAGGGAGTATAGGAATGAAACGGCCAGAAGCGCCCATCTTGCGCCGCGAAAAATGCAGATCATGCCACAGATCATGAAAAAGATGGAAAAAAGAATAGATCTGCAAAGGAGTAGCCGCCCTGCGAAGACTGGTCCACTTGCAAAAAGTATGAACATCATAGCAAGAAAATAATGTTTCTTAAGTCCTGCACATCTAAGCATGAAACCCATCGCCAGCGCAATGAAAAAAACTGCCGTGACAGTTGCGAGTTTCGCACCCGCTACCTTCCCTAAAAGCGTGAACGGCGCAAGATAGATGTGGAAAAGAAGATCCTTGTCGTAGAATGAATTAGTCCAGGTGGAACAGGTCGCCCACTCGAAATTGCGGATTATTGCCATCTTCTCCCGCATCATGTCGGAAATCTGGATATGGTAGAAGCCGTCAACATCTACAACCGTCCCCGAGCCCCGGAGGATCAGGTAAATTGCGATTGACCACAGAAGCGATGTCGCAAGCAATTCCACATATAACAGATATGGCTTAGTTTCTTCTTTCATTGATGACCGTTAATCCTAAACTTCATGAACTTACAAATGACGATCAATCTAATGTCACAGGATAAATTTTCAAGGAAATTTCAGCACGGATTCCTGCCGATCCCGGTGTTGTCCCAACATTGGAAGCAGGTCGGGCAATTCCCAGGAATTCCGGGGGAATTGAGGCCGCAAATGATGACGCGTATAACGGTAAAGGTTTTATTTTCACTTCTCCGTCTGAAATTCTATCGCGCCCTGCAGACCTTGTTGTCACAGCCTACTGCTTGCCTTTCGCGGACCAGTTCACAAGCGTGAATGTCTTCTCCGACGCCATGCCCTTGTCCTTGATGACGGTACTGGTCATCTTTTTCCCAGTGTATCCCAGCGGCCCCTGGTCGAACTTGGCACCGGCATTGTTGAATGTCAGGACGAAGGTGTCAATATTTCCTGTAACTGCGCCGTCGGCACTACCGGAGAGGTCAAGAACATTTGTATTGGAATT
>CAIQLG010000214.1 GCA_903872565.1 uncultured Lentisphaerota bacterium | reverse complement strand
TTCCCTGGTATCAGGTCATCGGCAATCATGACCAGTTCTGGGTGGGCTCCGCCCTTCCAGACGATTACATCAAAAAGACCCTCGTTGGATCCCGCATTCTCAATCTTGGCATGATAGCACCAAACCAGCCTGGAGCACTGAGCGCACGCGGTTTCTATATGGGTGTTGTTGATGGAACGACACCGTTTGGGGACATAATAGATGTGGGGCCGGTCGATTACTATGAGAAACCTCCGAAGGTTGCAGCCGACTCAAAGCGCTATTCGCTCTCCATCAGAAATTGGATGGGCTCGTTCGTGAAAACCACATCGAAGCCGGTTGGACACGGAGTTACTAAGGAAATGATCAAAGGAGGATTTGCCTGCTATAGCTTCCACCCGAAGGCCAATATTCCGTTCAAGATCATTGTTCTCGACGATACCGACAGGGCTGGCACGGCAAAGGGGGCGCTCGACTATCAGCGCTACAATTGGCTCGTAGGCGAGCTCGATGCTGGTGAGGCCGCGGGAGAGCTCATGATCGTCTGCGCACATATCCCGATACGCCCATATACGTTGAATGAGCCACCAGAAAACAATCCCCTGCAAAATCCATATCTTCCATTGATGCAAATGTTTGCATCGTATTCCATGATCTCCGAAGAGGCCTTGCTCCAAAAACTCTGGACTTATCAAAACCTCATCATGTGGATGTCGGGACATGTACACCGCAACGCCATCACGCCACAGCCCCCGGATGCGTCATCGCCTTACCTCGGCGATCTTACACACGGCTTCTGGGAAGTCGAGACTCCGTCTACAAGGGACTTCCCTCAGCAGTTCCGCAAATTCGAGATCGTCGGCAACAGCGACAATACTATTTCAATATTTGTGCTCGATGTCGATACGGCACCAATGCCGTCGTCGCCCGCATGGATATCGCGTTCATATGGGATCGCAGCCAACCAGATATTCCAGTACGAGGTGCAGACGGGACCCAATATCGATCCAGATTCAGGTGTTTACAATGCGGAACTGGTCAAGCAGTTGAGCCCTGCAATGCAGGTGAAACTCGCACAAATTTCACCGGTTGTATATACAGAATTTCTACTGCGTGGAAAATAGTAATACCCGGAATATTAGGCGCAGTGATCATACGAGTTCAACGTGCTATGAATACTTTGATTTTGTTTTTCTCCATCATCGCTTTGTCAGCACGCGACAAGTTTCTGTCGGTTATGACAATCTGGACATCCTTGCTTGATGCGAACTTCACAAGGGGATTTTTCCCGAACTTCCGGCTTTCGGTGACGACAGCGACAATCCTGCTCCTCTGGACAGATTTGCGTTCCAGCGCCGCGAGCGACAGGTCTGACGTGAAGAATCCTTCATCTGGGATGGCGCCGTCGCATCCGGTGAAAAGCATGTCGATATGCAGTTCATCAAGGTTTTTCTCTGAAAGCGGCCCGGTCAGATCCATAGAATTACGTCTCAGCGATCCTCCGAGCAGAATCGCATCGAAGTTCGTCTTGTAGAAGATAGCGGCCACTGGAAGGGAATTGGTAATGACGGTAACATGCGGTCTGCCCGATGAGACAAGCTGTCTTGCTATTTCAAGTGTAGTCGTTCCGGCGCTCAGCATTATTGTGGAATTCATCGGAATGAGAGAAATTGCGGCTTTTGCTATTTTCTTCTGGAAATCGGATGCCTTTGAAATGCAGTTGAACGGCAGATTTTCGTTTGCCGCGGAAATAATCCCCCCATGCGTTTTGACTGCAAGCCCCTGTTCCTCGAACAGTCTGAAGTCCCTCCAGATGGTCATGCTAGAGACATTGAGGCGTCTGGTCTCTTCCATCGCTTCCAGTCTTCCCGCCTTGGAAAGTTTTTCCAAAAGATTTTGTTGCCTTGAATTCATAATGATATAAAATAACAAAATAATAAATTATTTCAAGTAAATATTTAAATATCCTTGTAATTATATGTGACATGTGTAAAGTTAGAATATAACAAACAGAACAAAAGATAACATATTAATATTACTGGAAAAGGAGAAATTCAATGAGCAGTAAAGAAGAAAGAGCGCTTCCGGAGATCGTGAGTAAAACAGTGCCGGGGCCTAAATCAATTGAATATCACAGAAGGTGCACAAAATATTTTAAAGGCCTGAGCGAGCAGGTCAAGCTGTTTCCGGTCACATTCGAGTCGGGCAAGGGATGCGTGCTGACAGATGTCGATGGAAACAGGTTCATTGATTTTTCATCCGGGATATATGTCACAACGCTCGGGCACTGCCATCCTAAAATAAGCGAGGCTGTTGCGAAATACGCAGGCCAGCTCATGAATGCGCACGATTTTACAACTCCGATAAAGACTCTGCTTGTGGAAAAGCTCGCGGAAATACTTCCAGGGGATCTGCGGGGGTTCCAGCTGTATGACTGCGGTACTGCTGCGGTTGAGGCAGGGCTGAGAATATGCAGGGCGGCGACAGGGAAGCATGAATTGATTTCAGGCTTCTATGATTTCCATGGAAAGACCTATGGAGGCGTATCTCTAGGACACATAAGATCATCCGCATACGGTGCAGTCAGGGCTCCTGGCGCCCACATGGTGCCAAGGCCTGATCCCTACAGGCCGATGTGGAGCAAGGCTGACGGTTCTATAGATACCGACAAATATATAGAGTTCTATGAGATGTATATAGACAGGGGGACGGTGGGAAGCGTGGCGGCATTTGTCCTTGAGCCGATACAGGGCTGGGGAGGTTCTATAATTCCCCCTGACGATTTCTTCCCGAAGCTGAAGAAGTTTTGCGAGAAGCACAAGATTCTTCTGATGGCGGACGAAGTTCTCACAAGCTGGGGGCGGACTGGGAAATGGCTGTGCATGGAGCATTGGAATGTGATCCCGGATGTCGTATCGATCGGCAAGGGCTTTGGAAACGGATTCCCTGTGACCTGTGTTGCCGTCAGGGAGCAATATGCGAAATCATTTGAATCGATATCTGCGTCGAGCAGTTACGGGGGAAATCCGATGGCGTGCGCGGCGGCGCTAGCCAGCACTGAAGTGATAATCGAGGAGAATCTGCTGGAGAGGTCTACGCACCTGGGGGAAGTCGCACTTAAGAAGATGAAGAAGATGATGGAAAACCACCGGATCATCGGCGATGTCAGGACAAAGGGATGCCTCATGGGGATTGAACTTGTCAAGGACAGGAAAACAAAGGAACCCTTCAATGAGGCTGGCAAGTTGGTTTATCAGAAGGCCTTCACCAAGGGCTTGGCCTGGATACCTGCAGGACATATTCTCAGGATGAGCCCTCCTGTTGTCATGGAAGATGAGATGCTCCTGAAAGGCATGGACATAATAGAGGAATCAATCGCCGAGACGGAAAAGGAACTTATGGGATAACAGAGAAATTGGGGAGATGTATACTGTATTGGCTTGAATATTAAACATTATAATGTATATTCCTTCATGTTTTAACAATTACATGGAGTTGATGTGATAACGATAAAATTTACAGAGGACGGGGTTGAAGTATTAAAGCAAGAGCGGTTTAACCACCCAT
>CAIQLG010000213.1 GCA_903872565.1 uncultured Lentisphaerota bacterium | reverse complement strand
ATGGGTGGTTAAACCGCTCTTGCTTTAATACTTCAACCCCGTCCTCTGTAAATTTTATCGTTATCACATCAACTCCATGTAATTGTTAAAACATGAAGGAATATACATTATAATGTTTAATATTCAAGCCAATACAGTATAGCATGTTCCAACAGATTTTTCAAGTCATCACGGCGAGCGAGTATTGAAAATCCCGTTGCATATTTTATATTCCACACAACTTAAAGGTGCAACATGGAAAATTCAGCAGTTATAACAGTATCACAAAAAGGCGATTTGCCGATTCCCCTTGAAATAAGGAGACAATTCGGCATTAAGAAAGGGGCCAAATTCTATCTCTCCGCAAAAAATGACACTATAATCCTAAAAAATGTGACAACTCCATCTTTCAATGACCTTGACAGGATACTTTCGACCTTGAGGAAAGAGGCGAAAGGGCTTCGAATGAAAAAGAGCGACATTGACAAGGCTGTAGCCGATGTGAGAAGTAAGTGAAAATTGTCATTGACACTAACGTTTTAGCCTCGGCAGTATTTTTCAATGGCATTCCCGGGAAGATCCTTGAAAATTGGAAGTATAAGAAAATCTCTCTTGTCGCATCAACTCTAATCCTTGATGAATACCACAGGGTTCACTCTGCTGATTTTTCCAGAAACAGCCTCTGATTTCCAGGATTCAATTCCGGCCCACATCAAAAATAAATTTCTGATGTCCTTTTCGAAATCGCTCCCGTCGGGCAATTTCTGGCACATTCGTCCGCAGAATTTTCCAGTCCCTTCTCGATGCTTTCCGAAAATGGAACTTTCAAAACCGTATCAATGCCCTTTCCGTTGAACGCCATCCCGAGCTTCTCTTGATTCTTTCGCGAAATTCGTACGCAAATCCCGCACTTTATGCACTTGCCAGACTCATAGACAAGATTCAGTTTCTCCGAAATCTCCCTGACAAGCCTCTGGTGGACTACGCCCTCGTGCAATCTTTTCTGTCTCGCATCGTATTCCGAGGAATAATCCCGGAGTTTGCATGCATCTTTTTTGAGGCACTGACACTGGAAACATCTGGAACTTTCTTCAAGTGCCTCGGACTCGTCGAACCCAGAGTTCTGATCTTCCGGATTTGTTCTTGCACTTTTAGACGAAAGACTTGCCAAAGTGTTTATCTCATCCTCTGAAAGAGTTCCATAGGAAGAATTGAAAATCTGTCCATGAACGATTTCTTCACCCTCCAGAAATTTAATTGCGAATTCCGCAACTTTCCGTCCCTGTCCAATTGCCTGTGCTGCCATTCTTATTGGTCTTACACAGCCGCCTGCGGCAAAAACACCTTGCTTGGATGTCCTCCCGGCAAAGTCAGCCTTTATCCCGTGCTCGGACATCTCGAGTTCCGGGAATAGAATTTCGCCGGATTTATGTTCCCCCGCACAAACAATAACAACTGCGAAATTCGCAAGAAGATCGTCAATTTTCAGATCCGCACCAGTTCTCAATTCGATGCCAGACTGGAGAATCTTATCAATCTCTTTCCCAAGAATTTTCTTGTCAAGTCTGTCATCGAGAATTGACAGAAGCTGTCCGCCGGGAATCGGTTTTTTTTCGAAGATTGAACACCGGACTCCACTTATCGCAAGGTGAAACGCGGCGGAGAGCCCTGCCGGTCCAGCGCCGATCACCGCCGCTTTGAAAGGCTGTACCTGTCCGGTTGTTCTAGTTTCGGCTGACCCAAATGGAATAAGTGCTTCGTTTTCTATGACATAATCTCCGACAAATCTTTTCAGAAGGCAGATTGAAATTTGAGAATCGAATTTGCCTCTTCTGCAGGCTTTTTCGCAGGGTGCCGGGCAGATCCGGCCAAGAACTGACGGGAGTGGGATATTCCTGAAAACAACTTCTGCGGCATCATTAAATCTGTTTTCATTGATGAGACTTATCATGAGAGGAATATCGAGGAATGCCGGGCAGGCGCGCCTGCATGGCGCCTCGCAGTCGCCAAGATGTTCGCTCAGCAGAAGTTCGAGTGCAGTTCTGCGAAGTTCGCGGATTTCATCTGTGTCAGTCTCGATCATCATTCCTTCTTCAGGATATGCCGAACACGATGGAATTATTTTCCCGCTTTCATCATCTTTGACGACGCACAGCATACAGGAAGTGTAATGTTCGAGCCCCTGAGACTTGCAGAGTGAAGGAATTCGGATCCCATTTGATGTGGCGACATCGAGAATCGTTTCACCGCCGGAAGATTGAATCTCTTTGCCGTTGATGAATATTTTAATATGCTGGCTTTTTTCGTCCAAGACTATTCCTTTCCATCCGTGAAATTCGGATTGAAGGAACTATACAACTCTTATCTTATTCTTGCCAGAGAGATGGGAATATTCATTGAATTTTGTCCTGTTTTGGACTTCCACTTCCGTAGCCGGAACAAAACGGAAACCGACAGGAAGCCGCAGATCAAGAGGCAAAGATATATTGTCAGGACAGTTATGCCCGGCAAAATATTGCATGTCTGCACCGGCCTTCCGTGGTTCAAGAATTTGGTTTTTAAGATTCCTGTGATATTTTCAATGAAACAGTGTTTCACAAACATAAAGACCTTGGATATATATTGCATGCCTTCAACAAGTAAAAGATTGAGATGTTTCACCGAATCCGTTATCCGCGGAATGACCAGGCTCTCGAACAAATACAACGCCGTGAACCTGTCACAGGGATTCCCAGATTTCGATCCGCCCCGGGAACTTCTTGACGAACTCGCGAGATGCGTCTACAACGGGCCGCACCAGTATGCCGTGACATGGGGAGCTCCAAGATTCAGAATGGCTCTGGCTGAAAAGCAGTCGAGATTCATGGGAATTCCGATCGATCCTGATGAGAACATCGTGGTGACATGCGGCAGCACCGAGGCGATGATGGTTGCAATGATGACAGCATGCGATCCCGGCGACAAGGTGATAATCTTTTCGCCTTTCTACGAAAACTACGGGGCAGATACGATTCTTTCCGGCGCCGTGCCAATCTACGTCGAACTCCGTCCTCCGGGCTTCTCATTTGATCCCGCCGAGCTGCGCAAGGCCTTCGAGCAACGGCCCAAAGCTCTTGTGCTATGCAATCCTTCCAATCCGAGCGGAAAAGTCTTCACCCCGGAGGAACTTAAGCTTATCGCGGATCTTGCAATGGAATTCGACACCTATGTACTGACCGACGAGGTCTACGAGCATATCGTATATTCCCCATGGAAACATTCATACATCGCATCAATTCCGGGAATGTTTGAAAGGACAATTTCCTGTAGTTCTCTTTCCAAGACATATTCCATTACAGGCTGGAGGCTTGGCTATATCATTGCACCACGGAATATTATAGACGAAGCAAGAAAAGTCCACGACTTTTTGACCGTTGGCGCCCCTGCTCCGCTCCAGGAGGCCGCCGTCACCGCCCTGAAACTGCCGGATTCATATTATCTGAAATTGCAGTCGGAATATACCGCCAAAAGGAATCTCTTCCTTTCATATCTCGACAGGGCAGGGCTCTCGTATACAAAACCCCAGGGCGCATATTATGTGATGGTTGACATAACCGATATGGGATGGAAATGCGACAAGGAATACTGCGAGTGGCTTGTCAAGGAAATCGGAGTCGCGGCCGTTCCTAGCTCGAGCTTCTTCAGCACACCGGTAACAAATCTGATCCGTTTCCATTTCGCGAAAAAAGAGGAAACCCTTATCGCTGCCGGTGAGAGACTGCTGAAACTATAGTGGAGAAGCAATGGTGTTGAATTTTTCTCCGCAGAGCTTGAGTGGTGCGCCGCTGAAGGGTTTGACACCATGCTGTTGCTTGCCGAATTCCAGCCTGGTGCTATATTTGCGGCTAACAGCAAAGACGATTTTTCTGACAGTCTCAAAATACGATTGTCATGAACTTGTCTTATTCGGATTCACTGTAGCCGCCCCCACATGTCTCGCCGTAGCTTCTTTGCGAAGGCGGATGTTGGGGGCGAACACGGCCAACATGGCCGTGGCTACAACATAAAAAGTCGAAACATTTGTCAATTTAATTATGCGGTTATTAGTAATATGAGCCCGATAATCAAGACACCAGAGATGCCACCCGTGATTGTTGGCACTGCAGGACATGTTGACCACGGAAAGACAAGCCTTGTGAAACTTCTCACAGGCTGCGACACAGATCGCCTCAAGGAGGAGAAGGAAAGAGGGATGAGCATCAACCTCGGCTTCGCCCCCTGCCTTCTTCCCGGGAACAGAGTCGTGGGAATGGTGGATGTGCCGGGCCACATAGATTTCATCAGGAACATGGTTGCCGGTGCCGCATCAATAGACATTCTCCTTCTTGTCATAGCGGCAGATGACGGCATAATGCCCCAGACGATCGAACACATGCAGATAATCAGGCTTCTGAAGGCTCCAAGACTTGTTGTCGCCCTCACGAAGACCGACCTTGTTGATGCCGAAATCCTACAGGCGGCAAAAGAGGAGATCGAAATATTCCTCATGGAAAACGGCTATGGAGATGCACCTGTCATTCCTGTGTCGAACACCACGCTAGAAGGCATATCCGACATCAGGAAAGAGCTTGAAAGAATAGTGAATTCCATTGAGTTCATGGAGGATCGCCGTGCGTTCAGGATGAACATCGAGAGGATCTTCCAACTCAAGGGCTTCGGAACGGTCGTGTCGGGAATACCGCTAAGTGGAAAACTCAACGCCGGGGAAGAACTCGATATACTTCCAATAATGAAAAAAACTGTTGTCAGGACGATTCAGAACTACAAGCATGGAACTGACAGAACCGCGGCTGGAATATGTTCGGCCATAAACATAAGACATGCCGATGCCTCGGAACTCTCTCGCGGCATGACAATTGCCGCGCCAGGCTATTTCAAGCCGACAAAACAGATTATCGCCAAACTTATAAACATTGGAAAGACTGAGATCAAGTCGTCCTCGGAGTACAAGTTCCATTCCGGGACATCGGAACTGTCCGCGAAAATAACAATGATAGAGCCACTCAAATCCCTTCCTGGTTCTACAGCTATCTGCAGGGTGAGATTTTCAGATCTGGCGGTCCTGGCGGCAGGCGACAGCTTCGTCCTGAGAAGATTGTCCCCCTCCGTCACGGTAGGTGGCGGATCGGTCATCGCCGCCTCCGTATTGCTTGAAAAAAGATCCTCGCCAAGTCTCAAGGAAAGATTGGAGGCCGCGGAGAAGGCGCTTATTGAAGGTGATTTCTTCAGGTCGGAACTTCTGGGCGGTGCGAACTTCGCATATGCCAGGGATGAACTTGTGAAATTAAGCCGTTTTACCGGGGAATATGCCGTGGCGGCAATAAATGAAAAAATCAAATCTGGAATTCTCATTGACATCGGGATGGCGTCATACCTGGTGGCCATACTCATGTACAGGCCGGTGGAGATGCTCGGGCGGGCATTGAATCTCTTTCACCGGAACAACCCCAATTCTCACGGGATGGACTTGGAATCGGTGCTCAGGGTTGTAAAAATAAATGTGGCTGATCCTGCGAAATTCGCATCTGTCCTCACTTCCCTGAAGGATTCCCCGTTCAAGATTTCGAGCGGGCGTCTTGCACTTAGAAGCTTCTCTCCGAAGGCCGACAACCCGATGAAGGAAAAAGTATTGTCTGTGATTCGGAGCGCCGGAGCGAACTGCATTGCTGTAGGCAACCTGCTCAAGGAGACAGGCTTAGAAGAAAAGGAACTCAAAATTGTCATAGGAATTCTTGCGCAGGAAAAATCAATTGTTACGATCGGCAACCACTACATGTGCATCGAAAGTTTTGCCGAATGCATGGAGATAATGAAGAGGCTTGCCAGTCAGAAGGAAATAGTTCCAGTTCCCGATTTCAAGAATGCGGCAGGCATGGGCAGGAACATCGCGGTGGAGATCCTCGAGAAATTCGATGCGATCGGATTCACGTTGCGATGCCCCGAAGGAAGAAAACTCAAAAATAAATCTTCAGCGAACCCTGGAGTTCGGTGAAGATTTATTTTTCGGCGGATCAGGGTCACACCTCCGTTTTT
>CAIQLG010000212.1 GCA_903872565.1 uncultured Lentisphaerota bacterium | reverse complement strand
GATTAAGTTCATCGTATAGGAAATTGTATTTTTCGAAGGAATGCCGTATGGCTTGAAACTTGTAGCCACGGCCATGTTGGCCGTGTCGCCTCCAACATGGAGGCGGCTACATTAGTCTCCGCCGAGGCGGATTAAGTTCAAATCTACATGACTCCAAGGGGCTCGAGATTGTCCGGCTCTCTGCATTCCGCAGCTGAAAAGGCGTCAACCCTTGCGAAACGTGGGCCATGTTTGAGCCATTCAAGCATTTCCGCGACATTCTTCTCTTCGCCGCAGACGAGTGCCTCGACAAGCAAATTCCAGTTTCGATTTTGCGTAATTCGCGTATTTAGCGGGCAATTGATTTTGTCTTTCTCGGTGAAAGACATATATTACTGATAAATAGTGAAATCGTAAGTCAGTCTTTTTTGCAGATTGGCATTTTTGGAGGGACGCGCTCTGTCGCGTCCGTCGGCGGCCACGACGGAGCGTGGCCCTCCACCAATAAAGACTGGCTCGTTACTTAAATTACCAAGATATTATATTAACAATCCATAGTGAATGCACAAATGTCAATTTTGGAACATGACAAAAAGTGGATGAGGAAGGCGCTGGCACTTGCTAAAAAAGGTGTCGGGAGGACCAGCCCGAATCCTGCCGTAGGCGCAGTAATCGTCAGAAATGGCAAATTGGCCGGGCAGGGCTGGCACAGGAAAGCTGGCGAGGCTCACGCCGAAATTTTTGCCATCGAATCCGCAGGTGAATCGTGTTCCGGCGCTACGCTTTACGTCACACTCGAACCTTGTTCTACATTTGGAAGGACTCCTCCCTGTACCGACGCGATCATCAAATCTGGAGTTGAAAAGGTCGTGGTTGGTTGCCTGGATCAGAATCCGGAACATTCCGGAAGGGGGCTGGAAGTCCTCAAGGCCGCCGGGATCGAGGTGGCTTCAGGAATCCTCGAAGACAAGTGTCTCAGCCTTAACGAGGCATTTTTCCACTGGATCAAAACAGGGACTCCCTTTGTCCTATTGAAGATGGCGATGACTCTCGACGGAAAGATAGCCACCGCGTCAGGCGAGTCGAAATGGATCACAGGTTCCCTTGCAAGAAAAAGAGTTGATTCCCTTCGCCTCTGGGCAGATGCCGTGATGGTTGGTGGGAATACCGCATTGAAAGACAGGCCGTCTCTGAAAGTCAGGACAGGAAATTACAGGAAGGAGCCGAGGCGCATAATTGCCACAAGTTCGCTCACCGCCACCCGGCTTTGCAAAATTCTGCCGCCCGGATCGGAGCCGGAAGTCGTTGGAGCGCGGACAAATGATGAATGGCTAGCCTTTATGAAACAGCTTGGTGCCGAGAATGTTACAGCACTTCTTGTCGAGGGGGGAGGGGAGCTGGCAGCGTCACTCCTGAATGCCGGAATCGTGAACAAGGTGGAATTTCACCTGGCCCCGAAAATCCTTGGTGGCAGGAACAGCATTCCTGTGGTCGGAGGAGCCAATCCGGCAAGCCTTGATTCCGCATTGAAACTGGCAGGGCTCGAAGTTCGCCAGGCAGGCGAAGATTTCATATTCAGCGGATATCCCCAGAACTAGACCATCCCGGAGCCAGAAAAGGAACCCCAGGGACTTGAAGGACTTAAGGGACGGGTGAATTTCCCCGACCGGGAATCCTTCGTTTGACAAAACATTCAAATGGTAATATGTTACGACTAAAGGTCAAAGGTACTTTGTAGTTCAGTGTCAATGCACAGTGAGCGACAGGGAGGAAGATGCTTATGGCACATTTAGACAATACGGACGGCACGATCGAACTCAATCTCATGTATCCCGGGGCATGCACATTCCTCAAATCCAAGGGAAGGGCTTCGGGGCATCTCACCATATTCTGCCAGAAAGAAGGCAGATGGCATAAGAACGAGTTCAGCCCCGGGAAGACTATGATTAAAATAGGATCGTCGTCAGACAAGTGCGACATCTGCATTGATGGAGACGAGAGCGTAGATTCCATTCAGACCGTGATAGACTATCTCGGCGACACATTGTTCATTGTCGAAAGAGGGAAGAACAGCATCACCTCCATAAACGGAGAGCAGACACCACAGGCCACCTTCACAGATGAAAATCCCGCCTTCATGATGATTGGTAAAACCCCTTTCATCATAAAACCTAGGAGAAGCACAGGGGTGAAAAGTCCTGACACTGAGGACACATACTTGATCAAGGACACCCACGGAACAGAATCCAGGTGCTCTTTCAACCGCCCTCAAATACTGGGATCCAACAGTGCCAGCGACATTCAACTGAAGGCGGAGGGAGTGGAATTCGTAGGAATGACATTCCCGATTGAGGGCAACCTCTATCTGTTTCCGTTCGCAAATGTCAAAATGAACGGGGAAGAACTTCTCCAAATGCAGCTGCACCTCCTACCCCCCTTCTCGCAGATAAGCAATTTCGGCTTCTCCATCACCCTTCCGACAAAACACAAAAGCCAGACAACAACAAAAATACCATCATTCACTGCATCATGCATGAAGTTCATGGAGGTTCAGCCGGATGAAAAGGTCTCGGGACAGAAGATGAACCTCCCTGCGCAGGGCAAATCATTTATGATCAGCAGGTTAGACGATGCTAATTGCTTCTTTGTTAACAGCAATCTCGTGTCAAGAAAACAGGCACAGGTGATCGTTTATGAAAAGTCCATTCTCGTCGAGGATTGCTACAGCGCCAACGGAACATTTATCAACGGAGATAAAATAAGCAGGAGATCCGTGCATCCCGGCGACTTTGTCAGCATCGGCGACAAGACATTTCTGCTATGCTATTCGCTCAAGGCGGACACAGTTCCCGTGTAGGCCGGATTACGTTGGGGTTGGGGCATAAACATTGAGCGGAAGTGGAAATTCCGGAAATTCCACGGTGAAGCGCTGAAAGCATATTATTCAGGAGACAATAGTAAATTTTTCTTGAAGTATCCATCCTCCGGGAGATTGTCAGAACTTGGACTGAAAAGATATTTTAGGATAAGGACTATTTTTCAATAGGACTTAATCCTGTATGGAAAAATAAAACTGGGCCGGAATTTGGCTGGATACATTTCAATATGAACTTCCTTTCTGATCTATGCGGGAATGAAGGACTTCATCTCAAAATATTGCAGGAAAATCAACACTGCTGTCTCATAAGAATCGCAAAAGAATAATGAGCCTTATCGTACTCCATATATAGTTTTCAGAAAAATAATTAATTTATTTTTCTGAAAAACTGTATCATTCGATTATGAGGGAGCATCATTTTTTCTTCCACAGGAACGGGCGTATTATACTTTCATCAAGCACGGGAACTGCCGCCTTGACTTCCTGCAATAAATTGCCAGGCAAGGGACCTTTCCCCAATACTTGCTGGTTCTGAATGAGCTGCTGCACGTTGTCAACGCCTGTCAATACACTGGTCACCGCAGGATTGCTCAAGACAAACCTTATGCAGAGTTCTGGCATGTTCATGCCGGCAGACGCAGCGATTTTCCCTAGTCTGCGGCGTATGGGGATGACATCTGTCAAATCAGGGAGAATATTTTCTTCAGGCATCAACAGAAGTCCCTGCAAGTAAGCGCTCCGTGTGAAAACGGCAATCCCGTTTGGCTGGACTTCAGAAAAGAATGCGTCAAAACGCCTGTCCAGGATATTGTAAGGCAGCTGGACATATTTTATCCCCAGTGCGATTACTTCTTTGCAGTATTTATCCGTATCCAGGGAAATTCCTGCTCCGCCGATAAGTCCTTTCTTTTCCAGCTTCCGCAGGATTCCTATATATTCGATGTCTGATTCATGGTGGATGAGGCATATGTCAAGACGGTCTGTCTTGAGACGCCTAAGTGAATTTTCCACACTTTCGTTGATATACTTTTCCGCTGCTGCATCTGAAGAAGGAGACGAAATTTTTATGTTGCTTACCTTGGTGATGACATGCATCTTATTTTTTAGTCCCAGCTCTGTCAAGGCACGCCCAATCACTTCTTCGCTGTCACCGTAAGCCGCCGAAGTGTCGAGGCAGTTTACGCCGCATTCATATGCAGTCCGCATGATATCTCTGGCAATTTCGTAGGAAGGCTTGCCAGAAGTGTTTGCGATTCCGTAGTTCATCCCGAATTGAACGGTACCCAGCATCATCTTTGAAAAATTCATTTTAACAAGTTCCTTATATTTCACCAATCTTACGAACAGTTCCTGGACAGAAATCAGTCGGCGCGGCTACCAGCGATAATCGCGGACCGCATCAAAGATCGCCACTATATTCTCTGGCGGCGTGTCTCCTTGTACCTGATGGTTTGGCGATACGATGAAGCCGCCATTTTGTCCCAGAATGTCAATGACACGGGTGGTTTCATCATATACTTGTTTAGGCGTGCCATGCGGCAGCAGTTCCTGCTCGTCGATCGCCCCGTGGAATGAAAGACGATCCCCAAAGGCAGGGAACAGTTCCTCGGGTTTCATGCCGGCCGCGCTGACTTGAATCGGATCCAGGACGTCGAGCCCCATTTCAATCAGATCTCCGATAACCGGCACTATCGAGCCACAGGAATGATAAAATGTAGAGAAACCCCGTTTCTTGAATGTTGCAATGAGCTTGGCCGAGTATGGCTTGATCCTCTCCCGCCACACATCGGGGTTCACCATCATGCCACGCTGCGATCCAAGGTCTCCGCCCGAGCCAATCATATCGATCATCCCATTTGAGGCATCAATCGCTCGAAAAGCACGTTGCAGATAGTATTCCGTAACATGCGAGCAAATGGCATCCACTATATCCGGATTCTCGTACAGATCGATCATGAAGGCCTCCATTCCCCGCATGTACCATGGCGTTTCAAACGAACCACCGGCAAAATACATGATCGCACGTGGTTCTTTACGGTTTGCAGCCTGGATCGCCGCTGGCAGTGCAGCGTAGTTCCACCAATCCAGGCTTGGCCAATCGTGCCGGTTGATGTCCTGCACGGAACTTGCGCTGGCCAGCGGATGATTATCGAATTCAAAATAGCTGTTGAAATCATTTTCCACCTTGCGGTTATGGCAACCCCAGAAGTCGGTGCCCTCGCTGCCAAGCGGAATGGCCGAACGCTCCTTGGGCCCTATGAACGGAACCCCCACCCATCGCAGGTCGATATCCAGGGCATCCATGACATCGTCGTTCGTTTCAACACCTAGATGCTTTTTCAAGGAATCCCATGCCTCAACGGTACACCGCAAGCTGGTGGCTGGCCGATCCGGACGTTGACGTTTCACTGCCGCCAATACACGTTCTCGACTATTCATTGACATCTTCTCCTGATTTTAATATCATAAACTCTTTCATTTTTACTTTTTAAATATACCCCGAATTGGCATTTCTACCATCCTGGCGAACGACTTCCGCTGATTTTTCCTTGCTAGAAGGAAAAAGTTAAAGGAAAATGGGGAATTTG
Organism: uncultured Lentisphaerota bacterium; assembly: GCA_903872565.1. Taxonomy (GTDB): domain Bacteria; phylum Verrucomicrobiota; class Lentisphaeria; order Victivallales; family GWF2-50-93; genus CAIQLG01. The sequence goes on along the minus strand of CAIQLG010000212.1, from coordinate 7,125 downwards.
AAATGTGACTTTCAGAAGATAATCTCGTGCGGAAAGATTTCCGCCGAGATTATCTAGATGTCACACCTTTGACGATTTTTATTCCTGAGTGTTGAAATCAATGGTTCCCCTGCAGACCTTGTTGTCTATGACGATGTTGTGTGCGCCAGGCTTCCAGCCCCTTGGCCACCTGTCGGGAATGATGACAGTCATTTCGCTGTCGCCTGTTCCTATGTCCATGACACTCGGCTTTTTCTTCGCGTCCTCGAACTTCAGGGAGCTCTTGTCCACCTTCAGCTTGAACCTGTTGATCCCGTTAAGAGTCGTTCCATCTCTTTGATAGACAGGATATTCCATCCAGACTACAGGGATTGCCTTTCCAAACATCCTGCCGACTATCCTTATTTTTTGTCCGGCTGTCGCTGTACTGATGGTATTAATGGAGTTCCCGCTTTCATCGATGACATCCGTGATTACGGGTGGCAACAGCGAGAGGTCAATACCTGTGTTCACATCTTTGACTTTCGTGTTTTTCGAATCTGTGGCCGAAGCGAAAGCCCTGCAAACAAGCGGTTCCGGAGGGTTCTCCTCAAGTATCTGCTTTGTCGTCTTGGTCTTATCGGTCCAGACGTTTTTGTGGAGCAGCGCCATTCTTCCGGTCCATTCGCAATCAATGCTGTTTACCGCCCCCCCCTCGGATATCTCCGTGAAAACGTTAAGTGCGGTCTTCTTGAACTTAAGATCAGCAAAATCTGGCGTGTAGGTTGCATAGACCTTTGGTTTGCCAGTGAAATCAATAATTCCCGGGATTGAAGCGATGCCGATCGTGTATTTCCTGCCGTAGGCCATGGCCTCCGCAGGAGGATTTTCCTGGAAGTTCGCAGTGATTGTGGCATCGCCGGACAAGGTCGCTTCAGTTGCCGGAGATGAAGAGTCTGCAAATGTCGCGTTTGCTGGTGGCTCCGCAGTCCAGTTCACGAAAGTCCAGTTGTCTGCCGCAACCGCAGTTACGTCGAGCGGTGTGCTTTTGTCTCCGAGCAGGTTCCCGGAAGGATTGGTTGTTCCACCATTTTCCGGAAATGCGGAAACTTTCACTCTGACGGTGTCCTGGGATTCGGACAGGAACACGAGATAATGATAGCCACCGTCCACGAGATAGAACTTGGAGGTTGACTCTATTTTTACCGGCGAGCTTTTTGAGTTTCCGGTTTCGCCAATCCCGAGATCACCATCGGAGTTCCTGCCCCAGACATAAGATCCCCTGTCAACGTTGACCGCAATTGTGTGCCATGAGCCCGAGGCAATATCGGCGATTCCTGCCAGCCCCGGTACGGCTGACGGGACGGAGCTGTTGATATTGTTTCCGTTGCCAAGCTGCCCGAAGTCGTTAAGTCCCCAGGTCCAGACGGTGCCGTCATCCTTGAGGGCAACGGAATGGCCGATGCCCGCCGCCACACCAATGGCACCGGTCATGGAAGTCTTGTATGCGCCTGATCCGGAGGATGTTGTGCCATCGCCTATTTGGCCGTACCAGTTCCATCCCCAGGTCCAGACATTCCTATTTTTGTCAAGGGCGATGCTGTGCTCGCCGCCTGCGGAAATTTTGCGTATGCCAGAAAGTCCCGGCACAACGACAGGTGAAAGAATGTATTCGCCCTTGGCCGGGTCAATCTGCTGGAGGCCATTCCATCCCCAGTCATAGACGGTTCCATCGGAACAGAGCGCGAGGCTGTGATAGTCTCCCGCCGAAACCTGGACTATCCGTTCAAGGCCTGGCACCTGCACCGGCTGATGGCTGTCGTCCGAGGTGCCGTCTCCAAGCTGTCCAAAAAAATTGTAACCCCAGGCATAGACTGTGCCGTCCTTTTTGAGCCCGAGCGTATGGCTGTTGCCGCAGGAAACAAAAATCATGTCGGAGAGGCTCGCAATCTGGACAGGCTGAAGGCGCTGTGTCGTTGTGCCATCGCCTATCTGGCCGTATTCGTTTTTGCCCCACGCCCACAGGGAGCCGTCATCCTTTATGGCGGCGGTGTGATAGGCACCAGCCGAAATGTCAATAACATTCGTAACACCTTCAATGAAAACTGGTGTGGGCTGGTTTTCAAGCGAGCCGGAGCTGATTCCGAGCTGTCCCAGGGCGTTGCTTCCCGCGCCCCAGGCAGTTTCCGGCTCGGGTATGACGATCCATCCGATGTCCTTGTAGAAATTTCTTATGATGGGACCTGGCCAGTGTATCGCCTCTCCTTTGCTTATGGAATAAGTCATCAGCGCATTTTCCGTGCCGTTGTATATTTCGGCAACATGGACCATGCTCGAACCAGAGCTCCAGGCATTTGGCGCGTAGATTCCAAAAATGCCGGCATAGATTCCATTCGCGAAGATATTCCCACCCGTGATCTGCGCCCCGAGCTCGGCGGAAGGATTGCCGAAATTACCGGTGTCAATGAGCAGTTTCTCATCGCCGTTGCATATGAAGCGATCATAGATCATGGGATACGGTGAGCCCCAGCCCCCGATCATATTGCTTCAAACGGTTCGCGCACCCGACCGCCTGTTCCAGGGCGTCGGATTTCTGAAGGTCGCTCGCCGCGCTTGCCGCCATCTTGGTAAACAGGGACAACGCCTCGTCATTCTTGCCGCCCTTGACCAATTCCAAGGCTGCTTTGCGGTCGGAGAGATAGTCGGCCCGCGCGCCGGCACAACACGCCAACACGATTCCAATAATTACCATTGATTTGATCATTCTTGTCACCTTTCAGTTTAGTTTTACATCGTCTATTCACAATCAATATCCCTTTACTCTTAAATTTATCGCATCCGCAATTTTCCGAACTTCAACGGCACATGGAACCCCGCGCCGGTGGGGGAAAAGGCCGAATTCTCGACCTCATGCTCATGGATACTATGGCGGCAGACATTGAAATACCACGGAAACGTTTCGGTCGGCAGGTCCCCGGCCACACCGAGCATGGGCTGGATATCCTCCTGCGTCGGATTCACAATCGGAATGCGGATCTCCGCGGTCCAGGTATCCCCGTCAATATGCGTGGCCACCTCCGCCTTCGATTCCCATTGCGGATCGCGGCCCTTCTTACAATCGGCATCGAACAACCCGCCTGCTGGGCTGATGACGAGTTGATAATAGGAATGATTCTGGGTTTCGAGCAGGATTTCAACATTTTCGCCGTCAAATATTGCCGGGTCGTCGTGCCGGGTCACGGTGTTGGTCAAGGCCGTCCGGGCGGCGTCTTTGCACTCGATCCCGAAATAGATATTGCCGTCCACAGTCGCCGTCTTGAAGGTAGTCCGATAGAGCGCCGGTCGCCCCGTCTCCACTTCCTGGAGCCCATTCCAAATGATCGCATTCCACTTCCAGAACTCGTCATCCAGCTTGCCGTCCAGCTTGATGGTCATACCGCGCCCCCAACCCACTGCTTCTGGCACAGGGTCGCGGACGGTGGTGAGCTGTTTCAGGAGTTTCTTCATCGGGCGCATGTTGTCGGCAATCAGCGCGATGCGTTTGGCGTACACCGACTCGGGCGCGACCTTCGCCTGCGCCTTCTCCAGCAACGCAAAAGCCTGGCCGAGCTTGTCCGCATTCTTTTCCAAGTACATCCAGTTGGCTTCGCCATAATCGACAAACGCTTTCATTTCAGCGGCCGCCGGCCCGTAGAAAAGCGTGGTGTACTCGCCCAGCAACCGGTCGACATCCTGATCGGCGTCCCACAGAAACTGCGCCTCCACGTACAGGTTGAGAAGCGGGACGCCCAAGTACTGGCCCAGGGATTTACTCATACCGCCCGAATAGACCTCAGCGTACTCTCCCAGGGAAATCCCTTTTAGCGCGCGCAGATCCGAGGCGATGGTGTGCGGGAAGAACAAGGGGAGCATATACGGGCTCCCCATGCCGTCCCGATAGTACTCGTACGTAAAAAATGGCGTGTGCCCTTTCGGCAACAGTTTCAACCATTCCTGGCGCAGATTGAGCGTGCGCTCTTTTTCCTTGGGATCTGCGTAGTCGTTGAATTCCCAACTGCGCGTTTGGGCCAGCCCGACGACGATATTGGGGCTCAACTGAGCGATCTTGGTCGGCGGCAGACGGTAGCCGCCATAAGCACAGCAGTTAATCTTTTTGTCCGGATGCGTTTTGTACACCTCCTGGGCGACGCGGTTGACATAGTCCCATACATAGTCCGAGGCAAAGCCATACAACCCCCGTTCCGGCGTCTCTTTATTCTTGCAGAGTTCGCACTGGCAGATGCCCTCGCCCGCGTAGCCGTCCGGCATCATGACCGAAACCATCGGCTCGCCGTAGAAGTCGAACAGGGCGCGGATATACTTGACGTTCGACGCCAAGAGCCCCGGCGAGGAAAGACAGGGACAGGGGTCGCGTCGACCGCTTCTCATGATGACCAGGGCGCCATCCTTGTTTTTCGCGTAATACTCCGGGTGCGTCTGTTCCATTCCTTCCCGCCCGAACACATAGCACAAGCCATGGGCGAGGCCGACCCCATAATCGCTGCCGATGACGTCGGACGCCTTATTGAATCCCATGCGCAACTGCCAAAGAATCTCATCCTTGCCACCAGCCCAATTGCTCGATATCCACCAGTCTTTGAACAACGGGGACGGGTTGCGCAATGCGAAATCCGGTCGCACGGTCTTGTCCACCCGGGGAAGCGCAACGCTCGTTTTTTTCGGCACGATTTCTCCCAGTTCGCCGGGCAGATACCAGCGGATACCCTGGTCCCGCAGAAATGCGTACACCGCGTTAAGCGAGCCGCGTTCGTCAGCTTGCCAAATACCCAACGTGCGACTGTATGTTCTAAACATATCCCAATATGGCGAGCCCCATTTTTCTCCCTCCAAGTTGATTCCCTGCTGGCGCGCGCGCGCCTCCAGATCCGGATCCCATTCTTTGGTCAGATATTCGTCAACGTTGGTCGAACGACCGATCCCGCAATACTTACCATGATCATAGAAAGGCATCGGCGGCGTGTAGTCGCTGTCGTGCCCCAGCAAGACCAGCCAGTTTTTCCCCGACACCATCTTGAACGCGCCGTGCTTCAAGCCCTCGTCCGAGATTTTGAGCTTGTCCGTTTCTGCGCTCCGGCCCACGTAGATGTGGGCGGGCGTGTCCGGACCAGGAGCGTTCGTGATCGCCAGCTTCGCGCCGCTGATTTTCTCGATGTAGGTTTGCAATTCCGCAGCCGCCAACTTCACCATGCGTGGCGGCGCGTCGGCAATCACAATGTCGGCACCTGGCTTCCCGTCCTTGACCAGATACGCTTCACCAAAAACCAGATTGTTCTCCTCATTGCCTGCTGTTTTCACACTGGGAGATTGACCGCCCTTAAGTTGTGGCATTCCTGATTCACCACTTCCATGATTGCAGCCGACGATGACGATAAGTGCCAGAGCAATAGACACCACCAACATTTTGTTCATTCCTCTCATGATCCATTTCCTTTTGTTAAGTTTTATTCGAAAACCAACTCTCCGAAGGAGCCGTCTCCCGGAACCTTCGAAATATTGAAACCTCCTGTCCACACGGAAAGCTCACGCTCTTTCTTGCCGTCTTTTGCGTCTTTAGCAGGATAGAAATGAATGCGGGCCATGTTGAAATACCACATGCTCCCCGGTTTGGGAGTTTCGGCCTTCAATGTCTTGAATGGTATCGTCGCCATCGACTCCCACTTGCCCTTTTCCGGATCCAGCTTGTTGGAATAGGTCCAGTCGCCGTTCCAGGTCCAGTCGTTCCAGCCGAAGCGCGGATCCAGCGTGTCCGTGACGAATCCATGCGTGGCGTCCTGGTAGGAATTTTCCGCCGGCTCATAAACCAGGTAGTAATACTGGCTCTTGTCCGCTTTAGGTGAAAGATTAATCACAACGCCTTCCGCAAGCGCAAGTTCGTCGTCACGCCCTCTGGACTCGAATTTCATCAGGGATGGCTCCTGGCTGCCCGTGACTTTGATGTAGAGGTTGTCTTTGTCGTACAGCACTTGGAACGATGTGTCCGCATGCAGTTCCGCATTTACATCGCGCGGTTTCCCCATCTTCTGTGCTTCCGCTTTTCCCCAGTCCGGAGAATCAAGCGCGGGCACTGTTTCGGTGAAGACCGCCTTCATGCTTTTCTCCTGGATTTGCGTCAGTCCCTCCTTGCGCATTTTCTGCGTATCCCAGTTGAACGGCGGGATATTCAGGGGGCTTCCATAGGCTGAGTTTTCTCCGGGCCACAAATTATGCCGAGGTGTGTGCCACTTTGAAATAAAATCGTCCAAATTTTTATTTCTGGCGTCGACTGCGTCACAGAGCTGATCCAGCGCCGCCTGGTCCCGTCTATACTGATACGTATGCCAGCAGTAGATGACATTGACAATATGTTTCAGGAAATCAAATTCCCCGCGCACCATGGCGATACGGTTTTTGACTTTCGGCTGGGTCGCCGTCTTTTCCGCGCGTTGCAGCTCTTCTTCCATCGAATTTATAATTTCAGGAGTATAGGTAATGCCAAGCTGGCGGATCTTATCGCCGTGTCCCTTCAAAGAGACCTCACGTTGAACGATGGCGAAGAATCGCCTCATGGGAATTTCGGATTCGCGGAAAGCCGCTTCCAGGTATTCCCGATAAAGCTCGTCCGCAGTTTTCCGCTGCGGGTCGATTGCCAGTCTTACATAGGCATAAATATTCGGTCCTTCAAGACCTGGTATAAAAGGCAACAAGTTATCCTGAACAACATGCACATTATACTTTCTGAACAGGTCGAATAATTGTTGTATGTCGACAATATTTAAATGAGGTGTCCTTACGGTATACCCCCATGTATAAAGATACTCGGCGAACCCGCAGGGAACTTTTATAGCGTCCCAGGCCTTGAATTCCTCGGTATCTACCGTACACATTTCAATCATGACATTGTCGGGGAATTCCTTGATCGTCTTAGGCGGGTTACAGGTGGGGCCATACGATACAAGCATCATTTTCTTGCCCGGCCGGTCTTTCTGCAATCGGAGCGCCATGTCCCGGTGCATGATCCATATTTTCTCGCCCCAGGCCGGATCGTCATACCAGAGTTTCGCGTCCTCAGGCTTGGTGGTGGGCTTCACACCATAGAGCTCGTAGCATTCCTTGCACGCGCAGGGGAGG
>CAIQLG010000211.1 GCA_903872565.1 uncultured Lentisphaerota bacterium | reverse complement strand
GAACCTGCTGTCCACGTCCGACAGCTGTACCGCCGGACAGGCATAGTCGCACCGTTTCCCACCATTCCACTTCACCGAACTGAGTCCCCCGCTTTTGGCTTTCACATACCCCAGAGCCGGCAAGCTCCACTCCCATTCGAAATAGCGTGTCTCTCTAGCCCCCGGCTGCCAAATCGGGGGCGGCAGCCAGCCGTCATAATCCATAGCGTACATGGTGCATGCAGATCCGATATTCTTGATATTGTTGAGACAGTGGATCTGTTTCGCCATGTCCCTTGCTTTTTTGAGTGCAGGCAACAACATCGCCATGAGGATGGAGATGATTGCAATCACCACGAGCAATTCGATCAGGGTGAACTTGATCGAATGTGCTCTCGCCTTCGTTTGAATCGCAATGCGATTCAGAACTACGCCGGGCGCAGCCACGAGGAGCTCAATAAGTGTGAATTTTTCAATTCTTCTCTTCTTTTCGTATGACATTGAACACCTCCATTTTTTGTTCATGTTGAACATAATCCTCTGACTTAATATCATATTTTTTCCCGCCAAACACGCAAAAAACGCGAAAATACAATTTTCTATACGATCAAGATATTGTCCAAAAGAATGACAGGCTGTCCTGAAATCATGTTTTTTCGAGGTTCAGGACAGCCACAGCTGCCGCCCGGCTGGAAAACCGGAGGCAGCTTGATATTGCTGAATTCCTCATGCGACTGCCTGGCATTTATGCGGTCCAACAGCAGTTCAACTGTACGTTGCACCAGTTCACCAACAGGCTGGACTACGGTGGCCAGTGAGACGTGAGTATATTTGCATAAGGAAAACCCGTCAAATCCTGTAACCGCCAAATCGTCTGGAACCTTGATTCCGTTTTGCTGGAAGACCTTGAGCATTTCCGCAGCAGTGTGATCGTTGCAGCAGATCAAGGCGTCGGCGCGGCGTTTCCGCAGCTGGGAGAGAATCTCCTTTGAGTTTCCGTTTTCGATGTTCAGGAAGTTGTCCTTTTCCGCCTTTATGCCAGCTTCTTCGAAAGCCTTGCATACTCCTCCATATTTCAGGCGGTTGGAATTCGTTGCCCCCCCCCATCCCATGTAGACCAGTTTTCTACGGCCATGTCCCAATAGATGCCTTGCCGCCAGATATCCACCAAGGACGATATCGGAGCCGACATCAAAACCGCAGAGGTTGTTATGGGAACAGTAGACCACCGGGATCTTGTCATTTTTCGGCTGGATAATCTTCGAGCCCAACGCAAATCCAATAATACCTTTGACCCGGCGAGTCCGGAACTCATTGATTATCTTTCGCTGGTCATTATTGGAGACCAGGCACGCAGTCAAAACCTCAAGACCGCGTGACTGGAGAATGGTAATGACTTCCATCTGAGCCGCCGACCAGGTCCCCTGATAGCTCGGCACGGATATCAATCCTATCAAATTGCTGGAGATGCCGTTCAGCTGTCTTGCGGCCTGATTTGGCACAAAGTCATATTTTTCAGCCAGACGAAGTATTTTTTTCCTGGTTTTAGCTGACACGCGAGTACATTTCGAACTGCCTAGGACAGTTGAAACAGCGGGGCGTGAAACGCCTGCCATCTCGGCTATTTTCTTCATTGTCATATTCATGGCCAATCCTCTTTAAGAGAAATTGAATGCCCGGGTATTCAATTTTGTTAAAGTAACGGATGAACCAAAACATGTCAATAGGTATAATTTAAAAATATGATGTTTTTTTGTAATGCGTGTGTTGTCGCGAACCCCGGATTATTCTTTCAACACCTTCCATCCATAGGTGGCAATCCTGTGCGCGGGCCTGACGCTGAGGTCGAGCTTCAACAGGTTGACCCTGTTGAAGTGGCGGTATATTGCCGGATTATCGCCATTTAG
>CAIQLG010000210.1 GCA_903872565.1 uncultured Lentisphaerota bacterium | reverse complement strand
ATAATGCATTCATAATTTTCAAAATGCCTTTTTTTATTTCCATTCCAATTCCATGCGTCTTTGCCTTTTCTTAACCCAAAACCAATAATCCACTAATCCAAAAATCCATCAATCCGTCATCCTGTGGGATGACTATGAATTTATTCATATACAGAACTATGTTTATATATCATTTATGCTTTGCTGGAAGATACTCCGAGAGAGGGCGAAAATCAAATGTAAAAAAGGCATTTGAAATCAGCCAATTCTATTCCATATTGGCTGGGAACTGGTGGTTTTAGCCGGGCAACATGCTGTATATGACGCCGCATTCCTCGCGGAAGGCAGATTTTTTTACGCTGTAAAAATTAGAAGCTTAAAAAATTGCCAATGAATTTTAACAACAGGCATTGACATTATATGACACGTGTTGCATTTTATGCCAGACGGCACAAGAATTAAAAAGTAACGCATCAGTTTTTTATTGGTAATTTTAATGTAGCCGCCCCCATGTTGGGGCCGAACACGGCCAACATGGCCGTGGCTACAACTAATGAAAAAACGAAGACTGGTGCATTACTTAAAAAAGGAAAGTAGTTTAAATGCAGCTTGATGTCAATGATGTGGCAAAATTTTTTAATGTCTCTCAGCGAACGGTTTACAGATGGATTGACCAGAAAATAATTCCGGCATATCGCATCAATGACCAGTACCGGTTCAACCGCTATGAACTGATCGAATGGGCAAACGCAAAAAAAATAAGCGTCTCCAACGAGATTTTCGGGGATACGGCTGACACTGAAGTTGCGGAGGATTCAATTGCCGCGTCCATAAAGGCGGGAGGCATATATTTCCGCATAGAAGGCGGCGACAAGAACACTGTTCTTAAAAATGTAGTCGAACTGATGAAGCTCCCCGATGAGATTGACAGGAAATTTCTTCTTGAAGTTCTTGTCGCGAGGGAGCAGATGGCTTCTACCGGAGTTGGTGACGGGATTGCGATTCCGCACGCAAGAAATCCTGTTGTCTTAAACATTTTGTCTCCGATCATCACATTGTGCTTTCTTGAGAAACCATTGGATTTCGGTTCCATTGATGGGATTCCGGTATTCTGTCTTTTCACCCTTTTGTCTCCATCGCCGAGAGTTCATCTCAAACTCATATCCCGGCTTGCATTCATCCTGCGCGATCCCAATATGACAGCATACTTGAGAAATTCTGGATCCCGAGAGGACATCTTGCTGCAAATACAGAAGGCCGAATCGAAACTTAGCGTATGAATTTTATATTGAAGTAGCACAAGCCTCCGGCTTGTGAACCTGCACGAGATGATAGAGGTAGCGCAAGCCTCCGGCTTGTGAGTTTGTACGATACGATAAATTTATCGTATGGGAAATTGTATTTTTCTAGGGAACGCCGGCAACCTGCCGGCACCATTGGATAAATGCCACCAACGTCGTAGATCCCGGCACCAAAGGGTGTCGGGATTGGTGGCGTTCCAAAAAAGTCCCGGCATAGCCGGTTAAGAACTGGATCAAATCATGCTTTTATTGATAATAGGGGTTTTTGTTATTGTTTTATGCGCCTTCGCCTCGCTTCTCGCAGGCAAGACGAGGATCAATCCCGGTCTTTTTTCCATTCTCGGGAATTTTTCCGCGCTGGTTCTCTCCTCCAGTATCTGCATCAAATCCATTCTACTCGGAAAAACCTTTGATGCTGCGACAACATACCCGCTGCCGTTCGGGTCTGTGAGTTTTGGACTTGACCCATTGTCCGCCTTCTTTTTGCTTCCCCTGCTTGGCATCTCACTTATTTCATCAATATATGGTGTCCGATATCTGGAAAAGACATTTCATGGGAAGAACACCGCGCCCGCCTGGTTCTTCTTCAATATCCTTATCGCATCCATGTTCCTTGTTCTCGTCTCCAGAAATGTCCCGATGTTCATAGTCTCCTGGGAGATGATGTCCATCAGTTCTTATTTCCTTGTTGTCCTCGAACACGAGAAGAAGAAGGTTTGCGAGGCCGGGTGGGTTTATCTTGTTTCGACCCACATAGGCTGTGCATTCATAATAGCCACATTTGTCCTCATCGGCAGATCATCGGGTAACATGGATTTCTCCTCTATGAAGGCATCTGGCGCAGGACTGTCCGGAACCCTGATTTTTCTTTTTGCGCTGATCGGATTCGGTTCAAAGGCCGGGATTATGCCAATGCACATATGGCTTCCCCAGGCGCATCCTGCGGCTCCGAGCCATGTTTCCGCAATAATGTCAGGGATAATGATCAAGATGGGAATTTATGGCCTGCTCAGGACGATAAGTTTCATGAGTCCGATCCAACTTTGGTGGGGGCTGGCCCTTGTCATTGTCGGGATATTGTCTGGAATAATGGGAGTGCTTTATGCGCTTGCACAGCACGACCTGAAACGGATTCTGGCATATAGCAGCGTTGAAAATATCGGAGTCATATCATTGGGACTTGGAATTGGACTTGTGGGGCATGTGTCAGGCAATCCCATTGTTGCATTCCTCGGGCTTTCGGGAGCTCTGCTGCATGTAGTGAACCATTGCATTTTCAAGAGTCTCCTTTTCATGGGGGCGGGATCGGTGATCTACAAGACAGGAACAGGGGAAATGGACCTTATGGGGGGGCTTGGCAAGAGAATGCCCGGCACCGCCATTGGATTCCTGACAGGTTCCGCCTCGATATCGGGGCTTCCTCCCTTCAATGGTTTTGTAGGCGAGTTTCTAATATTTCTGGCATGTCTCAAATCGCTCGGATCTTCCAATTTCGCCTTGTTTGTTGCCGGCATATCCGTATTGATTTCGCTTGGCCTGATAGGCGGACTTGCGGCAGCCTGTTTCTCGAATATCTTTGGATCTGTATTCCTTGGGGAAAACCGTTCAGGCAATTCCACGAAAGCGTACGACGATGTCCCGTTGTCCATGAGGATACCAATGTATATTCTCGCGGCGATGTGCCTTGGCATTGGACTGCTTGCTCCGCTGTTTCTTGATGTGTTGTACTTCCCTGCGGCCCAAATGCTTGGAGGATCAGCCTTGAATGGAACCGACAAAATGTTTTTTTTCAGGAATGCCTTTGCCCCATTGTTCTCGATATCTGCGGTCTCATTCCTGCTAATTGTTGTTGCAGGCCTTATCTGGGTTTTCCGTAATAAGCTTAAGGGCAAGGCGAAGAATACAGAATCATGCACGTGGGATTGTGGCTACATAAGACCAGTGAATAGCATGCAATACACGTCATCATCATTCGTCCAGCCTCTCACAAAATTTTTCCATGAGCTTCTCGGCACCGTTGTCAAAAAGCCCGACACTTCGTCCCTGTTCCCGGAAGACCGCCGTTTCACAAGCCATACTCCGGATTTTTTCATGGAACGGGTGCTGGTTCCAATCTTCAAGGCCTTTTCGGAATCTTCCGAGAAGCTGATCCGTTTCGACAATGTCAATGTCCATGTTTCCATCCTTTACATAATCATCACGACAATCCTTTTACTAATATATAATTATCTATTATGAACACGGCAGATTTAAAACAGATTGCGGAAAACATGATTTTCATGATATTTGCGATGGCATGCGCCCCGCTCATCCCGGGGATCGTAAACCGTGTGAAAGCATTTTTTGCAGGAAGAAAGGGGCCTCCCCTGCTCCAGCCATACTATGACATCTTTAAGCTTATGAACAAGGGATCCGTCTACAGCAGGACAACGAGCTGGATATTCAAGGTTGCGCCAATGATCTCCCTGTCCGCTGTTTTTTGCGCGCTGATCCTGGTGCCGTGTCCGGGAGGTGGCCGGGCACCCATCTCCTTCTACGGAGATATAATATTTTTCGCCTATCTCCTCTCATTGGCGCGTTTTTTAACAGTCCTGGCCGCCCTGGACACCGGATCAAGTTTTGAAGGAATGGGTGCGAGCCGCGAGGTCTGGTTTTCGGCGCTTGCAGAACCGGCCTTCTTCGCGGCACTTGCCGCATGTGTCTCACTTACGGGTGCTTTTTCTTTTGGTGACATCTTCTCGGGAATGTCGGGCATCATGAATGGCAATCTTCCGGTTATAATTCTTGTCCTGCTCTCGATTTTCATAGTGCTGCTCGTGGAAAACTGCCGTGTCCCGGCGGATGACCCCAACACTCATCTCGAACTCACGATGATTCACGAGGTGATGGTTCTTGACTATAGTGGCCCCGATCTGGGGATAATTCTATATGCCTCATATCTGAAATTATTTCTTTTTTGCAGCATTATCGCTGGGCTTGTACTACCTTCTTTCGCGGGGAACAGCCTCTCTGCATATGTTTCATCGTTCTGCGTCATCGTGATTTTATCTGTCGTAGTCGGAACAGTTGAATCCATAATGGCGAGATTCCGTTTCGCGAAAGTGTCAAGAATGCTGATCGCCGCCTTCGCCTTGTCAATGCTAGCCATTATTCTAACATTCAGGTGATATTATGAACTCTGTAATTGACTCATTAATTATCTTGATTCTGACCACCAACCTGATGCTGCTTGCCTCAAGCCGTCTTGGCGCATGCATAAATATCCTGGCATTTCAGGGAATAATCATAGGCCTTCTTCCTCTTATGGGAGTGGCGGGAGGAAGCTTCGACCTGGAGGCCTGTCTCATCTCCTGCCTCATAATTGCAGTGAAAGGATTTGTCTTTCCGGGGCTTTTAAAATATACGATCCGCACTGTAAATGTGAGAAAGGAAGTCGAACCATACGTGGGATACACTTCATCCATACTGATCGGAGTTATCGCATTGGCGCTGGCGAGCATATTGTGCAGAAATATTGTTTTCCCTGTCACTCCTCTGACCGCCATGGCTCCGATCATCGGAGTGTTTTCAATCTTCTGCGGACTGTTCATAATTGTCAGCCGGATCAAGGCCGTCACCCAGGTCATGGGCTACATTGTATTTGAGAACGGAATATACCTGGTGGGTACCGCGCTGGCGCTGAAGCAGGCCTTCATCGTGGAGCTGGGGATAATGCTGGATGTTATCGTTGTCGTATTCATCATGGGAATAATGATGTTCCACATAAACAGGGAGTTCGATCACATTGACACAAATAATCTCAAATAACGCGAATGCATACCTTAGCGGAGGAATAAAGTGATATTGGCCGGTCTAATTTTACTGCCGTTTCTCGCGGGAGGCATGATGTTCCTCCTGCACTCGAAAAAGGTGATAAGGGGTATCCTGCTCTCCACCGCGATCATCCATTTCGTACTCACGATGGCATCCTGGAACCTGCAAAATGTTCCAATCATGCAAGGCTGGATCGAACTTGATCCGGTTGGATTGTATTTCCTTTCAATAGTCAGCCTGCTTTTTCTTGTCTGCGCCATCTATTCCATGTGGTACCTTGCAAAGGAGGAAAAAAGTTCTGATCATTCGGATGCGGACGGGTTTCCGTTCCTGAGCAACGAGCCGGACAATGTGTTCTGTTCATGCCTTCTCTTCTTCCTGGGGTCAATGACATTAGTCTGCTGCAGCCATCATTTCGGTCTCATGTGGGTAGGGATCGAGGCGACAACTCTTGCAAGTGCTCCGCTCATCTATTTCCACAGGAGGCAGAGCTCACTGAATGCCACTTGGAAATATGTCCTGATATGCTCTGTGGGAATAGGGCTTGCGCTTTTAGGGAATCTTCTTCTCGCAGTCTCGGCATCAAAGATCAACATGGCTGAAACACATTTGAATCTTGCGACACTTCTCGGCAACAGCAAACTTCTCCAGCCAGAATGGCTCAAGACAGCATTCATATTCTTCCTGGTGGGCTACGGCACTAAAATGGGGCTTGCGCCGTTCCACTCCTGGCTGCCTGATGCCCACAGCGAATCTCCCTCCCTCGTGTCCGCGCTTCTATCCGGGGCGCTCCTCAACTGCGCTTTTCTCGGAATACTTAGAGCACATCAGGTTTGCATCGCCACTGGTGTCGGCGACTTCAGCTCAGGGCTGATGATCTTTTTCGGGCTCTTCTCAATGGTATATGCCGCCCTGTTCATAGTGGCACAAAAGGATTTCAAGAGAATGCTTGCATACTCAAGCGTCGAACACATGGGAATAATCGCCTTCGGTACGGGGCTTGGAGTAGCTGCCCTCCCCGCGACAATGTTCCACATATTGAACCACTCGCTCACTAAAGGACTTCTTTTCATCGTCGCGGGAAACATCATCGCCACATACAGGAGCAGGACAATATCCGATGTGAGCGGGATGCTCAGGAAAATTCCTTTTTCCGCAGTGCTATGGATCGCCGGAATCCTCTCGATAACAGGAACACCTCCATTCAGTGTGTTCTTCAGTGAATTCAACATTTTTAAAAATGCGATATGCAGTTCCCGCTACATTGAAGGCGCGATTTTCCTGTCCGTCCTCGCCGTTGTGTTCTCGTCAATGTCATATGCGATGATGAAGATGATCTACGGAAAATCCGATGCCGGAACCGCCACACACAGCGAAGAAAATCTGCTTAACATCCTGCCTCCCGCCGCATTGTGCATCCTCTCTCTTATCCTTGGCTTGTACATGCCGGAATTCCTGCGTAACACGCTGAACCAAGTTTCCATGTGCATAGGAGGAGGATTTTAATGGCTAACGAAAAATTCATAAATCTGCAGAACTGCTCCTCAGTCAAAATAGAGAAGATTCCAATCCTGGAACTAGGAACTTTCCGGGAAGCCCTCATCAATGCCTGCGGAAAGGGACTTAGAATCGCATCCTTGTTCGGATCACCTTCCGAAAGCGGCGAAACAAGGCTCTTCGCAATAATGGCGGACGGGAAAAACGGAAGTATAAAAATAACTTCTACAATCGTGCAAAACTCCTATCCCTCGATCACGCCCGAATGTCCACAGGCCAGCATATTTGAAAGGGAAATCGCGGAACAGTGGGCCGTCATCCCCGAGGGGCATCCGGATTTCAAGCCATTGCGATATCATCCGTCATATCGTGAAGGAAGAGATGCGTGGAACCGCAAACCCGATGAGATCAGGCCGAGCGACAGGAGTTTCCACAGAGTTTCAGGAGAAGAAATTCACGAGGTCGCCGTAGGCCCTGTCCATGCTGGGATCATCGAGCCCGGACATTTCAGATTCCAATGTCACGGAGAAGATGTCTTCAACCTGGAGATATCCCTCGGTTATCAGCACAGGGGCATAGAAAAAGCGCTCATTGGCGGACCATCTCAAAAAACAATCCATCTCATGGAAACACTTGCAGGCGACACAAGCATAGGACATTCCATGGCCTACTGCCAGATCGTCGAGGCACTCTCCGGCATTAATCCTTCCCCGAGGACGCATTCACTGAGGGGAATCATGCTCGAACTTGAAAGAATCGCAAATCACACCGGCGATCTCGGGGCACTGGCGAACGATGTCGCATTTCTACCGACCGCATCATACTGCGGGAGAATCCGGGGCGACTATCTCAACATGACCGCCATGATATGCGGCAACAGATTCGGAAGAAACATGATAAGACCAGGAGGCGTCGCGCATGACATTGACGACAATATCCGGGAAACACTGATCAAAAGGTTGGGCGAGACATTCAAGGACACTCAAAATGCGGTAGAACTTCTATGGGACTCATCTTCGGTGTTGAGCCGTTTCGAAGACTGCGGGAAACTTCAGCCTGAAATATGCAGACAGCTTGGTATAGTCGGCCCCGCGGCAAGAGCCTGCGGATTCGAGACGGATGTTAGATTCGATTTCCCTTCCGGTGTCTACCGCTTCTGCCAGATTCCTGTCGCCAACTATTACACCGGAGACGTTTTTGCAAGAGCCTATGTGAGATGGCTTGAGATTAAGAGTTCCGTGAATTTCATCGGAGAACTTCTGCATAGCATCCCATCCGGCGAACTTACAAAGGAAGCCACTGCGATATCTCCTGATTCAATGGCGGTTTCCTTCATCGAGGGATGGAGAGGTGAAATTTGCCATGCGGCATTGACCAGGAGCGATGGTTCCTTCAAAACATACAAGATTGTGGATCCGTCGTTCCACAACTGGGCAGGGCTCGAAAATGTGATGAAGGACGAGGAAATTTCAAATTTCCCAGTATGCAACAAAAGTTTCAATCTCTCATACTGCGGAAATGATTTATAGCCAAGGAGTAACTCGGGGAATCTCCCCGAGAAAAGCTGCGGGGTGATACCCCGCGCTACTTAACTTAGTGGCATTGATAACTTAAGGTGACTTATGATAAAAGTGTTGAAGGCAAGGCTGAAACAGGGATACAGGACTAAAGCCTTTTCTCCTGAAACAATTGAGATGCCGGCAAGATTCCTGGGAGTGCCTGTCATAGATGCGGCAAAATGCGCTGGCAACTGCCAGAAATGCCTTGATGCCTGCCCTGTGAAATGCATTGCAAAAAAAGGAGATTCCGTCTCGATTGATCTGGGGAAATGCATATTCTGCGGCAACTGCGCGAAAATATGCACTGAACCAAAAATAAAATTCACAAAAGATTATTCTCTGTCAGCAAGAAAACGCGAGGACTTGCTTGTCTCCGCAGAAAATAAACTTCTGAAGTGCCTTCCCGACAAGGAGATAACAAAAATATTTGGACGCTCCCTCAAACTCCGCCAGGTCTCTACGGGGGGATGCAACGCATGCGAGGCGGACATCAATGTGCTCAACACACTGGTCTGGGATCTTGGCCGTTTCGGAGTACAGTTCGTCGCATCACCCAGACATGCCGATGGGATTCTAGTGACAGGACCTGTGACGCAGAACATGCTCCTCGCACTTAAGAAAACCTACGAAGCCATTCCAGCTCCCAAAATTGTGATCGCAGCCGGAGCCTGCGCCATTTCAGGGGGAATATACAGTGACAACGCTGAAACCTGCAAAGGGGTGGATTCGATACTGCCAGTTGACCTCTACATACCCGGATGCCCGCCGCATCCCGCTACTATCCTCGACGGCATCCTAAGACTCCTGGGTAAAGTAAGATAATCCTGCGAAGCCGCAGCCAGAGTGTCAGAGAATAAAAAACACCCAAGACCTAAACTAAATTTCAGATTTCCGGTTATGTTGAGCTCAACATAACCGGGAAATCTGAAATTACGCAATATTCTTTCTAAGATAGCAATATTTTACTCTTTACGATTCCGCATCCTTGCCTTATTTTGAGTATTATGCAGATAAAAATGGTCTGCTAGAGTGTGAGCGTCGGAAGATTATACAGGGGTCTTGAAATGATGAGAAATAAGATTTTTTTTACCCTCGTTGAACTCCTTGTTGTTATTGCAATCATCTCCATCCTCATGGCAATGCTGCTTCCGGCGCTTAAGATGGCGCAGGAGATGGGTAAACAGGCATGCTGTTCCTCCAACCTTAAACAGATATATAATGCCGAAATGCTCTACTCGACGGATTATAACTCCTGGCCCACGCCGGCATGGAGGTCCGACGGAGGCAACTTCCAAAGACTGCTCGTCGGAGGCAGTTACCTCCCGGTTCCTATTCCTAGTGTGTCAGCGAAAACATGGTGCGATGGTCTTAGTATTTGGCCGTACGTTGAACCTCAAGGCGTCTTCCGCTGCCCGTCGGAGAAATCTCCTACTAAGTCCTCCTGCGGCAATGCGGGAGACGCGTGGTATGGTGCCCACTACGGGATGACTTTTTCCTATGTCCACGGCGCCGTCTTT
>CAIQLG010000209.1 GCA_903872565.1 uncultured Lentisphaerota bacterium | reverse complement strand
GAATTGGAATGGAAATAAAAAAAGGCATTTTGAAAATTATGAATGCATTATTTTCTGCATATCTTCTTGATTTGCAACAATCCAGCAATCCATTTATCCAATAATCCATGGGACGATACTGATTATAAATATTAGACATACCCTTCCATCAAATTCAAAATTCCCTGCGGTGCTGTCATTATGAATTCCCGTTATATTTCAGGTTTTGTAGTCCTTATTTATCTTTCAAACTCCCAGAACTTTGATGGAGGAATAATGTGAACGCCACTTACATGCTTAAGATCAAGTAAATCTTTGTCGCCTGTCACTACACATTCACATTCGCCAGCAAGAGCCGTTCCTATTACCATATCGTCATCAGCATCTCTGCAGATATGTCGTGACAGTTCAATGGGGGATTTTACTTCAAATCGTGACATGAGCAATTTGGCAGAGTTACTTGCTTCCTCAGAGGTAAAACCGAATTTCCCTACGAGTTTATCAGTGAACTCATCTATAATAAAGTGGGAAATAATAACTTCATGGTGGTGCGCGCAATATTCAAGCTATTCATTGCATGTGCCATGGGAGATGAAGGCGGCAATAAGAACATTGGTGTCCAATACAATCTTCATGATATTTGGTCAAAGACATCTTGATCTGTGTGGATGCCGCGTTGAGCTGCCTTAGGCACCATGCTTTTGCGAAGAGTGCGGAACTGCCTGACAAAAAGGTAATCGCGAATAGATTCCCGCACAATGTCGCTTCGAGAAACATCTTCGCTCTTAGAGACACTGTCAAGCTGCTTGCGTACATTTTGGGGAATGCTAATTGTTAGCGTACTTCTCATTGCCGTTATTCCTTAAGTTTCTGTAGTTTCCGTATCGCGTATCGTATCAATGTAATAAAATATCTTACAGTTCTTCTTTTGTCAAATTAATTTGTTCAACAAATCAAAATGGTCCTGTTGAAAATCCGACTCGTCACAACCTGGAATGTAACTTCACATCCATGGGATTTTAAACATCCCCGGCTTGAATTTGTGGCCTGGCCAAAGTATTTTTCGAATAGTAAAAGCAGATTCCATGTCAGTAAAAAAAAGGGGCATTTATGTTCGCATTCTCTCTTTCACTCTTCTCGTCCAGGGCGAAATTCACGATTGGCCATCGGAGCTCCTTCAAACGGCTGTTTTCAGTTGTCGTTGCGATTTTTCTAGCCATCTTTTTCCAGGCCAACGCAGGTGAGCCGTTCAAGTTCGTCCAGTTCACGGATCTCCACCTTGGATGGGGCAAGCATGTCTCGACGGACTGTCTAAAACTTGCGAAATACCTGGAAGAGGAAATGAAAGAAAAAAATGAAAAGATCGAGTTCGTCGTTGTCACTGGAGACATAATCGACAAGGGCTTCAAAGAGCTTCAACCGGAGGCACTGAAAAGGTTCCATGAATTCAGGAATTCTTTCCGTGTTCCTGTCCATTGCATACCCGGCAATCATGATTTCTCCGTCCATAAATTTGATGAGAAGGAGGCGCTGCATCTTGCTGAAGGCTTTAAAACTCATATAGGTCCGACCCATGGGGTTTTCACATGTAAAGGCTATCGGATGATTCTCTTCTGCGAACTCCCGCTGACAAGCTGGTGTCCGCGTATTGAAAACTATGAGCCATTGGAGTGGCTTGAAAAAACTCTTTCTGAGGAACCCCGTATGCCATCAATGATTTTCATGCATGTGCCGCCCGACAAGGAATGGAACGAGGAGCACTTGGCCAAATGGAAGGAGACTATCGGTCGCCAAGATGTGAAGGCTGTCATTACCGGCCACTGGCACGAGGATGTACTTTTATGGGAAAACTCCATTCCTGTATTCTCCTCCTATTCCTGCACCAGAAAGCACGGAGATGTCCCCTCCTACAAAGTCTACTCTGTCGATAAGAATGGCAAAATATCCTACAAGCAGCGGACCCTGAAAAAAGATAAGAAATAAGGCATGAGTGTCATAAGTTCACGAGGTCCCAACCGAATTGAAATTTTAAGATATTTACCCACATTTTGCAAAATAAAATGCAAAATGTGGGTTCAATTTGGAGTCCAACCTTAATTTTGACTCCTGCGCGGCATTCGGTATGAGCATGGAGGAATCTGCGGCGTTCATATCAGAAATCGAAGCGAAGATGGAACTCGAGAATCTGAAGTAACTCAGTTCATGTTTGAAGGCTCTGAGTTAATATTTACTATTCATACGTTATGACTGAGTTTTGAGGAATTGAGACCTTTTCCTTGTCGTTATTGATGGAGAGGGTGTAGTTGCCGGCGGGGAGGTCGTAGAATTCGACAAATCCGTCATCGTTGAATGTCCTATTGACCTGCTCGTTTTTTCCTTCATCCTTTTTAAGTGAGACACCTTTCCCGGCGTTGCTCTTGTTTGCATTGACCTTAAGGAAATAAAGTTCCGGCAACACGACAGTATGCTTGTTTTCTCCCGATTTGATTGTCACCGATGATTTTAAAATCTCGATGAACTGCCAATTGTTCGTCTTCAAGGAAATCGTCAGATTATATTGCCCGGGCTGAACTGGGCCTAGTTCGAGTTCCCCCTTTAAATTTATCTCCGGAGTCCTGCCAAAGAAGTTGGCACCACCTTCCTTCACGTCTTTAAGTTTAAGCTCGGCACTTATCCTGTCCTCATATCCTTGACTGCCGAAATTAGAGAAGGACAAAGTTAGAAATCCTTGTTCCTCGTACTTCACATTTATTTCCTTAGGAGGTGGAGTTGGGAATGACATTTTTTTTTCTCCGCAGGAAATTGAGATTACAGTGATGATAAGCTCTTGCCCCCCGCTGTTGAGCTTGGCAATATAGTTTTCTTTGTTCTTACATGAAATGCGATACAAACCATCCGGAGAAGGAAAAGATTGAATGTTCAGACTTTCGATGGCAGGCTCGGATTCTGAATTCCCAGTTTTTTTTGACAGGTACATCGAAATGCTGCAGTCCTTGAGTGGTCTTCCCTTGGGATCTGAGACTTGCAACGTTGTAAGATAATCCGAAATCGCAGGCACACTTATTTTTATATCTTTCTCCTCCATCTTGTCTGACACTTCCATCTCGGCGGAAAACAGCCGTTCATTAAAGACACATCCAATCAGGTATTTGCCGGGGATGAGCTTGGTGAAGGTGTATTTGTAATTATTGTAACTGCCAGTCGATTGCTGCCTGCCCTGCTGAATATATTCTATGCTTGGATCTCTACCCTTTTTGTTGAGAATTGCATACACGCAGAAGGACTGATACTGATTTTGATTCTCCTGCAAACCTAAAACTCCATCTTCCACGATGATTTTGCCTTTTACTCCGGGAAAGGTCTTAAGTTTAAAAGTCAAAGATTCTGGAATATTTTCGGGGATGGAAGAGATTTTGCACTCCTCTGAAGACAGCTCATCGTCCTCCGTCTTGGCGCTTAGTATGGCACCATTCACATAGTCATTCCAACGATTCAGTTCAATCATGTTGTTCTCTGGCGACCAGGGAAGTGTGTTGAAGTTCTGGTTTAGGGATATTGACCGAGTCCCGACATTGATAAGTGCGGAGGGTGCGAGACTGTCGTCCGGCATGAGCACTTCCACTTTTATCTTTATGAGTTTTTTGGCCTTGAGAAGGATTTCCGCATCGGTCTCGAAATAATATTGGTTTTTACTGTCTCGAACAACATAGCCCTCGGCGACTCCTCGGACAGTATATTTCCCTGTGGGAAGATTCTCAAGGTTGAATTTGCCATTCGCATCTGTTCTTGTCTCATACGAATTGGTTTCGCTTTTCTCAAGGGATTTGACAAACCCTTCTATTTTCTCTTCCACCCCCAGCTTATCCCAGTTGCGATAATAATTGAAATATGGATTTGTATCCATTTTCTCGGCCCTGACAAGCACATCCGGAACCGGTTCGTTCGATTCTGTCAGAACTTGTCCAGTGAAAATTCCGGTTCCTGTATCTCGCCTTATGGTATTGAACTTCATACGGACTTCGCTCTTCAAGTTGTCCAAAGCGCCAGAATAGTTCTCAGATCGTTTTAAGGGCTTTTTCTCTGAAATGATCGGAGGAATCTTCTTTTCAATCGCTGTTTCAGTGCTGGAGGGTAATTTTGTCTTATGCGCGAAATGGACAATAATTGCAGTCAGGGCGCAGGATGCAATAACAATTGCAAGGACAAACTCTTTTTTCATTTTTAGAATCCCTTAGTAGAGTAGTGCATGAACAACGTGTTAGTATTAATAAAACATAGCTCCGCCGAATGTCAAACAACAGAGTTGAATCCCAGCTACAAAGGTAAAAGATAGCATGTCAGTCTTTGGCGGCAATTGAAGTTCATGGAGCGACGCGTTCTGCCTGCCCTACGTAGCTCATTTGGCGTAGAAGGGTTGCGTCCGCCACGTATGGCCACAACGGAGAGTGACCTTCCACCAAGTGTGGATTTCACCAGTTCGATCCTGAATATTTGCGACAGAAATGACTTTCATCTTGAAATTTATATTTATAGGGAGCATCTTATGGGTTCAGCAAAAAAGCGTTTAGGATTTTATGGCCAGGCCTTTGAAAAAATTTGTGAGAGCAGTGGGAAACTCAATCCTTGCGGCGGGGAACGGATGTTTTTATCCTGTCAAAAAAATGTGTGGGAGCGACGATGTCGTCAACAAGGTTGAAATGCGCTTTGTTGGCCTTCAAAGATCCGGCAACCATGCCTTCATAAACTGGATATTCAACCAGACTTCCGGCAGGAAATGCCTTCTCAACTGGGTGATGTCGGAAACCAATCCGTTCTTCTCCTTCCACAAGAAAAGCACCGCGAGAGAGCTCCAAAAAAATTTCTACAGCGATTTCAATATTCCGATGGAGAAAATGGGGTTTTTCAGCAAAAAAGATCTTCTCATATACAGCTATGAGGACGACTTCCTAGAAAAAGTCGGATCCGACAATTTCGAAACATGCCATGATAGATGGATCGGCAGGAGCGGCGCAAGGTTCGATATTCTCATTGTCAGAGACCCCTTCAACCTGACTGCAAGCAGGCTCAGGCGGGACGACGACAAGATCGAGAACAGATACTCGTGCAGGATCGAGAGCGAAAGAAACATCTATATAAGCCTGTGGAAGCAGTACGCGAAGGAATATCTCGGAATCACAAACTGCCTGAAACATAACAAAATATGCGTAAACTACAACAAATGGTTTGCCGAAAAGCCATACAGGGAGGAAGTCGCGACCAGGCTCGGTCTCGAGTTCACCGACAAGGGAATGGAGGAAGTTGTCCATGTAGGAGGCGGAAGTTCCTTCGACAACACAGGATACGACAGCAAGGCTTCGGAAATGAAAGTACTCGACAGGTGGCGCAACTACGCTGACGACAAGGATTTCAAACTTCTCCTCGGGGATTGCGAAATCCTGGAACTGTCAAAAAAGATCTTCGGAGAAATTCCCGGAATCAGGTCATGATTTTGCCACAAGAAATCACAAGAGTTTCAGTGCGTTCTGTGTGTTCCGTGGTTACAAAATTGCTTGGGCGTAAGCTGCTCTGAAAAATTCTTGTCCGTCTCCCTCAGTTCCCTATTTCTTTCAATTTTCTGTTCTTAGCTGGTATATATTCGGAGCCGAGCAGATCCACGGAAACCCCGGAGAAATTCATATTCTTGTGCCGTGTCCAATAGAATTCCCTCGTCAAAAGACGGCTTATGTTAGATATGGGGTAGTTGGTGTTCGGTGGGTTGACACCGATCAGCCAGATCCTCTTGTATCCGGACAGTTTCTCGAATATTAAATCATAATATGGGTAGAAATCCTCGTTCCAGCTGTATGTAAGGCTGAAAACTGGAATTTTCTTCGGCCCCTTCCAGTAGAATATCTCAAAGGGGGATCGTGCATATTCACAAACTATCTTGTAGTCCTGGACGGGCATATTTTCCGGCTGAGCTATCCAGTTCTCCTTGATCTCTCCAAGGCGGAGGAGAACGACATCCCCCTGCTCATAATTGTTGTTGATATATTCGACAGCGTTTTTCCAGTCGTGCCCAACCCGTTTCGAGAAAGTTCCTGTCCTGATGCAGTCCGGGATTAGAACAAGTCCCAGATATATCAGCACATATGCTCCCGGGAAGGCTATTCTCAGCACGGAGGTCTTGAAGACGCAAAGCAGGTCCCCGAGTATGATTGAAAACGGGAGGAGACATATTACAAGATACCTTGTGTCGAACAGGGATATGTGCAGCAGGTAGGATATTACGCAGATGAAAACAAAGGGGACAATCAGCCATAAACCGAGAAGCACTATCTGGTCCTGCTTGCCACTGATGATGTTCGACAGCAAGTTTTCATTCTGTTGAATGAAGACGAATATGAGGAAGCATGCAATGAGGATGACGAGTGTTATCGGGTTGAATATCCCCGCAAATTGCATAATAGCCTGATTCAATGGGAGAATTGTGAGCCAGTTCCAGTTTGATCTGTTGTAGAACATGCCTTCTATCTGACCGAAAAGGAGAAGCAGGGAAATCCCTGTCACAATCTGGGTGGATATCCAGTACGACACCTTTCCCCGTATTGGATTTTTCCTGTAGAATATCTGATAGGCAAGATAGATGTTTTGCGCTATCAAGATGGATGCGAAGACATAATGGCAGTAGCACATCGCTATAGTCGAGACCGTGTATATCAGGGCATCCTTCCGGGTATTTCTCTGTGTTATCCTTATGAAATAGATCATCGATAGCAATGCAAGCATAAGCCCCAGCGAATACGGCCTGGCCTCCCGACCGTAATATATGAGATTTTCGTTTATCGCAAATACCAGTGCAGCAGTAAGGGCTTTGATATTATCCTCGAATATCAGATATGACATCTTGAAAATAAGAACCACCGAGACAAGGGCGGCGATCAGAGAAAGCAATCTAAGCGACCATTCCTTAGCCGGAAGAACAGAAACAACAAGATGTTCCAGGACGTAGTAGAACGGCGACTGCCCCTGTGTCACCACAGTTCTCCTGGCTGTTTCGGCCAGCGATGGCGCACCGCTTATCCAGCAGGTTCCTATTTCGTCCGTCCATAGGCTTTCGCCGGAGAAGTTGTAGAGTCTCAGGAATGCGGCAAAAACAATGACTATCCATAGGAGATATGATTTTTTGATGTGGAAATAGCTTTCGAAGCTTATCAGATCTTCCTGTCTTTCAATGTTTTGCTGGTCAATTGAGCTTTTATCCATCCACTCTCTTCTTTTTTTCAATTTTTATCAGGAATAGTCATTTTTTAAGTTTATATTTATAGAATTATGACATATTTTCCTTACTTTGTAAAGGAGTTTTTTGAAATATGAAAAAATATTCGTATCCTGACAGTTGCGGGCATTTCGGCCCGTATGGGGGAAAATTTGTTCCTGAAACCCTTATCCCCGTGCTAATTGAGCTTGAAAAAACATATTTGCGATGTTCGCGAAACCGTGATTTCAAGACGGAGTTCCACGCTCTTCTCAAGGACTATACTGGCAGGCCGACACCGCTTTATCCGGCAGAAAAACTGAACGCCATGCTGAAAGGCCCGAAAATATACCTCAAAAGGGAGGATCTGTGCCATACCGGAGCCCACAAGATCAACAATGCTCTCGGGCAGGTTCTGCTGGCGCGTGAAATGGGCAAAAAAAGGATTATCGCCGAAACCGGAGCTGGACAGCACGGCGTAGCAACGGCATCCGCAGCGGCAAGATTCGGATTCGAATGCGTGATATATATGGGCGAAATTGACATGAAAAGGCAGGCACCCAATGTCACCCGCATGAAGCTTCTCGGAGCAGATGTCCGCCCGGTTTTGACAGGACAGAAGACTCTCAAAGAGGCTGTAAGCGCGGCAATCCGCGACTGGGTCGCAAGCAGTGCGGACAGCCATTATGTCCTAGGATCGGCATTAGGCCCGCACCCCTTCCCTATGATTGTGAGAGATTTTCAAAGCGTCATAGGCAAAGAGGCCCGCTCGCAGATACTGAAGGCCGAGGGAAGACTGCCCGACATGCTTGTCGCATGTGTCGGAGGCGGGAGCAATTCCATCGGCCTCTTCCATCCATTCCTGAAGGACACGAAAGTTGAAATGACAGGCGTGGAGGCGGGCGGAACCGGCGCAACTCTCGGAATGCACGCCGCAAGATTTTTCGGCGGCAGAATCGGCATCCTCCAGGGAACAAGAAGCTATGTCCTGCAGGATATTGACGGGCAGATAGCATTGACGCACTCGGTGTCAGCTGGCTTAGACTACGCCGCAGTCGGTCCCGAGCATGCTATGCTGCATGACATGAAAAGAGTCAACTATGTGAAAGTTTCCGATGCCAAGGCCGTCCGCGCCTTCAGACTTCTCTGCAGGATTGAGGGAATAATTCCGGCACTCGAGAGCAGTCACGCGGTGGCCTGGGTTATCAAAAACGCCGCAAAACTGAAAGGCAAGCTTCTCATAGTCAACCTGAGCGGAAGAGGAGACAAGGATGTTGATCAGGTTGTATCCTTCATGGGAAAAAAGTAATACGTCAGTGATTGTTGGTGGAGGGGTAGGGAGAACGCATTGGCTTGCGCTCCCCCTCCCTCCGAACCGGACTGGCGGATCTCCCGCATCCGGCTCTCCAGTTGGTGATTACCTCTAACATCGAGATTGACAGATTTTAAAATGGGCTGATGTCAAGGAGTACAACCCATGTTCAACAAAGAATTTATTTGGCCAGCGACGATTGTCGTCGCCTTTTGCCCTGCCTTTCCGACCTTGTCGTTTGCGAAGTATGGAACGTAGTCTCATTCTAATCCATCCGTCTATGCTTGTGAATACGCATTTCCGGCTGTGTTTAAAATAGCCGAACCAGCCGATGAGGCTTGTATTCAGCCTGGAGATTATGTCATCCAGACTGTATCCGTTAGCCCTTTTTGTGATCCCGCGTATTTTGTCCTGAAATTTGTCGAGGCTCTTTCTGCGCGGGTAGCGTTGCCCTTTCTCGAACCTATAGCCGAGAAACTCGAAGATCGGTTCAGTCACATTCCGCAGAGCGGTCTGTGTAGTCCTCTCTTTCACCGTCGGAATCCCGAGCGGTCGCTTTTCCTTGCTTCCGGGCTTGGGTATCCATACTCTTCTGACAGCCTGCGGAGCGTAGGTCTCGTTTCTGATCTGTTCAGAAATTTTCCCAAGCTCGTCACGTCATCTGGCCGAATCGTTTTCGATGTCTGCGGACTGCCAGTTCTCGTCCCGTTGCTCTCCACCCCACATCGCTGTGACGCAGTTACGTTCAGATACGGACCAGAGATCGTATGTCTGGAGAGGACTTTCACCTCCCTATGATGTGCGCCCACAGGCGCACGAGGGTCGAGTTTCATGCCACGCCGTCTTGTCCTTCGTAGCTCGCAGAGCGAAGTGGGAAGTTTCCTTACGAAGGCGGGTACTCGACTACAGGCAGAATTTTATTCTGTCGCATTATTCTGGCGGAATATAATTCCGCCGCGGTCGAATAGAATTCGACCCTCCATTGGAAATAAACCTTCAGGCAAACCCTGAAGGACTCTAACCCCGCCCACAGGACGGGGTTTTCTGAGTTTCAATAAAAACTCATGGGGTTATGGAAAAAGCAAAATGACCTACAGATTTGACTCATCCGAAGTTCCAGTCTTCAAGACTGGACAGATCAGCCTCGGAATGTGGCGGGACGGAAGGTAACCCAACCTTATTCATCAAGTTTTATGTCACAAGAATTTGACTTCAAATGGAATTATTTTTTTTCTTCCGGGATTTTTCTTGCGCAACCTTTGATTTTTTCCTGGTCCTTTTCTTTGCTGATTTTTTGACGCGTGGAACAGCTTTTTTGGGTTTGGCGGTTTTTTTGTCTTCCCCGGTGGTTGCATCGCCTTTGTCAATTTCAATCCCAAAGACATCGGCAATGTCACTTTCCGCGATCATGCTTTGATCGGTGGTTTTGCCGGCAATTTCCGCACCTGCAACTGCGGCCTGGCTGATAAGTTCAAGATGATCAACATTGCGGAGAAGAAAAATAAGTTCCGGATTCTCATCGAGACGTGCGCCGACACCATATAGGACTGCGGCGACATGTTTGCACATATCAGCCCAGTCCGGGCAACTACAGTCGAGTTTTATCTCGGACGGCTCGGGAAACATTCCTTCGCCCTTGCGGCAGATTATCTCCATAATATTCTTCGAGAATTTCCCCCGGAGAAGTTCTATCAGGCTTCCGATATGACCGGAACAGGCCGATTTTATCGCCTTCCATTTTTTCGGTGGAAGCGGGTTAATTCCGATTTTAATTTTATAAAGATTTGTTCCGCTGACCTGCGCATTTATTTCACCTTTCTCTATATGCAGATCAATCACCGAGCCATTTCGGACATACGAGCGGCCACGCGGAAGGCGGTTCTCATAGTCGCTGTACCTTTCGAGATTCTCGCACCACGATTTCCCCCAGAAGGTGTTTGCTATCTGCCTGCCTTCAATAATGATAGGATGAAGCTTTGAACCTTTTTTCATCTGTTTTTCCACAGCTTTCTGCGCCCGGCGCCTCTTTTCGGCAACACTCACATACGGCGGATAAAAACTTTCATACCTGTCGGAACGTCTTCCCCAACCCATAAAATAATCTCCTGAATTAAATGAATTTTTAGAAAAACCAAAAGCGTTAAGTTTACGTTTATCGTAACCGTTTGAGCTTGAAAAATGTAGGATAGGCATTCCTGCCTGTCACCTTAGACAGTGTTTTTCAGATGTCGGACAAGAATGTCCAACCTACATTGAGCTCAAATACGACTCAAAATCAAGCTTAACGGTTACGAAAGACCAAAATATATGCTTGATTGGAAAATCCTAAAGATAACACGTCAAGTCTTTTCCGGCAAATGTTCTTTTTTGGAGGGACGGTTTCCACGCCGTCCATAGAGCGGTCGAGGTGGAACTCGACCCTCCAGTAATGGTTTCTGGAGCAAAACTGACGCATTACTTTTAAAGTTGTAAAAATGAATATGGGCTTGAAAATATCCAATTTGCACTACATTTTAAATTATAAGTGTCTTTTTTGTGAGCAAAGCCCAAAAAAACATATATACAATTGGAGAAATTATGAAAATCAAGGACAGTGTCCTTCATGAACTAAATGCTTTTGAACCCCGACAATTCCTTTCCCTATATGAATATGTTGTTATGATCAAAAGGCAAGAACCACAGATCCGGAATCCTTCCACCATGCCAGATTCATACCTGAGAGTAAGAAAGCTTCTGGAAAACTGTAAGGGATGTCTGAGTGATGATATAATTGACGCTAAGGCCGATAGGGTATGAACCTTTATTTTGATACTTCAGCACTTGTAAAATTCTTTCATGAAGAGGATGGAACCGACAAAGTTACAAAGATGATTCTGAAGGATGGAAATTCGGTATGGATACTTGATCTGGCAAAAATCGAGTTTTTTAGTGCCATTTGTCGGAGACACCCGTAACCAAGAATTGTCTTCAGAACGAATGAAAGAAACAATGGATGCCTTTGAAAAACAGATAACGTCCTTCAATGTCGAAGGGACTGGCAAGGCCGTTATGAATGAGGCAGAATCGCTCTTGAAAATATCCGATTGCACTACACCTTAGATTATCAACACCGGTTTTCCCGGTTTTTTGCGGGCAAATCGGGGTTGGCTTGTCGAATCTAGCAAATAATGAGAGGTCTTAATATGGTTCAGCATCTTACAGCAATATATGACGGACACAATTTGACACTTGAGCATCCTTTGAACATTCCCATCAATACAAAAATTAAAGTTGCAATCCATATCGGGAAAATCAAAAACAAATCTGATATGCATCTGAAGAGGGATTTCGAAAGCCTCATTGAGTTTCGCAATAGAATTAATCCTATTATTCCAAAGGGGATTGATATTATTTCGATGGCAGATGAGGTAAATCAATGATTTTCCTTGATACTAATGTCCTCGTGTATGCTACAATATGCCAAAATAAAAAAAAGCAGGAACAGGCTGACTCCATAATTAGGGAGAATATCCAGGAAAACCTGATTCTTTCTCCACTTGTATTATCGGAGTTCATATACGTTGTGAGTAAGCTTGAACTGGACAGTGGCTATATTCAAGAGTCCGTATCAGTCTTTGGAAAATGTTCGAGGCATCATATTGATACAGATATGGTACATTCAGCGTTTGAATTGAGCAGAAAAATAAGTATGGGAAAGTCCATCAATGATCTAATTCATTTGAAGTTTGCTGAAAAGTATTCATCCAAGATTATCACATTCGATGAAAATTTTAAAAAAATGAAACGGCATACAAATTTAACAATTGAAATCCTGAAGTGACAAACCAATGTGAACATATATTTTTCTGCGAATTCCGCAAAAAATAAGATGAAATTTTACAAAGGAAAATTTCATTTGCAAAGCAGATATTCCCCGTAGTCAATCAACGCAACACGCTTTTCCGGCGCAAGACGGCTGAAGACAATCTTCAGCCATAAATATTCACTGAATATTTATCTTCATCCCCGACTTGAAAATGACAAACTCATAGACTTCACGTTTCTGCGTCGTATCAAGTGTCATGAAAATATTGGATATTGTTTTCAGCATTTTTTCAGCATCATTGTCATGCAGACATTGGGAATAGGTTGAATTCAATTCTGAAGTTTTGCCCTTGCGAAGCGGAACTGCTTGTGCTGGGTAACTATTGTCCATCTTACCAATAAGTTCTATTAGTTTGCGTCTCGCATGATAGCCTGGCTCCCTGAAACCGGTTTTCCAGTTGGATACACACTGCCTGACAACCCCGCAATGATCGGCAATCTCTCCCTGAGACATAATCAGCCGCTTCTGTATTTCATCTATCTTCTTCTGCCAGTTTATCTGTGATGTTTTCTTCATCAAAAACCCGCTTTTATTGAAATTTTCTATCTTCTGATTGTTAGAAACTACTTGAAACAACATCTATTTCGAAAAATGTGGATAATAATACTTGTAATGTGGCTATATGTGGCGTATTATAGTGGTAAATTGTCTGTATCAGCAATTAATTTCCGGGGGAACCTTCAAACAAATGATAGGGGAATCACAAATAAAAGGATCGCCGATATCCCTGCTGGCAAATCCCGAAGTCGGAGGTCAGTGGTCGGGAATCAATAATGGCATGGAGCGCGGGCGTCCCGCCCGTCGAAGAAGAAACGCCGCCCAAGATGGGCGCGCCCCTTACAGCATGGAATGAACGCAATATTGCTGGCGTTCCAAAAGCGGTGACTTTGTCACACGCAGTCTTGAGAACACTGGCGCGTTCGTAAATACGATGCCGCAGGCATCCCAGGAATGCGCAGACGAAAGGACATAAAGTCTGCACTTTGATATTGGAATGGAATAAAAAATATACTGGGGTATCTCCTTGACTAAAGTACCCCCTACGGCTTGTGTTTTTCATGCTTGTTACGCAGGCCTTTTGAGATGGAACGGTACGTTGCCGGTGGGGTTCG
>CAIQLG010000208.1 GCA_903872565.1 uncultured Lentisphaerota bacterium | reverse complement strand
GCTAAAAGGCTTATAAAGGTAAATATTATGTTGAGTTGATTGCTGAAATATCATTGATTACTAATGACTTAACGGCACAACTCAACATAATAACTCACTACACATAATATGTGTTATGTTGAGCTCAACATAACACATACAAAGACTGAGATTCCGGCGACAATCTTGAGCGAAATGCGCTTGTCGTTCGAGTGATGGAAGCCGACAGTTCGACAGTAGTCCGGGCGGGAATCCGCTTTAAGATTGATGTAACCGAAAAGACGGTTTCCGTCTCCGGTGATCGAGAATTCCTCTTCGGCGACAGCCATGCCGTGGGATTCTATTGCGCCGATGATGGTATCGGCGAGTTTCTTGTGTTCGACCGGCTTCCATGTCGCCGTGGCGACTGGTGCTTGGAAGCAGTCGAGTTCGTTTCTTTTGACGAGGATTGAATTTCTGTGACACAACATTTGAGGTCTCCTTTTTGAGTTAAAGTGTATATCTATATAGCCACAGGAAAGCAGAAAAGTTTAGTTCATTTACGCAGATACAAAATAAAATTCCTGCTGTACGTAACTTGGGCTTTTTGCGAATTACGCGGACATCTATCCGTTTATACTTGTGAATTTCGCATCGCCAGGGTGGATTTCTCTTATGCATTTTATTCCTCTGTTCTTTTGGAAATACATTTCCCAAAAGAACAACAGGCTTTTGCCCCCCGGAAAATACAGAGCAGTTTAGTTTGAATTCTGAAAACTAAATCTGCGGATATTTTCTGGAGCGTCTTTTCTTATTTTTTCGCTTCTCGGGTGGGTGAACATAAATTCGTTTTCGTGCGAGAACCAGCCATATCTGCGAAATTCTCAATTCGCCGGGGCGAATGCTTCGGGGATTTGCGAATTTCGCAGTTATGGCCTCGCACGAGCCTGGATTATTCGGGCTTCATTTGGAAGGCTACTGAGAAATGAAGGCTGATTTATCCTGGCGCAAAACGAACGAATCCACTGGGGTGGTGGTCGGGCGGATGGTTATATCACATCCCCTCTGGGGGCTTGGGGGCGGTAGCACGGCAGGCAATCAGTCGAGGATTGTTCGAGACTGGTTGCCGCCCGTGCGTAAAGCGTCGGCAAGCTGTTAGTGGTCAGCGGGGGTTCCCTGAAAGGTGGCAGAAGTCAACGGGGGTAGCCCGTAGGGAGAACCGTTGACTTCTGACGCATGAGAGGGTACGATGACCACTAAGAGCGATCCCGCAGGGTGCCGACGCGTCAGAGCGGTGAGAGGTCAGTGGCAGTCAGGAATGGCAATGCCTGTGCCCTAGGCGGAGCACTTGGGACACAGGACATGGCACATGCAGGACTGCGACTGACCGGAACCGCGATTTTGTCTGTGCTGACGGCTATCCGACTTTCCGCGAAGCCGCGGCGGTAAGGTGTCGGCGGGGGTTCCTTCGAGGGGGTACCGCCGTCAACTTGCCCCGGGCTGAAGACGGACAAAGGCGGGTAGGCGTCAGCACGCCAACGAGGGAGCGTTAGCGACTGAAGCCAGAGCGTCAGCGAATTTCTTTTCCCGGACAGTGGAGGCTGCTTATGACCAGACCGATTTAGGGCTGGGCACGGGGAGCCGAAACAGTTACGCTTAAAATAGGGCGGGATTTGCAGGGCGACTGGCAAGAAGCTACTGCAAATAAAGGGGTGGGACTCATGCGGCAGGAGACGGGACAGAGAAGGGCAAGACTGCTTTGGGCTTGCCCTCGCTGTAGCCGTATCCTGACGCATACCGATCAATCCTCCTTCCTCCTCTTTTTTACTGTGTTTTTTTGAATATTTTTTCATAAAGTTCGGAGTTTATATTGCATGTTTCTATGAATCTCATTGATACGACAAGGCCTCTTCTCGTGGCCTGAGCGGAGCATTTAGGAAATTTCATCCTGTGTAGGATTCCGTCAATTCTGACATCTGCCACAATATTTCTGCTATTTTCCCTGACGATTTTGAAATCTGCGAATATCGCAAAGTTATGAAGCTGTTTTACTCCCAGGATGCGGCGAAAGTATTTCCTGTCGTTTTCCCTGCATAAATCCTCATGTCTTTCGATGGCGATAATCAGCGCCATAATGAGGATGAAGGCGATTATGGGTAGTATTGCCATTGTGGGGATTTTCCGTTTTGCTTGATTTGAAAAAAGAAACTCCCCTGGGGCAGAGCATTCCCCAGGGGAGTGGAGACGGGGATTACCAGTTTTCGCAGTGCTGCTTGAACGGGCAATCCGAACAGAAGAAGCTTGAACAGTTGGGGACAAAAACTTTGCTTTTGATGCCGTGGTCAACGGCACGGACGATATTTGCGAATTTCGCAACATCTCTTTCTGTTCTGGTAGTATCGAGGATCTGGACTTCGGGCTTTTTGGTCTTGGTGCAGATCTCGAAACGAAAATCCGGGATTGTGTTGTATTCCGCCTGAAATGCCATGCAATAAGCGGATGCTTGGAGGTCTTTTTGTGCTTTGTCCTCCGGCCATTTACGGGCGGCAGTCTTGAAATCTACAATCCGGAGCCTTCCGTTTTCCTGATTTCTCGTTAGCATGTCCAGTTCTCCGATGAGCGGAAACTCGACACCTTCCACGGGGATGATGAAAGCCTTGTTGCATTCGATGACGAATTCGTTCGGGTCCCTCGAATTCCACAGGGATTCAATCATTTTCATTCCGGTTTCTTCGAGGGCAGCGGCTTCGCCCTCCTCGGCTTTGAGGTTTTCTGTCTGCTTGATTCCTGCGTGAAACGCATCTGCGAACATCGCAACTGCTTCCGCCTGGGTTATGGTCTGCTTTGCCTTATTCGCATTTGCGATGAATGCTCTTGCGGTGTGATATGCCGTGCCGAAGGGTAGGCAGATTGAGGTGTGAGAGGGTTTCAGTTTCTCGACGTATTTGAAAGAATACTGGAGAGAGCAATTTATATATGTGTTTATTGCGCTGACGCTGTAATGTTCGCAGGAACTGCGAATTTCGCTGAGTGATGGGTTCATAAAAAAATCCTTTGGTTTTCAGATTGGTTAAAACTTGGGAATATTCTCAGGATGGGAGACAGGCGGCGACTTCCGCCGCCTGTCCATTCCGGCAGGTATTATCCTGCCTGTCTCTTGAGAGTGTCGATTTGGAGCGAAATTTCTTTCGATGAGAGCTGAAAGGGGCTGGACACATTGAGCTTTCCGAGCCAGTCTTTTACTCTGAATCCGACATCATTCGCCACGGAAAACAGATATTTCACCTGTGCCGGCGAGGGGGGATTCGGTTTCTGCTCCTGAAGCGGTGTCTGAGGCTTTACCATTGGTGGTGTTTGGACTGGAGCCTTGACTTCAGATTTCTCCGGAACTGGGGCGGTAACTGCTGGCGCCGATGTCTGAACTGGGGTTTCGGCTCTCTGCGGTATCCTGCCGAACTTGCTTTCTTCGATCAGGAACGTGATAGCCAGGGAGCGGATATCCTCCGGTGATGGGGTTATTCCTGACATACGATACGCTTCGTGGGCATCCTTGAGGGCGTTTGATGCTTGGCTTACTCTGCACATGATGGTCTCCTTTTTACTTGGTTTGAATTTTTCTTATAACTTCTTCAATTCTATCAATGTCCATTCTCAGCATTCCTGCGATTTCCTTTGCGGAAAGTCCGATTTCCATTCCCTTTTTCACGATTGTTTCCATTTGTCTCCTTTTTGGGGGTTTGTTTAAAAGCTCTATTCTTAAAGCCACAAATTTTTAAAAAAGTTTAGCGAGATATAGAAAAAAGCGGGGAAATCTCCCCGCTTTTTTCTCCTCTTTCATTTTGTTATTTTCCTTGCGATTGATTCGACTTCTGCAACAATCTGCGAGACTCTGCCTTTTGAGAGCCCGAGCATTTCGGCAATTTCGTTTTGCTGATATCCTGCCATTAGTGCATCGAATACTTTTGCTTTCTGCTCGTCAAGGATTGAATTCATTACCTCCACAAAATCGAGGAACTCGATGAAAAGGTCTGTCCGGAAATATCTTGAAGACGGGGGCGCTATGGCTCCGGATTCCTCTTCCGGTTCCTCTTGGATTTCGAAAGCCTTTTCAGTGACTTCGTTGTAAATTCTCCCTTTCCACCGGTAGCCATTTACCGCATCTGCCACGATGAGACGGGCAAGGGCGGGGCCTACAGTTTTTCCCTGTGATTCGTAATACTGAAATTTCTCGACGGCACGGACCGCCAGGTCTTGGCGGATCTCTGCGATGTCTTCGGTTTTCCGGAGAGGAACTCTCCAGGCATTGTTCCACAGGATTTCAATGAATTCTTCGATTTTCATTTCAACACCTCCTCGACTAAATTTTTTATGAATTCGAATCTTTTTGCTTTCTCGCCGGCTTGGCTCATCCCGATGACCTCACCATTCTTCCAGGCGACGATCTGGTCGCCACGGTCTTCGATTTGTATCCTGGTCGAAGACCTTTTTTCGCTTTGGCCGCTCAGGAGCCCTTTTCCGGATTCCCCGATTTCGTTCTGGTTTGTCTGAATTGCATTCATTTTTGTCTCCTTTTTTTTTGCCCTGTCCGTCTATCGCCCCTATGCCCGTTTTTCACAGCTCCCGGATGGAACTCACAATTTGGGAGAGTGACCAGACTTGGACGAGCACTCAGGCGGAATGCGGAGACATGAAGCGCTTAGGCGAGTTCCAAGACGGGAACGAACTTCTTTTTAAAAAAGTTTTGAGCAACGACACTGAACTTTTTTTAAAAGAAAAACTGGGGTATCTCCTTGACTAAAGTACCCCCTACGGCTTGTGTTTTTCATGCTTGTTACGCAGGCCTTTTGAGATGGAACGGTACGTTGCCGGTGGGGTTCGCACAGAGTTCTCGATAAGACGCTGGAACAAGAG
>CAIQLG010000207.1 GCA_903872565.1 uncultured Lentisphaerota bacterium | reverse complement strand
TGGCCATGGCTACAGCTGGCGAACACGGCCAGCATGGCCATGGCTACAGCTGGCGAACACGGCCAGCATGGCCATGGCTACAGCTGGCGAACACGGCCAGCATGGCCATGGCTACAGCTGGCGAACACGGCCAACATGGCCGTGGCTACAGCTAATGTAATAACAAAACCTGACATTTTACTAAGAGAGCCGATTGCAAAAGTCGAATTTTAAAGGAGCGCGGGTTTTCTTACCCGCGAAAATTGAACTCAAATGGAGGACTGGAAAGTCCACCCTCCGTTAGTTTTTCATCGGCTCGAGATAATTTTGCAATTACCTCAAGAGACTTCCAAGTGGCAAAAGGCGGAGACATTATGAAAATCAAAAAAAATATCATACTTGCCGAGCCGAGGGGCTTCTGCGCCGGTGTCAAATCTTCGCTCAAGGCTGTGGAAAAGGCGCTGAAGGACTTTGGTCCACCAATCTATGTGAAGCACGAAATTGTCCACAACAAATCTGTACTTAAGGATCTTTCACGAAAAGGCGTAGTATTTGCGGAAAATATTTATGATATTCCAGAGGGGAGCACCTTCGTTATCAGCGCGCACGGCGTATCTCCGGATGTGCAGGGAAAGGCGAAGGAAAAGAGATTCAAGATTGTTGACGCGACCTGCCCAGTCGTTAAAAAAATCCACAAGATGGCTTCGGAACTTTCGGGCAGGGGATACAAAACCATCCTGATCGGGCACAAGAATCATCCGGAAATAATAGGAATCACGGGTTATATAGGAGGCGAATACCATACTGTTGAAAAACGCGGCGACCTGAAGAAAGTCTCGTTCGGAAAATCCGACAGGATCGCCATCATAACCCAGACAACTCTCAATTTCGACGACACCATTGAACTCATTGATGAAATAAAAGAGAAATTTCCCGGAGTTGAGCCGAGGAGCAATAGCAATATTTGTTACGCGACACGGGACCGGCAGGACGCAGTAAGAAGAATCTCGGAGAAGGCGGATCTTGTCCTGATAATTGGATCGGCCAACAGTTCCAATTCGAACAGACTCCGTGAAACAGCACTGAAAAAATGTCCCAAGTCATTCCTGATAGAAAACAAGGATGAAGTTACTGACAAGATGCTTTCCGGTGCCTTGACAATCGGGATTTCGGCGGGTGCCTCCGCCCCCGAATACCTCGTGGAGGAACTAATCGAAATGCTAAAGTCAAAGGGATACGAATAAATGAGAAATACCTCATGCTCCAGAGTTTGAATAAATCCATCCTACTATGAAGATTTCCCGACAATTTTTATTTCATCATCGGTTAGGCCGTAAAGGCGATAGACAATTTGATCAATGAGGTTGTCTGTAAATTCGATATTGCGTTCGACAGGTAAAATGGAATTCTTTGCAGAGGTGAAACGGTTCCGGATTTTGTCTTCATCATCGATTGAGAGATTAAGCCCGGCACCTGTAATGATTTTCTTGTTTTTTCTGAGATGTTCGAAGACTTCGGTTATTTCCATTTTCCAGAATTCATCCAGCCTTGTCTTTGGTGTCAGTGTGTGAACGTCAATATTATGGAAATCCCCCAGGTCGGTATGGAATCGTTTTACCGTCTCAAATTTGATCTTGTTGTATTCAATCATCTGTTCGGCAAGCATGGCCAGCAGATCGTGAATCACATCTGTGCGGTTTAGCTCAAGTTGCTTGTTGGCAAAAGCCAAAATACCTGAAGTGTCGATATTCTTTAAATCATCTTCATATATATTCTCACCTTGCTCCGCAAGTTTCTTCCGCATTGCCGCTGAGGTGGTGAAAAAAATATTAAGAATTGGCAAACTACAGACAGTTGCAATATCGAGTTGAGGGAAGTCATCTCTTTTAGCGATTTCAGACATGGACACAAACGTCTTTGAAATGAGCCGGGAATTCAGTATGGCAAGAATGAATTCTAATGAATATGACTTGCTTTTGTTCAGGGCTATTAGATAGGATTTGTTTATTACAAAATCA
Source organism: uncultured Lentisphaerota bacterium (assembly GCA_903872565.1). Lineage (GTDB taxonomy): Bacteria > Verrucomicrobiota > Lentisphaeria > Victivallales > GWF2-50-93 > CAIQLG01. Next base: position 35,912 of record CAIQLG010000207.1, on the reverse strand, counting down.
TCTTTAACAAGGACGGCATGTATGCGATGCTGCCGGCTAATAATGCGCCTAACTATCAGTCGTGCTCCTTCGAAGAAATGCCGTGGTTTGTATTCCATTAAAGATGGGTCATAAACAACGGTTGAAAATCTCTCGGTATCTAGGAGGTATCGTCCTACTGAACCGAAAAAGCCAAGTGTCTTTTGGCGAAAGTCTTTTTCTGTCGGCTCGAGATATGGTGTGATTCCCCTACTTACAACGAGGATTTCACCAAGAGATATGAAGTTGTGCAGACGCTGCCAGTTCCTGATCCACTGGCCCGGTCCCGATTCCGTGACCATCATATTATCAGGATCGTCAAGCCAAGTCTGTATATGAATTAATGAATATGACGTTTCAGAGGATGGTATTTGATCTATATGTTCGCGATTTCCAAACCTCTTTATCAAACAAATATCTTGCGAAATCGGGATTGATTTTTTTGCAACAAACACGATACAATCAATATATGCGTCACCAAAAACATTATATGGAAGATGAACAATTCTTTGTGGAGTAAGATACATAACAACAATCTTACGAAGACAAAGATATTTTTGTGCTGTAAGCCATCCGCTCGGAACAATCCATCCGCAGAAACCGTCCTTTCTGTTTAAAATCGTTCCGCACTCTATAAACATTCCGAAGACATCCTTTATCCCAACAGCAGAGGAGAAAGTTTGTTCCACCAGTAAATTTTCATGTTCATCAAGAAGATGACCATATGGCGGATTTCCGACAACTGCATCGAATCCGGGATTTTGTTTTTTGGAGCCGTCATCGTTGAAAAAGACATCTGGAAATTCGAGTTCCCAGTGGAAGAACCGGTATATTTCAGTGGCAGGATTGGGAATATTTTTCCCACTCATTATTTTCGCTATGGATTTATGGTAATCGCCTTCGTCCATCTCGTTTCCGAAGTAGGAGCTTGTCCAGAGATCTGCGATTTTCCGATAGGATTCAAGCGCAGGCACTATGTTCTCATTCCAAAGTTTTTCCTTTACTTTTACCGATTCAATAGTGTTGCTCTCGGAGCTTTCAATCTGCCGTATTCCTTTGATAGCCCGTGCGATATCCTTCTCAATGTCGCGTCCGAAGGTAAAAAGCATCTGTCCATCGGATATTTGCGGCTTCCCGTTTTTTTTCTTTTCCGGGAGCTGTATCAGCTGGTCCATGCGTGCGCCGACAAGAGAGTTGCCACATCGGAGATGATGATCGAGAAAGTTTAGAGGGCTTTGAGAAGAAACAGTTATGAGCCACAGCGAAAGTTTGGCGAGCTCGACGGCGAGCGGATTGATGTCAACTCCATAGACACAGGATTCAACGACACGGCGCCGCCAGTTGGCAGATTCTTCCTCATCCTGGGCAACACCTTTTTTCTTGACGATCTTGAATTGTGTAGTCGAGTGATAGATGATTTTGTCTGCAAGAAAACAAGTGGCTTCAACAAGAAAATGACCGGAGCCCATCGCCGGGTCGCATACATTCAATTTCAATATTTCACTGGCAAACGAGTTCTTCTTCCCTTTTTTCACATCTTTATTTTCTTCTATTTTCTGGACCAACGGGCCAAGTGTTTGCTCGACAATATATTTGACTATGTAATCAGGCGTGTAGTAAGTTCCGGTCGCCTTGCGTTCGCCCTTGTCATTTTTCAGCACAAGGGTTCCGCCTTCAGAAACAAGGCGATGCTCGAGAAGCCCTTCATATATTGAGCCGAGCTGTTGAACACGCAGGTCTGAATAATCCACGGTTTCTACTGGAAGAGAAGGCTGTCCCGGTTCCGGGACGGGATTGAAAAGGAGACTCCTCAAAACATCTGCAAAGATGAAATCGGGTAGTTTCCATGCCTTGAGCAGGGGATATTTATCCGGATTGAAGAGTCCACCATTGTAGCGTGGGACGGAATATTCCTCGTTTTTCTTTTCATTGGTGCCATTTATCAGATGAAAAAGTTCAAGGACTTCATCGTAAAGATGTGTGCGAGTATGGCTGTCATAGTCCTTGAAATTCTTCAATGTCCAGACAAGTCTCGCAAGCGAAAGCTCTTTGGAGTATTTGCGTCTTGTATCTTCCACGGGCAGAAGCTTGCGCCCTTCTGCATAAAGGACGAACAAAAGCCTATAGAGAAGAATCAGGCAGCTGTCATATAACACAGACAATTGTTCTTCCCGTATCCTGTTTTCCGTGTGCGAATAAAATCCATTTGCAAGATTCTCGACAATGCCGAAGACTCTTTTTCTCAGATCATTCTCCAATTCCGTCTGTGCGCTGAATGCCCCAGTTTTAACATAATCCAGCCTGCATTTGCCGTCGTTGTCTCTGACAAATGCCGAAGAACTGAAAAGCACATAAAAGAATTTGAAATTCTCAAGGGAGCTCAAAGCCGACTCAAGACTGATGGAAAAATAATGGCTTGGTTTTGCGTCACGGCAATAAAGGCGCCATTCGTTGCCGTTTGTAAGGATTCCCCAGTTGACTGTCTGTGCCTCGTTCAAATAATCTCTTATCTGCTGATGCGGGTAGCGTCCTTGGGTTTTGCTGATTTGAGAAAGTGGGTGATGCAGTTTCTTGGCCTCTAAAATTCCAATTGCGGCCTTGAATCGAGCCTCCTTATCCTTGTCTATCAGATTTTCCTTTTCCTCCTTCGATGCGAAGAGAAGGTAATCCGGCTCCAAGTCAAGACTGCCAGCCGGCAATCTTAGGTTGTCAGTCCAGGCATAGCCGAGATTTTCAAGGATGGGAACAATCAGCTCGCGTCTTGTAAAGACTTCATTGTTTTTTGCGCACGGCACCTTCCGTCTCGAATAGAGATCTTTGCAGAAAATCCATGTTTTTTCGACTTCACCATTTCCAGGCCACCACGGATTTTCCTTGATTTTCGCCTTGAGGTAATGGTCGGAAAAGAGCCCCTCCGTTTTCCAGAGACGTTTTCCATCTATTATGTTCAAATCCAACTCTGGTTGGAGACAGAGCTCCGATTCCATTATTTCCCCTCATTTTGATAAGGATATTAATCAAAAAAGATATTCAAACTGCCCTGAAATTCAATAATGCGGAGACATTTACTTTGACATTTTTTCCAGATTTTTGAGGACTCTTTCCGCGACCTGTTTCTCGTAGGTGTCGAGATCCTTAATCTGTATCTGCGCGACTCCGGTCTTCATTGCGGCGTCGGCGACATATCTGGCAACTCTCGGGACGACCCTTGAGTCGAAGGGCTTGGGAATCACGAATCTCTTGTTCAGAGGGCAATTCCCGTCGAAAATTCCAGTTTTCGCATCTTCAGGATATGCTTTTTTAAGAGCTTTAGCAATATTTGGCGGGACTTTTTCGGATGGGATTTCGGCAAGCGCTTTCGAGGCGGCAAACTTCATCGCCTCGTTTATGTCGGTGGCGTGCGTGTCGAGTGCGCCCCTGAAGATTCCGGGGAATCCGAGGACGTTGTTGATCTGATTGGGGAAGTCGCTCCTCCCGGTTCCGACTACGGCGGCACCTGCGGCGAAGGCGATGTCCGGCATGATTTCCGGCACAGGGTTTGCCATTGCGAAAATTATCGGGCCGGATGCCATTGATCGTACCATTTCCTTCGTGACGCAGTTCGCGACCGAAAGGCCCAGGAAAACATCTGCACCTCTGATGGCATCCTCAAGTGTCCTGGCCGATGTTTCAGCGGCGAACCTTTCTTTTTCCGGATTCATTCCTATCGTTCTGCCCTTGTAGATTGCGCCTTTCGAATCGCAGAGGATGAAATTTTCACGTCTTGCTCCCGCACTGATATAATATTCCGAACAGGCAATTCCAGCCGCGCCAGCTCCGTTCACGACAAATTTCACATTTTCTATCTTTTTTTCCACCATTTTCAGGGCATTCATAAGGGCGGCGAGAGAGATGATTGCGGTTCCATGCTGGTCGTCGTGGAAAACCGGAATCGAAAGCTGTTTCTTGAGAACCGTCTCCACCTTGAAACAGGCGGGGGCGGCGATGTCTTCGAGGTTTATCCCCCCGAAAACTGGTTCGAGCCTTTCAACGGTCTCGATCAGCTTGTCCGCGTCGGTGTTTCCATTTTCGTCGCTGACTCCCGAAAGACAGATCGGAAAGGCGTCAATGTCGGCGAATCTCTTGAACAGGACGGCTTTTCCCTCCATCACTGGGATTCCAGCCTCGGCTCCAATGTTCCCGAGCCCCAGGACGGCGGTTCCATCGCTTACGACTGCCACAATGTTTCCTTTTGCAGTATACTTCCAGACATTTTCGTGGTTATCCCTGATTTCAAGGCAGGGGACGGCCACGCCGGGAGTGTAGGCGAGGGAGAGTTCTTTCTGTGTTTCGCATGGTTTCGTGATGTTCAGCGAAATTTTCCCGGGGCATCCGGAATAGTGATAGTCCAACGCCTCTTGCCTGAGCTTCTCTTCAAGTTTCATATTTATTCCTTAGATTGATGCGATTTTTTGTGCTTCATGTGTGGCGGATAATTCTCTTCCCGCCCCATCTTTCAGCGACGATTAAATCTGCCCGGCCTTTTTGCTGAAGGTGTCGAGTGTCTTTGCGAGCAGATCCCTGTTCTTGGCTGAGATCGGGCACAGTGGAAGCCTGTAGCTTTCCTCGATCATTCCCCTCATGGCCATTGCGGCCTTGATCGGGATCGGATTTGATTCCACAAAAAGATCTCTGAAAAGCGGATAGAGAATTCTGTGTATCTTTTCCGCCCTGGAAATATTTCCAGAAAGGAACGCATTCACCATTTCCACTATTTCCCTGGGTACCAGATTCGAGGCGACGCTTATGATGCCTTTTGCGCCGATCGCCATCATCGGCAGTGTAAGGCTGTCATCGCCACTTAGAACTGTTATTTCGCAGGCATCGAGAATGGAGCTGACTCTTTCGGCGCTTCCGCCAGCCTCCTTCACCGCTATGATGTTGCTGTTTTTTGAGAGTCTGGCGATGGTTTCGATGGCAATTGGGACTCCACATCTTCCCGGGACGTTGTAGAGAACTACAGGAAGGCCAATCTCATCGGCAATAGTGGAAAAATGAAGGTAGAGTCCCTCCTGTGTCGGCTTGTTGTAGTAGGGGGTGACCTGGAGCGTGGCGTTAGCTCCGACTTTCTTGGCCAATTGAGTGAGTTCGATGGCCTCGGAAGTGGAGTTGGCGCCTGTGCCTGCTATGATTGTGCATCTTCCATTGGCGGTGTCTATTACAGTTTCTATGACCTTGATGTGCTCTTCGAGAGTCAGAGTGGGGGATTCTCCAGTTGTTCCAACAGGGACGATGCCCTGGACTCCCGCCTTTATCTGCAGTTCCGCAAGTTCGGCCAGTTTTTTGAAATCAACTTTTCCCTTGTTGAAAGGGGTTACGATCGCTGTGTAAACACCTTCGAGTTTCATTTTTATCTTCCTGATTTTAATGTTCCGGTGAAGACCTCCACTGCGGGGCCTTCAAGTTTCAAACCGGAAAACATATCACCTGAAAAATTGATTTCAACTTTCAGAATATCTTTGTCCGGTGTTATAAATGTCACAGGGGATTTTACACTGAAAAATTGACTGAGGCAGAGACCGGCGGCGGAAATTCCCGTACCGCAGGCGCAAGTTTCCCCCTCGACGCCTCTCTCATATGTTCTTATCTTGAAAACTCCGTTTTCCTTTTCAGGGAATGAAACAAAATCCACATTGGTGCCAGCTTTCCCGAAGAAGCTGTGGAATCTTATTTTGCGGCCGGTTCCGGCGACATCCACCTTGTCGATGTCCTCCACTATCATGACTGCATGCGGTACTCCGGTTGAGCCGTAATAGACAGTTCTGCCAAGCAGGCGTGTCTTTGCAAATTCTTTCGTGACGGGGATATCAATTTTAACGGAATTTTTGCCTGTGACGAGAGTGTCCAGGACTCCCGAGTCGGTGAAAAACCTGATATTCCTGTCCGCCTTCAGATGGTGATGAGCATAGAGGGCTGAACATCTTAATCCGTTTCCGCACATTCCTGCAGCGGATCCATCGCTGTTGTAGTATTTCATCTTGAAGCTGTTGGCATCGCCGGTTTTCGAGATGAAAATTATTCCGTCGGCTCCAATCCCTCTTGTCCTGGAGCATATCTCGGGGATTTTTCCCGGATTTTCAAGCGGCGGCTTGACCCCGGAGAACATGATTATGAAATCATTTCCCGCTCCGTGCATCTTTGTGAATTCAATTTTCATGTTCCTGAAGGACTTTGGAACCGGAAGTAAGATTGTATCAGCATTGCTTGTCTTTGTTTCACGTATTGTCTGCATAGTAAAATCTTCATTATATATTTGCTTTGAACCAATGTTGCTAAGTTAAGCCTGAATTTGAGTAACTCGGGGAATCTCCCCGAGGAAAGTCGCGGGGTGGTACCCCGCGTTACTTGGCTTAACTTAGCGACATTCTGCCTTGAACTGTATCATCTCAACAGGATTTTTCAATTGTCTTGAAAAATCAGATTATCAGATTACATTGAAGCTGAACTCCATATTGATGAAATAAGTATAACCAAAGTAAATGAATTGGATTCGTTGTGAGCTCAAAATTCTTCACTAATGATGGAAGCAATACTCTACTGAAAAAGTTTGCGGGTATTTTTGAAAACAATAGGGATATCGAATTCTTTGATGCACTTATCGGGTTCCTTCGCGCTTCCGGTTACAATAAAAACCAAATCAGTAAAATTGAAGTATAAACGAGTATGAATCTGCCTCTCGAAGACCTTGAATACCAGCGACAAGCCATACATGCCGTTGTTGCCATCTTTGAGGGTCAAGTCCGCAATTCATTTGACAACTCCAACTTGTTTGGAATACAGGCCAACATTACGGACTTGACTCCTGCCCAAATCGATGAAAACAAAGAACGTATTATAGTACAAACAGGGGTGCAAAAAGACGAAGCAAGACTCAGCCCTGATAACGACATTTGCATAGAGATGGAAACGGGAACCGGCAAGACGCTAGTTTATTTTCGCACGATCTATGAACTCTTCCAACGATATAGGCTCACGAAATTCATCATTCTCGTACCATCGATTGCCATTAAGGAAGGGGTCCTATCAACCTTTGATATGTTCAAAAAACCATTGGCTGACCGGTACGGTTTTACGCCCACCTTATTCGAGTATGACAGTAGCAAACTTTCCCGTCTTCGCCACTTCATAGAAGACACGGAAACGCAAATCATGGTTATGACGATTCAGTCTATCACCGCAAACGACCGTATCATCAACCAACAAGGCCGGGACGATTCGTTTCTTGGGATGACGTATCTGGAAGCCCTCGGAAAATGCCAGCCTGTCATAATCATGGACGAACCACAAGAAGGCATGGATACAGAAGCCGCCATTACGAGATTGGCAACCCTTAATCCTCTCGTCAAACTCCGTTATTCTGCCACGCACAAAGTTGTCAAGAATTTGCTTTACCAACTTACACCTTTCGATGCCTATCAGCAGGGCATGGTGAAAAAGATTGAAGTATTGTCTGTTGCCGAGAAAAACGATGAAGCCACGCTTAAGATCGAACTAGTCGATGTTCAGACTAAGGCTGGTCATGATCCAAAAGCCAAGCTCAATCTCTGGCGAAGAAAAGGCGATGAATTCAAGTGGAAGGAGACAAACTGGCTGAAATGCAGATCAGATCTGGAAGAGGCCTCCGGTAATTTGAGTTATCGAGGATTCGCAATTGACCGTATCTATAAAAGTCTGCATGATGGGAAATGGCACGTGAAATTCTCCAATGGCATAGAGATCCTTGAACATGAACGTGCCGCAGATTTCTCCGGTCTGTTCCGTCAGCAGCTACAATGGCTTATACGTCGGCATTTCCAGAAGAAATTTGGTCTTAACGAGCGCCGCGAAAAAGTCCGTACCAGTCTGTTGGAGCTCGGAATAAAGCCACTCTCGCTTATCTTCATTGACCGCGTGGACAACTACATAAGGGATAACGGCATAATAAAGACTCTGTTCCTTGAAGAATATGCATCCGTCTTTCGCGAGTTTCACTCAACCGATCCAACGCCCGACCAGATCACTTCTGCCCAGGGCTATTACTTTGCTAAAACCGGCAGTGAGGAATACACTGATAGCGAAAATGCAATGCTTAAGAACAAAGAGATTTTTGACCTCATTCTCCGGGACAAGGAATCACTGCTCAGTGTTGATAATCCCGTTGAATTCATATTTACCCACTCAGCACTTGGTGTCGGATGGGACAACCCAAACGTTTTCAACATTGCCACTCTCAACCAATCCTTCAGCGATGAAAAGAAACGGCAGGAACTAGGTCGTGGCCTTCGCATCTGCCGGAATCAGGTAGGTCAACGGATTTATGATACCGAAGGCACAAAGGAAGGAGAGGAAATAAATCTCCTGACAGTCGTTCCCAACGAGACCTATGAAACTTTCGCCGCCCAATACCAAAAACAGATTGCTGAAATTTATGGAACCAGTGCTGCCGGTAGTCAACTTCGTAAGAAACACAAGGGACAAGACACGAAGCAGACTGTCAGGCGCACAAAGCTATATGAATCCACTGCATTCAAGTCATTCTGGGAAAAACTTGCCCGAAAGACCGATTATACCGTCCTCTTTCGAGAGGATGAAGTTGTTCGACGCGCCATCGAGGCACTAAATGGGCTGACTGTTGGAGACTACGAAGCACAAGTCGTTTTGACCCGTATCAGAAGCATCGCGACAACCGGAATCGCCAGTGATGAAGTCGGACGCGAAGTTCAAAAACTCCATGCTACTTTTTCCCCACTCGATCTTATCGAGGAACTTAGTGAGAACACTGCACTTTCCTACCCTACTGTTGCAAAGATAGTAGTGGGATTGACAAACCTATCCACAATTGGCAAAAATCCTCCTAAGTTTCTTGCACTTGCCTGTGCACAGATCCGCGCTATCGAACTGGACGAAATGCTCCGGACACTGAGCTACCGGCTCACCGGCGAAAGTTTGCCTCTAGCCGCACTAGAACCGGTAGTTGAAACATTTTTCCCAGTTGAACCAACACCTAATCATGGCGTGTACGATCACGCCATCTGTTCTCATAACAGCGTTCCTGAACGCGAATTCGCAAACGCAGCAGACAAAGACAACGAAGTCGTTTGTTTTCTCAAGCTGCCGGAATTCTATGAGATCCCAACACCCATTGGCATGTATCAGCCTGACTTCGGACTAGTGCTGAAACGTCGAAATCTCCGCGATGGCACTGAAAACGACTACTACTTCGTAATCGAAACAAAAAGTACCAATAACGTGGACGACACCAGGTCGCTTACTGACAGCGAACGATTGAAAATCAAGTGCGCAATAAAGCACTTTGACGCACTTGGTATCGAAGCCAAACTATCATACCGCCCCTATGTCGCACCAGTGAAAGATTATAACTCCGATTTTAAAACGAAAGTTCCTCAGACATGAAAGAAAAACTTAATGATCTTCTGCCATTCAGCCCAGACCTCAACAGGGAACGGCTGGACAAACTAAAAGAGTCTTTCCCTGACCTGTTCAGCAACGAAGGGAAACTGAACTTGGATGAACTCAAAAAAATCATCGACCCCGCTCTCGTCAGCGAGACCGAGCGCTACGATTTCCGCTGGTACGGCAAGACAAAATCCAAGCGCAGTGCTTTTCTTCCGGCAAAAACCGCATTGGTGTATGATTCTACCCGTTCCGTAAATCCGGGCAAGGCAAATGGAAACCTTATCATCGAAGGTGAAAATCTGGAAGTACTAAAGCTGCTTACCTCTGCCTATCGCGGACGCATCAAGCTCATGTATTTTGACCCGCCATATAACACCGGCAAAGATTTCATCTATTCTGACTATTACACCGAGGATAACAAACCGTATTGGGAACAAACTGGCGTTACAGAAGCGGGTATTAAAGTGGACACGAATGCAGAAAGTGCCGGTCGCTTTCACTCCAACTGGTTATCCATGATGCACAGCCGTTTGCTGGTTGCACGTCATCTGCTCACCAATGACGGATTCATTGTCATTAGTATTGACGATGCCGAAGTTTTCAATCTGTCTCGTCTTATGGATGAAGTTTTCGGCGAAGAAAATTTCATCGCAACACTGGTTTGGGATAAGAACCGGAAAAACGATGCGAAATTCTTCTCGGTGGGACACGAATACATGCTTGTTTACGCGAAGGACAAGTTACTGTTGCAAGAGATGGGGCTAATGCTTCGTGCCGACAAAGAAGGAGTGGACGAAGTCCGCGAGATTTTCGAGAAACTCCGCAAGAAACACAAAGACGATTGGACGAAAGTAAAAGAAGGACTCTCGGAACACTATGAGACTTGGGAAGATGATGATGCACGCCAACCATTGACACGTTTCACAAAGGTGGATGAAAAAGGCCCATATAGGGATGATGGAAACCCTAGCTGGCCCGGGGGTGGTGGCCCAACTTATGAAATCTGCCATCCAAATACTGGAAAACCATGCAAGCAGCCAAGCAGGGGCTGGGTATGGCCAACTGCCGAACGCTTCTGGCAGGAACACAAGAGAGGGCGTATAGTTTTCGGGCCGGACGAGAAAACTATACCATGCGTTCGAACAAACCTCTTCGACAACAAGACCCAGGCTCTGCGAAGCGTGATGTTCAGCTATGCACAAACGGCAACACAGGAGTTCCAAAAAATCTTCGAGGGCAAGAAGGTTTTCGATAATCCCAAGAATTACGATGACATTCGCAAGCTGGTGGACTATCTCAGCGACGAAGATGATATCGTGTTGGATATTTTCGCCGGTTCAGGTTCAACGGGTCATGCGGTAATGCTGGCAAATAGCAGGAGGAAGTTTATCCTTGTCCAATTTCCCGAAGCTATTTCCGACAAGAGCTCCACCGGTCGCCGTGCGCTGGAACTGGGCTTAAAGAAGATCAGTGACATAACAATTGATCGCTGCAAACGTGTTATAAATGGATATAACGGGCAACTGCCTCTGGCGGATTCAGGATTCAAGGTTTACACGCTGTCCAAGTCGGCGTTCCCGCGTGTGGAATTTGCTCCTGACCCGACAAAGAGTGAGGAGGAGAACATCGAATTGCTCAAGCAGTACATCCGCGACAAAGAAGCCACCTTCGACATTCAATTCGACAAAGACAAGATTCTGCACGAAGTGCTGTTGAAAAATGGTTTTATGCTCGACTGCTTGCTCACACGCCGTCCCGAGTTTAAGAAAAATGAAGTGTTTCTTGCCAAGGATGCCTTCAAGAAATCACTTATCTGCCTTGATGCAAAGATTGAAACTGAAACCGTGGAGCACTTCAAAACAAATAAAGACCAATTCTTCATCTGTCTCGAACTTGCCCTCGATACGACGAAGAAATGGAATTTGAAACATAACCTCGGCGAAAAACTAAAGGCTTTTTAGGATATAATTTGATGAAAAACCCTCCCGATAATTCACAGGTGGAAAAAACAGATTGCACCGGTCATCCTGTTATCGGTAATACCGCCTTGCATCGTAGCATTAAGTCGGATCTCTTCTCAATTCTTCTTCCGGAACTCAAGAAACTCTCCCCTTATTTCAATATTGACACCGTTTGTTCCATGCTCAAAGAGAAAGGGATTGAAATCAAATGCGGCACATTGCGGAGATATATGAGTGATGCAATGGCTGAAGGTGTTGTCTATGATGCAGGTAGGGGATGGTACTCTCGGATCAAGACAAAGTTCGAGTTCGACCGCAAACCGGTGTCAAAAATCGTCAAGTTGCTGGAGAAGGAATTTCCCCTTCTCGAGTTCACTTGCTGGTCCACACAGCAGATCAATCCCTGGATGCACCATCTCCTGGCCAAGTTCATCACTTTTGTCAACGTGGAAAAGGATGGCATGTCGGCAGTTGCCGACGTGTTGAGGGGAGCCGGTTACATGGTTCATCTCAATCCTGGTGTCAACCGGGCGGATGAAGTTCTTCCGAACGGAAAGACGGTTGTCGTGCGGCCATTGGTTACGATCGCACCCCGTGAAGCACACAACAGCCCTCCAGAGGGTGTCTTGGTTGATCTTTTCATGGAAAACAAGGTGCTCAACATAATGGGAAAGGGCGAATACCGGGATATGGCAATCAACTTGGCATCCACCTCAAGAATCTCATGGGGAAGCCTGCTTTACTATGCCGGGAAACGCGAGATTTCACAGGCTGACATGTTTGGCGAAAACAATGCATTATTGCAGGAATTGCCGTAAATCCTGCAATAATGCATTGTTTTATGAACTTAAAATACGAACATCTATACTGCTTGTGATATTAAACTAGACGCAATTGACATTGCTCAAATCTTGATGCATTAATGGATGATTTAGCATAAATTCTCCAATGATGAATTGGTTTTGTATCAAATAAAACGAGGTAAGAAGCCCTAAGATAAAAGATATCCTATAAAATTATTAAGCTCAAAATTGGCCCTTTATGCTGACTGACAGATGTTTTCAGCAGGATTGGATTGTTCGACAGTCGAAAGCTCTTGGAGCAAGAGATTCCCAGCTTGTGGAAACTTGCATTTATGCCTTGGAATTGGTTGGGCGGATGGTGGAGGCTGATCTTGATTTTGTATTCAAGGGAGGCACGAGCCTATTGCTTCACATTCAGCCGATGCGTAGGCTTTCAATAGATGTTGATATTGCCACCCCAGTTGCTATGCGCGAACTCGAGCGTGTCCTCAAGCAAGTCTGCCAAACACCTTTTGGAGAATATGTATATCAGGATTGGAGGGACCGTGAAAATCCCCCGACGCGCCATTTCCAGATACCATACAACTCACCAACCAAAGGCCAAGATTGGCCGCTTCAGCTTGATGTTCTGCTTGGCGATGTAACATACCCTAAGACTGTATTCAAACCCATCGCAATGGATTTCATCGAAGTGGAACATGAGATAAAAGTCAAAGTCCCTACAATAGATTGTCTATTGGGCGATAAACTGACGGCTTTTGCACCAGAAACCATTGGAGTTTTATACGATCCACCTCCTCGGATTCCGGGTGGACGGAAGCCTGAACCAAAGCCCATTCGCGTACTTAAACAACTCTTTGATGTTGGCGAACTTTTCATGCTTGCAGATGATCTGCAAGTTGTTGCAGACGCCTATGAACGCTTGTTCACAGTACAGAATAGAGCACGCGGGGGCGGGTTTACTCGTGAACAAGCACTCGATGATTCCTTGGATACCTCATATTGGATTTCACAATTGGATCTTAATAAAGAGGAGAAGAACTCCAAAACGATTTTCCTGCGAAGCGGGATCAAGGCTATGGACAGTCACGTTCTTGGGCAGAAATTCAGTGTTCCTACGGCCAGAATCCCGGCGGCGCGCGTCGCACTGCTGGCAGCACTTATAAAAAACAGGCGATTCGATGTTATACTACCCAATATCCGTACGGTGCCAAGCCCTCAAGAAATTGCTGGACTTACTTTGAACAGGCGCTTCGAACATCTAAGCAAATTGCGCAAAACCTCGCTGGAAGCCTTCTATTACTGGCACCTCGCCGATAAGTATCTTTCCTGACAAGAAAACTGTAGGAATTCCTTACAAGTAAAAATAGCCGATCTAATGGCACAAAACTACAAATTGCGCCGTTCTTCGGTCTAAATTATTCCATTCGGAGATTGTGTTTGAACGAATGATTAATTAAATTAATTGTGTAAGATTTTCTTTAAGCTTGTTGTCGCCAACCCAAGCGGAGGTTTGTAAAACAGGATTCACAAATTATATTTGCGACCTTGATTCCTTTAAAAAAAAGATGATGCGAAAAATGTAATTTGTGAATGGAATTACTATGAAAAGAAGTGCCGCTAACATTTTTTTAACGCTCTTTATGATTGCCATCCCGCTCGTGGTGCTGGGTGCGGCCACGCTCTATGTCATCGGGTCATATGATGGTCAGAAGGCACTGATTTTGAAGGAATTCAGAGAACTCGGGGAATTCGATGCAGTTCAGGCGGAAAAGACCGCCGCTGAAAAGCTGGGCGTGTCTCTGCCAATTGTCCCTGCCTCGGAGAAACCCGAAGAAATCAACAAGGAAATTGAAAAAAAGCTCGCCGAGCTTGTCCGTGAACAATTCCAGACGCGCCAATACAGCGACAAGATACTTGAGATCACGAAAAGGTTTATACCGGTAAAAAAGGGAGATAAAGTGGAGTTTCTTTTAAATCGCCCAAATAATTCTTCGATAAAGGGAACGTTCGAAGGAACGGAGGGCGTGTTTGTGATAGTGGATGAAAAGAAATACAGAGTGAGCGACATCATGGATGAATTCAGATATCTGTTCGATGCCGACATCGCCGACAAGATTTCAAGGGATAAAGTGTACGAATTTGAGAAGGACTACAAGGAAAAGAAGAAAAAATTTGCTGATGGAAATAAAATCAAGATAGAAAACGAACTTTACACAAAGTCCGGCTATCTGAAGACGGATGACGGCTGGACACATGCGGAAACCCTCATCAAAAGTGCCGTGGATGCCGGAAAGAAAAGTTTTTCTGCCGAAAAAGATCAGAAGAAAAGGCAAATATACGAGAAACACAGGCTCTTCGGAATTTTCGCTGTCTCCATAGATAAGGAAATGGGAGGCTCCCCCAAGGGCAAGGACGGTAAAAACACTGAATCAGCGGAGCCCTCCAAGTGAACCTTCTTGAAATAAAGGATCTTTCAATTTCATTCTCCTCCGATGGAAAGCTCGCGCCTGCCGTTAGCAATCTCAGCTTCGAGGTCAGGAAGGGTGAGATCCTTGCAATTGTGGGTGAAAGCGGATGCGGAAAGAGTGTCACCTGCCTCGCCCTTGCCAGGCTTGTCTCCGAACCTCCCGGCGTATATGCTGGCGGAAGCATAAGGCTCAATCACAATGGACAGAATATAGATGTCCTCAAACTTTCACCTTCGAAACTCCGCGAATATCGCAGACACGGCATTGCGTATATTTTCCAGGAGCCCTCAGTTTCGCTCAACCCCGTATTCCGTGTCGGCGACCAGATTGCAGAATCCATAAAGCTGTCGGGAAAGGCTTCTATGAATATAAAAGGGCAGATCGCCGAACTGCTTGCACAGGTTGGAATCCCTGAGCCGATGGAAAAGCTTAAGTGCTATCCGCACGAACTGAGCGGTGGCATGCAGCAGAGAGTCATGATAGCTATGGCGCTTGCCGGCGAACCGGATCTGCTCGTGGCCGACGAACCCACAACCGCACTTGACGTAACAATTCAGGCGCAGATACTGGATCTCCTCCGCAGCATCCGGGAAAAGCGCGGCATGACGATAATTCTAGTCACGCACAACCTGGGAATTGTCTCGGATATGGCGGACAGAGTCGTCATAATGTATGCGGGGCACTCGGTGGAATCTGGAAACGTCGGCGAAATAATACACCGACCACTGCATCCATACACGAAGGCTCTGCTCGAGGCTGTTCCCAAGCTCGGACACTCGAAGGAAGATCTCACCACCATCAGGGGGAATGTCCCCTCTCCCCTGAACTACCCGCCGGGCTGCCGTTTCTACGGGCGATGCCCGCTTGCCGATACATTGAGTGAAAATGAACGCCAGCTTTGCGCGACAAAAATTCCCGAATGGAAGGAATCCAGAGAGGAGCACTACTGTAGATGCCATTACTCGAAATAAAAAATGTCAAGGTCTGGTACCCGGTGCGCGGCGGCCTGTTCAAGCCTAAAAAGTTTGTGAAGGCCGTCAACAACATCAGTTTCCAGATTGGAAAAGGTGAAACTCTCGGTCTCGTCGGAGAAAGCGGATGCGGAAAGAGTTCACTGGGCAGGGCGATTGTCAGGCTCGAGGACATTCACGAAGGCAAGGTCGTCCTCGGTGGTCGCGATATAACCGGCTTGAAAGGAAGGCAGCTAAGGGAATCCAGAAAAGATTTCCAGATGATATTCCAGGATCCCTATGGCTCGCTGAATCCCAAGATGACAATCTATTCGGCCCTCGATGAGGTGATAAGAATTCACAGTGTTCTTGATAAAGAGTCGCGGATGCAAAAGATATACGAGCTCATGGAGATGGTCGGGTTGAACCGCGAGCACATAAACAGGTATCCGCACCAGTTCAGCGGCGGTCAGCGGCAGAGGATTGGGATAGCCAGGGCTCTCGCGGTGAACCCCAAGCTGATTGTAGCCGACGAACCCGTCTCTGCCCTGGATGTGAGCGTCCAGGCGCAGATCATAAACCTTCTCATAAAAATTCAGAAACAGACAGACATCTCATATCTTTTCATTGCGCACGATCTTGCTGTTGTCGAACATATTAGCTCGAGGATCATAGTGATGTATGCTGGCAAGGTGATGGAGACAGGAACCAGCGCAGAAATAGTGAAGACCCCCAGACATCCTTATACAAAGGCGCTTCTTTCCGCAGTCCCCACACTCGATCCTGAAACCAGAAAACTCAGGATACTCCTCCCGGGAGATGTGCCGTCACCGGTGAACCCGCCCAGCGGATGTGTCTTCCACCCGAGATGCCCCGCCGCAGAGCAAAAATGCAAAAATGAAATTCCGCCCCTCGAAAATCTACCCGGCTCGCAAAGATCATGCGCCTGCTTCTTCCAGGACAAACCGCTCAGGCAAAGGTAGATAGAATGCTGTTGAAAAACAGTTTTTTAACCCGCAAACAGGCGTAAAAATGGAGGGTTTTGCTTGTCAAAACCGCAGTTTTACAATTGAATCATTCAAATGGAAAATGGAATCATGAAACAAAAACCTACAAACCGACCAGATAGTATGGTGAGGAATTACTCGAACAACTGTCTGCCGATCTAAGCAAACGTTATGGACGCGGATTTGGCTTTGTAAACCTAAGCCAAATGAAAAAGTTCTACTTGCTCCGGCCACAACAGATTATTTAGACACTGTCTGAAGAATCTCCGACAGTGTCAATTTGCCAGACAGCGTCTGGCATTTTACCGGCAATACATACAGAATTATCAATCACTGGGGAGAGGCACGGGCGATATATAGCGAAATACGCGACAGTGTCGCGTATTTATTCGGACAACAATGAAACTTTCCAGACACTGTCTGGAAAATTTAAAGAAAAGGAAAAAATTGAATTGAAGAAATGAGATTATTTTGAGCTGATTTCAAATCAGGCTTTCGAGTTGAAAGTAGCACTTTTGGGACAATTTTAAAGTTGAACTTGAAATATGTCCGATAAATCATCGTAGATCATTTGACGGTTTTTATCATTTCCGAGGCGGAAGCGGAGTGGAGCTTGAATTTTCGATTCTTTTCAGGAAGTCTTCCGCCTTCTTCTTCAGATGCTTGGGTGTCTCGTCATCTTCATAGTCGGGAATTTTCTCTAATATTTTTTCTTTCTGGATAAGCTCAGCATTTCCAGACTTTATTGTTATGGCGATTTTCTGTAGTTCTGGACAATCGGCAAATTCCGCAGGGTTTATAGAGCGGAATGGATCATTGTGAGCAACATATGCGAATAGCAATGCAACGAGCAAAATGAAAACCGCAGGAACCGAGGCAAAAGCAACGAAGGGCGGGTTTTCTTACCCGCCAAGAGGAATATAGTCGCGGGTTGGAAAACCCGCGCTCCTTTATAATTCGACTTTTACAATCGGCTCAAGTGAAAAACCATAGCTTTTCAAATTCCAGGTTTTTCATTCCTGCGGGTTTTCAACGTACTGTGTTCTGCAATTTTTAAGATAGTTCAGTGCGTGAACCTGGCCTGTCATCTCGAGATCGCCGCGGTATATCGGATCGTGCCATCCTTCGATGTCGATTGATCCTTTGAATCCGCCGATCCTGAGTTCGGAAATTATGTCGGTCCAATTGGAGTCGCCGAAGCCCGGAGTCCTGTGGAATGCGAACTTTTTCGCCCCGAAGACTCCATATTCCCTTACGACATCCCAGTATATTGTGGCATCCTTGCCGTGGACGTGGAAAATCTTTCCGGCGTACTTCCTCAACTGAGGCATCGGGTCAATGAGTTTCACCATCTGATGGCAGGGTTCCCATTCGAGTCCGACGTTGTCATAGGGGATGGCATCGAATATCATATCCCAGGCCGGAGGCGTGTGGGCTATGTTCCAGTCGCCGCTCTGCCACGTTCCACCCATGTCGCAGTTTTCAAATACAATTTTGACTCCCTTGTCTTTTGCACGTTTCGCAAGTGGTACAAATATCTTTTTTAGCTGCGGGATGGAATCGGGGATTGATTTTCCCCTGAGCCTTCCCGAAAATCCGGCGACAACATTAGAGCCGAAAAGATGCGCGTTGTCTATTGCTTTTTCCCAGGACTTTGCGGTCTCCCTGTCGAGTTTTCCATTTTCGAGCGGGTTCCCGAAAACTCCGAGAGAGCTTATAATTGCATCACTGCCTTCGAGTGCCTTCTTGATGTCTTCAGCCATCTTCTTGAGATTCTTGTCTCCCATTGTCTGCCAGAATGTGATGGAAAAACTTTCGAATCCGTGGGGCAGAATCTGCCCTATGTATTCCGCCGGATCCTTTTGAAGTCCGTTCACGAGAGTTCCGATCTTGATTGTTTCTTGAAAAGCCTTTTTCTTCATTTCCCATGCTCCACTTTTGAGTTTATTTAGTTAAGACAGGATAACAGGATATACCGGATTGAAAAAAATACTAATTTAAGCTTGGTGATTTGAGGTAAAAATAGGCCCAGTCTCGACCTGTCCTGAGTAGTTCGTAAAAAGTAGGTCTGGTTTCGATGAAACCAGACATGCCCAGTCTAGGCGAGACCGGGCATGCTGAAAGACAAAACTTCGACGGCAAATAAAGCTTCAAGTATGGATAAACTTTAAAACCATGATTTGCAATTTTTGCTAAATATTTTTTCGTACATATTCAATTACCTGACCTACTGTAATATCGGCCTCCACATTGTCATCCGGGATATCCAGTCCAAACGCCTCTTCGATAGCCATTGTGATTTCAACGATGTCAAGTGAATCCAATGGCAATTCCTTCAGCTTGCTGTCAAGAGTTACCTGTTCTATTGGCAGGCCACCGCCCTGATCAGCAATAATTCTGACAACCTTTTTTTCCACTTCGTCAGCGACAGATACTGTTTTGTTCATGATACTTTCTCCTTTTTAATGCCAAGTTTTGACAATATCTTGAATCCGATGCCTTCTCTGGTTTCCAGGATTCCCTGGAGAAGGTGTTCGGGCTGTATCTCTTTGCTCCCTGAATCCCGTGCGGCGGCTGCGGCCAAGCGCATAGCCTTCTTGGCATCTGGGGACCGGCCCAGACGCCTCGGAACAGAACCTTCTCCCTGCTCGCAGAAATTTTCGAAAAGTGAGCGCACTTTGTCAGCTTTGACACCCAAATTCATTATTCCCGCCATGGCAAGGACTAAATGTTCCTGTCCAAGTTTCTTATGCACGTAGCGTCGGGCTTCAGAATGCGCCTGCTTGATTATTTCACGGGCAACAGATGAATAATTATCCATTTTCCCTACGGTGTGGGCAGCTGAGGCGGCGGCTTCACGGCGCTTGTCAGTCTGATTTTTTGTTTCCATCTCCAGCCAATCCACAAGTTTTGACTCGGATATGAGCCACTTCTTGCCCACTCTGATTGACGGAATGATTCCTTCCTGCAAGTATTTATATACGGTGTTCCGATCAAGTCCGAGCTTTTCTGCAACCCATTCCGGATCATAATAATCCAACGATGACATTTTTATTACCTTTCATTATATATTAATATTAATTAGTACAAAATAGTACAAACAAGTAATAAATCAAGCAAAAAAATAAAAAAAGCAGATTTTTTTAAATGTGTCACTTTTTAGTGTTGGAGGGCCACGTTCCGTTGTGGCCTTAGGCGGACGCGACGGAGCGCGTCCCTCCAAAAAAGCCATTTGCCAAAAAAAGACTGACGCATTACGATTTTTCTGAGATATCTTGCCAGCGATGGCGTGGAAATATGTTTCCGAGGACGTAGAGGAACTTCAGGCTTTGTGTGGGAAAAGATAAACTCAGAACATTCGCCAGTCGTAGAAGTTGCACATGTTTCCGCTGATTCTGCTGTCAACCTTCATGGAGATGCTCAGGAGTCTTTCGCTTTTCCCGTATTTTGGGATGATCTTTACAATGAAGGTGTAGTATCCTGATTCCTTGAAAGAGAACTTATCCTTGAGTTTTGCGAGTGTTTCCTCGTCGAGAAGATTGGCAAGGGGATTCCTATCTTTCTCCCATCCCTTTCTGGCGGAAATGATCAGATCCGCCTGTATTGGATCGAAGCCACATTCCCTCGTAAGATCGCTTTTTGTAACGGAGAAGAAGCTTTTTTTCCCGACGACATTGGGCATTCCTTCCGGTGGTATTATCTGGAATCCGCTCATGATTCCGTTCTCATCGGGCTGGAAGTAATCGGTGCATTTGGGAATCCAGAGTATTTCCTCCCTCATCTTCATGGCTCCGTTTCTTGGGAGTGGCGGCATGCCAAGGTCCAGGTATTCTTTTTCCTCTGCGCCATTTAGTCTGGTAAACGCGTCCGAGTCGGTATAGTCGTCAAGACAGTCTATGAACTTTAGGTAGTCTTCGTATGACGCATCGGAATCTCTGAAATCCTCTGGCGTTCTTTTCAGTGTGCTCGAGGGTTGCTGGCCTGTGATGTTTATTCCTGACAGCATATCGTAGATTCCGACCTCGACCTCTGTGTCATTGAAGGTCATCATGTGCTTGGTTCCGTCTGCCAAATATCTTTCTTCCTCCTCGCTCGCGTAGTCTGTTGCCCCAAGTTCGCGCTCGGGGTTTTTCTTTTTATCGCTCATGAGGAGCCAGAGGGCTCTTGCGCTTGCACCTTCGGCGCTATAGGCGGAGGTTATCCTGTTTGTGGTCTCGGCCGAGATGTAGCTTGTAATCTGCGAAAGGGTCACAGACGAGGCCACGAGGAGGCTTATGACAAGAAGCATCGAGAGGACTGCTATGAGGGCGGCACCCTTTCTGTTTGATTTCGGATTTCGAAGTAATGCGTCAGTTTTTGTTGTTATATTTGTTGTAGATTGCGGATGCAATATTTTGAATTTCAGATTTAACTTCATGGTTGTCTATACTGCTTTCACTTATATTTATCAAGGCAATGTCGGCGGCGCATTTGGTGCCGGCGGAAGGATTGTTTTCCTTATGCCGAGCGACTGGGTTTTGCCTGAGCCGGCCGTTCTTCTCAGCCAGGAATGGCTGTCACCGTTCTCCCATTGGACAGTCATCTGCACTCCCACCGGAAGGAGTACCTTGTTCAATTTATTTTTTTCCTCGTCCCAGTCCTCGATCCATGCGAGGGCATTGGACTCGTCATATGAGAGATATAGGAATGAGACTGCGGATATTCCTGTTGCCAGGATCTCCGTCTGGATTCCCGCATCCTCCTTGTTATCTTTTGTGATTGGAGTGTTGCGGTATTCCGCGACGAGTTTTCCATCCTGAGCGTATAATCTTATGAACCGGAGCGCGTTCGAGTCTCCCTTGTTTATGCGGTGCATGGTTCCGAAAAGAATTTTGTCGGAATCGCCTACGAAGATCGAGTTTTCAGTTTTCGTGTCCTTTGTCGGCCAGGTGAAAGGAACGATGTTTCTGAACGAGAGTTCGACGACGCGGTCTATTGCCAGTATGCTCTTCAGCCTGTCGGAATGAAAGTGGATTTTTTTCCAGCTCTGCTGGATTGCAAGCAGACCAAGCCCGCACGTGACCATCAGGACTGCGAAAATAGCAGTTGCCAGAACCAGTTCCAGGAGTGTGAAGTATTTTCTTGTATTACTTTTCTGTTTCATTATATATTACCCTGTCGAATTCAAGCGAATCCACTTCTGTTCCGGAGTCGTCGAAAAGTTTCAGTACGACAGTTTTCAACTGCCATTTGCTGTCTTCCATCTCCATGTTCGAAGGGAGCCCCTCTGGATCCTTCACCTCGACATTTACTTTGTATTTGTTGTTAGGAAAGAACTCGTCCGGGATTGAGCTATCTGCGAACCCCTTCAAGATGAGAAATTCGGCGGCCTGTGCGAGCAGATGCTGATGTTCCCAGCGCTTTGCCGCCTTGTCTAGCTTTTTCATTGATGAACCGGTAAGTGCGAGCGCCCCTACGAGTCCCGCCGTGAGAATTGCAAGCGCAACTACAACCTCGATGAGGGTGAAATATTTACGGAATCGACACATATTGTGGCTTTGTAAATTGTAGCCACGGCCGTGTCGGCCGTGAACGCCCCCGGCACGGGGGCGGCTACATCCTGTTTGCGCCCAAGCAAATGCATGCCAATATTTAAAAAATTTATTCATTCACTCTTCCGCGGTGTAATTTTTTATCACCATTCCTGTCAGAGGTGAAACGTAAAGGCTGTAAACATGTCCCTTGTATTTTATCACGAGCTCGGGCCCGTTCGCCGTTCCATCGGGGAAAAAATTGAAACAGGGATCGTCTTTCAGGCTGGAGCTGAACTCAACTTCGAAGTCTTCTTCTTCCGGTAGTTTGTACGAGGAATATTTAGAGGCGGCCTTTTCCTCCATGGAAGAACTGTCCGCCTCTGCGGAACTGTTCTGCACTGAAATGAGTTTATTTTTTGGGGAATATGTCACTGAAACGAGTTTTCCCTGGGCGAGGGATTCTATGGAACCCTGTAGTAGGACGGCCTCAATGTTATTTGCGGCATCATCAATGACTACAAAAGTTGGTTTTTTCCCGAAAGCGGTGAGTGCCACTGTCCCTATGATCGCCATTATGGCAATAACCACCGTGAGTTCCATCAGGGTGAAAGAAGATTTCACTTCCGCAGGACTCATTTTGGGTTTGATCGTCTCGGAAATGGGGATATGGCACATTATTGTTTTTCGATCCAGTTGCCAATGTCGGCATTGAAACCCTCGCCTCCCTGAAGTTTGTCCTTCCCGTATGAAATTATATCGAAATCACCGTGTGTTCCTGGGACGATATATATGTATTCGCCCTGCCAGGGGTCCTTGGGTACTTCTTCGCACTTGCTGAGATATGGACCTGTCCACTTCTTGTCGCCGGGATTTTTCAACAGTTCATCCAGGGATTTTGGTAGCCTGCCCGTGTCAATCTGGAATGAAAGGATTGCCTGTTCGAAGAGTTGTATACTGCTTCTTGCCGTTTCCTGTCTCGCCTTTTCCAGACGGTTATATGCGACCCCGGCTCCAACGGTTGCGAGCAAGCCAATAATCGCAATGACAACGGTCATTTCTATAAGACTGAAACCATAATGTCTGATTTTTCTCCGTCTCTTCTCGTCTTTTCTCATCTTTTTTCTCCTTTTCCCAAAATGTTATATTGTTTTGTAATGTGTCAGTCTTTATTGGCAATTGGTGTTCATGGAGGGACTCGCTTCGTCGCGTCCGCCATATACGGCCACGACGGAGCGTGTACCTCCACCAAGTTCCGTGTTCGTTAGTTTTCGACAAATTTTCTTGAGCTTTTGTTCCATTGTCAAATTTCGTTCATTTTCATCAGAGCCATAAAAATTGAAAGCACGACGCTCAGGACGATGAATGCCAGTAAGAGAATGACTACAGGTTCGAAGAGCGCCAGCAGTTTTTTTATCTTGTTTTTAATGTTCTCCTCGTAGATGTCGGCGACTTGTTCGAGCATTTCTCCCATGTTGCCAGTCTCCTCTCCGATGCTGAGCATTCTCGCGGCGGTCTTCGGGAAAAAAGGACTTTTGCCGAGCGCGGTGGAAAGCTTTGCTCCGCCCCTGAGCTCGGCGGCCACGCCTGAAAGAGTCTTCACTATGAATGTGTTTGTTATAACTTTTTCGGATATTCTGACAGTGTCGAGCAGATGCACGTGGTGCTGGATAAGGACTGCGAGCGTCCTGATGAAGCGGTTCATTTCTATGAGATGGAAGAGCGAGCCGAGCACGGGTATTTTAAGTTTGAACTCATCCCACCATTCCTTTGCTCTTCCTCCTTTTACGATACAGTATATCACATAGATGAAAAGACCGAACAGGATTATCCAGAGCCACCAGAAGTTGGTGACGGCGTTGCCTATTGCAAGCATTATCTTGGTCGGGAGAGGGAGTGTCTTTCCGGAATCCGCAAATATTTTCGAGAATCTGGGGATAAGGACTGTAAAGAGAAGTACCAGGACACCACCTGTAACTGTAAGTACGAACGCAGGATATATGGAGCTTGTTATGAGGTACTCCTTGAGCTCCTTGCTGCTGTTGAGGAAGCCCTGGAGCTCCTGCATGACCTGCATGAGAGAGCCGGTCTCTTCGCCCGCCTCGACCATGTTGGAGTACATTGTCGGGAAAATATTCGGCCTGTTTCTCAACAGGACTGAAAATTTCTTGCCTTCATGAAGGCCGCGTCTTATCTCGACTACAACATTTTTTCCCTTTGGATCATCTATCCCGTCCGCGATTATGGCAAGTGATCTTTCAAGAGGGATATGCGCACGGAGAAGCGGGACGAGGCGGTTTGTGAAATCCACGGGGTCGAGTTCTTTTCTTCTCCAGAATTCTCCTCCGGGGCCACCGGATTCTGCGATTTCGTCGGCGCCGATGAATTTTATCGGCACAAGTCCCTTTACCCTGAGTTTGTTGAGAGATTCCTGCTTCGAGTCGGCATCTATAACTATTTCGGTAGTCTTACCGTCGGAACCAGCCGCCTTGTATTTGAAATTCGCCATATCTATTTCTTTTTATCTATGTTTTAACCACATTTGAAATTCCTTAGCATGAACTTAGCCGGCTACGCCGGGGCTAATGTAGCCGCCTCTATGTTAGAGGCGACTGTACGGCCAACATGGCCGTGGCTACAAATTTCCAACCATTCAACCATCCCGCCAAAATACAATTTCCTATTACGATAGAGTTATTGGTTGCGGGTGCCTCTCCCGCCCTAGCCCAGTACTGTCATCGCGGTGCTGAGCACCTCCTCCTTCGTGGTTATGCCCTGCTCTATTTTCAGCATGCCGTCTTCGATGAGTGGTTTCATCCCGTTTTTCACGGCGACATTTGCAATTGTGACACTGTCGGACCGCCTGGTGATAAGATCCCTGATTTCCTCGTTCACGATCATCAATTCGAAGATCCCGACTCGTCCCTTGTATCCTGATCCGTTGCAATTCTTACATTTAATCGTGTTGTCGGTCATACACTGCCCGTTGCAGACTTTGCATATCTTGCGCACAAGCCTTTGTGAGAGGACTCCGGAAAGAGAGGACGCTATCAGGAAGGATTCGACTCCCATGTCGAGAAGGCGGCTGACAGCTCCGGGGGCATCGTTGGTGTGCAGTGTGCTGAAAACCAGATGGCCTGTGAGCGACGCATGAATTGCGATTTCCGCAGTATCTTTATCCCTTATTTCTCCGACGAGTATTATGTCCGGGTCCTGGCGCACTATGTGCCTCAGGCCGTTTGCGAAGTCGAGGCCAATCTTGGAGTTCACCTGTATCTGTGTGATTCCCTCTGTGCGGTATTCTACAGGATCCTCGATGGTTATTATCTTTCTGTCTGGCAAGTTCAGCTGTGTGAGTACGCTGTAGAGAGTTGTTGATTTTCCACTTCCTGTGGGCCCGACTACGAGGATTATGCCGTAGGGGAGTTCAATTAGTTTCTGGAATTGCTCTATCATGCCAGCACCCATTCCGATGCTCTGGAGACTGAATTGGACGGTGTCTTTCCTGAGAATTCGCAGGACGATGCTTTCTCCATTCATGCTTGGCATTGTGCTTATTCGGACATCCATGATGCTTTTCCCGAGCTGGAGATCCGTCCTGCCGTCCTGGGGAAGTCGCCTCTCTGCAATATTGAGGTTACCTACAAGTTTTATTCTTGATGCTATGGCGGGATACAGCGAGAGGGGAGGCGTCATTATTTCCTGGAGTATCCCATCTATCCTGAATCTTATTGCGAGTTTCTTCTCGTCCGGCTCGACGTGGATGTCGCTGGCGTCCATCTCAGCGGCTCTCGAAAACATTTCGTTGACGAGGCGGACGATCCTGGCCTCGCTGGCGAGAGACCTGAGTGTCTCCTCGTTCTCAAGGTCGCCTGTGAGCGCGAAATCGTCCTTGTTCTCCTGTGCCTCGGCGGAGTACAGTCCATGGATCAGCCGTTCGAGATGGCTTCTGCGCGCGAGAGTGAAATATGCATCCTTGCCGAGGAGCTTCTTGAAATAATATGCGAGTTCGTTTATGCAGTAGGGATCGGAGATTGCGATTTCTATCTTTCCATCATCCCATCTGTATGGAAAGCAGTTCCAGTTGTTCAGGAATTCCTGAGGCAGCCCCGGATATTTTTCGGAGCTTGTGAGATCCTCTTCCTCGACAATGAGAAGTCCTGTTGCCTTGGCATAGCTCGAGAGGAGATCCTTTTCAGAGAGTTTCCCGCTGCTACAGAGGTCCCAGTCAAGATATTTCCTGTTGGGCCGTGCCTCCAGAAATTCCACATACGACGGGAAAAACAAGATTATCCCATCGCTTATTTTTCGGAGCTCCTCCTCTCCGATGCTTATTTCAGTTCCTTTCTTAAGATCAATCATCTATACTTTTCCTTCATGAGCTTCATGGACGACTCATATCTCTTGGCCATTTCTTCGAGATCGGTCTTTTCCGTCATTACCGTGCCGGTTATCAGTACCAGGAGTTCGATCCGTTTTTTCTGTATGTCACTGTATCCCGCGAGGGCGGCCAGGAGCGGAATTTTAGCGATGACAGGGACACTGTTCTGACTTATAGTATTCTTCTCCCATATTAGTCCGCCGACAATGAGTGTGCCGCCATCTCTGATCGCGAGACGGGTGGTCATATTCCTTTTTTGGATTGTGGGAGATTTTATGTCCGAACTTGTAGTCGGGACGGCATCCGATATCTCTTGACTCAAGTCTAACACTATGAGTCCGCCTTCAGTGATCTGTGGTTTTATCGTGAGAATTATTCCGGTATCTACATACTGGTAATTCTGTACCAAGTCCGTTCCAGTCGCAGTTGAAGACGCCGTGTTAGTATTGGCCTGGGTAATGATGGGCACCTGATCGCCAACTTGAATTTTAGCCTCAGTGTCGCTGACTGCGATGATTTGAGGGCTCGAGAGCACTTTTGTGTTGCCATCGCCAGCCGCAGCTCTTACGTAGGCGAACCTGTCTGCGGGATCTTTGCTGTTCTGTATCCAGTATTTTAGTCCATATTCTTTGGTGCCACCTGGAACCAGATTCGCGTAGTCTGTTCCGTAGAGTGCGTCTGAGTTCTTGTATTTCGTAAGCCCTGAAAATTCCAGGCCGAACTGTGTAGACTCGTCAAGGGTAACCTCGGCAATGAGCACCTGAAGCAGTACCTGTGCCGGTATCGTGTCAACCCTGTCCAAAAGCGCTTTTATCATCGCATATGTCCTCGGAGTCGTGCGGATTATCAGTCTGTTGTGGATCGTGTCCGAGAATATTTTAGCGGGAACATCGAAGATGCTCGTGGACTTTTCTCCAGCAGGAGCTTTGTTTGCAGAGTTTGCCGGGCTGCCGGCGAGTTGCGGTGGCTGATTTGGCTGATTTTTGGGAGGATTGGACGGATTTATGGTGGTTAGCGAGTGTGGGCCTGGAGTAGAAGTTGACAACCCGGATGTCGATAGGGACGAGCCCGACTTTGCAGAAACAGATGAGCCTTGCGTGTTGAAGATGGCTGATATTGCGGAGAGAAGTTCATCCGCTTTACTGTTGACAACCTTATACACGAAGACCCTCTCCTGTTCGCCAATATCCGACCTGTCAAGGAGGTTGATCCACTTTTTTAGCTCATTTAGTGCCTCCGTGTTGGCGGCGGACGCCACTAGGACCTGAAGCCTGTCGTTCGCGGTTATCTGGACGGCTCCCGGTTCCGCTGCTGCGTTGTCTGCGGCGATCGGGAACCCCAGCACGGGCATAATGGTAAGCAGTTCGTCCCTCATGGTCGAGGCCATCATGTTTTTGCAGGGTAGCACAAGCTGAGGCCATTCCATGCGGGTTTTCTTGTCAAGCATTTTCACAAGAGCCTCTATCTTGGGGAAGTTTTCAGTGGACTCGACAACGAGAATGCTGTTCTGTGATGTGATGTCCAGAATCTTGGCCCCGTCAGACAGGAATGGAGTGAGGCTTGTGATCATCGTGTTCGAGGCGGTGTATTTGAGCTGGAGGATTCTGACTTCCACATTAGGGGATGTGTTGATACCAATCGAATCTGTCTGCTTTGGCATATATTCGAGAGGATAGATATTGACGATGTTTGCCTGCCCTGGGGCGCAGTATGCGCCGGAAAGCAGGAGGATGTGTTCAAAGAGCTTCCACATTTCACGCTGTGTAAGTGAAGTGTCTATCGCTACACTTATGGCACCAGCCGCCTTCAGCCTGTGATCAAGTATATAGCTGAATCCGAGCTTGCCAGCGAAAAGTGCGGCCAGATCCGGAATGTTTATGGAGTCGAGATTGAGCTGAAAAGCCTCGGGCTCCTCTTTCTTTCCCACAAGGAATCTTTCGTAGAACGGGATCTCGGCCTGATTTGTTTTTTTATCCTCTTTCCCTGCGATGCGTGTCTTCTCCTTCTCCGCGTCGAACGCCTTTGTGTCCTCGTCTGGAATCTCGCTCATTGACACGACCTCGTCCTTCATTGACTGGCTCTTGACTTCCGCGGCTACCATGTCCTTCTTGAAGAATCTGTTCTCCTTCTCCACCTCAGGGATGTTCTTCTCGGCGATTTCATCCTTCTTCTCGTCTTCCTTTGAAGTGATACAGCCGGGAAATGCGATAAGAAGCGCAACTGCGGTCGGAAAAGCGCACAAGGCGATGCGGGCCAGTAGGACAGATAGGAATCTATTTCTTTTTTGTTTCATGTTTATCTCCAGGTATTTTTTCGTTGGATAATTTCTTAGGGGGGGGGATATCTTTATTCCCAGGTGTTTTTTCGTTGGGTAATTTCTTAAGGGTGGCAATATCTTTATTTCCAGGTATTTTTTCACTGGGTAATTTCTTCGCCGGTTCGGTGTCTTTATCTACAAGTATTTTATCGTTGAGCAATTTCTCCGCAGTTTCGGCATCTGTTATTGAAATGAACCTGAGGGTTCCGTTGATGTTGACTTCCTTTGGGTCTCTCAAATTGTCTGGTCCCAAGCTTATGATAGTCCAGTATAACCGGGGCGATCTCTTGTAAATCTGATCGATGAAGGCCACTGTCTGCTCGATTGGTGCCTTGGCCTGGATGCCTATGTCCATCTGCGAGATTCCATCCGCGATGGTCGAAGGATTGACTTTTCCAATGGTCTGAAGCTTAAGCCCGGCAGCTTCCGCGGCCTCCTCGATCCTTTTCTGAGCATTGGCCTCGGGGGCTCCATCCCTTGCGGGAATCCAGAAATTCTTGTTGTTGGCGATGAACGACTCGCGGTTTTTGATCCGCCAGTTATCTTCGTCCAGCTTGACTTGGAGATCCTTCTGCGCTTTCTTGAGCTCATCAATTTTGTCCTGTATCTTTCCTTCGCTCGGCCATTTTTCCATTATTGTCGCGCCGAACAAGACATATGTGAAAATTAGTATGGCGAAAAAGATGGCACACAGAATCACTATCCGCCGGTTTTCCTCTAATTTCTGTTTAATGCTCATTTTTTGCCTGTCCCTTTCTGCTTGCCTCTCTCTTCCTTGTCCCCTTGTTCCTTGGTCCATTCATCCTTGGCCTTGTATCGTTCAGCAGGAGAGACATAATGTATCCTGTAATTTATGCTTTTGCTCTGATCAGGATTTGTCCTCTTGTCCTTTTTGACATCCGAGAAGATCACTGACTTCTCGAAGCTGGGGTCTGAATTAGAATTACCCTTGTCTATGACTCTCGCATCTATGTAGTTTTGCCTGAAATTGAAACTCTGCACCCACATGTCGTCCGGAAGGTTCTTGTTGAAATCGTGAAGGCAGAGAAGAATCTCGTGGTTCCCCATATCCGGCTCGACCTCCTTGATCTTGGCTATCATATCATCAAATTTCTTGTTCGCCCTGGTACTATTCTCAATCTTCTCCAGCTTGGACTTTATTTTACTGATTTCCCTTCCTATCGAATCGAGCCTGACACTGTCCTCATAGACGTTCCTCAGGAAAAGAGCCACAAGAAGACATGCGGAGGATATGGACAAGACAAGGAATGCGATTCTGAGCCATCTGAACCGCTCCGGGAACATTCCCTTGGGAATCGGGAGCAGATTAGTTCTCTCGCTCTCGAAATTTGAGCTTAGCCCATATATGCCAAGCAGTACCGCCGGGACATATTCGTCCGGACACCTGTCCTGGAAAGGGGATGCCTCAGTGTCAATAAGCTCGAGGAGCGCCTTTTTAGCCTCGCTGAAGGAATTCTCCTTTTCTGCGTCCGACGCGGGAACGGTTATTTTCCTCAGGTTCTCCGCCGCTAAGAATGAGAACTGGAAGTCTGGCTCGATATTTTTAAGAAATACATTCTGTACATTGGAAAGAAGAGGGTCAATGGCCATGAAAGGATGAATAAAAGCGTCTATTTTAAGGCCGGAACTCCTGATCTCCGCCAATTCCTCGTTCCATTTTCCGGACAGTGATGTAATCGTTCGAACTCTCATCTTTCCGGAGGCATCCTCTCCGATCACCCTGTATCCTGTGACGGTCTCGGGCAATTCGCACGGGAGATGCCTCGACAGCTCATAGTCGAGCGCGGGTGGTATGTCCGCAGGGGAAAGCTGTGGTATGAGAAAGTCCTGGCAGACCACCCCCTGCATTGTCCCACCGTAAATCACCAATTGCTGTTCCTCCGGCCGTATCTCGGACAGGATTGTGGCTACGGCGGCAAGAAAATTATCCCCGACATCGGCCGAGCAGATCGCGGAGACACTGAGCCTGCCTTTTTTTCCGGACTTGATTTTGACACAGTAGAGCCTGTTGTCGGTGTTCCTTGAAATGGCGATGCATTCTCTATACTCGAGGAATTTCATTATATTCTTTCACTATATCATTGTCATCCACAGGTTAGACCCTTAATTTTGGCGAAAGTTTCATGGGGAGTAAAAAAAACGACTACTTTTGCAATTACCTCGATTGTTAAAATAAAAATCGAATATAGCCTGTCCTGCATATCTCCGCAAATAAAAAAAAACATTAATAAATCTTGTTTTTATTGAACTTTGATGCTATCTAATAGGGTCTATAAACTAAAATGCACTTATAAATTCAAGCGATTAAAAAAACAGGGATTAGGCAAAAAGACATGAAATCCTTTATGATATTTCTTAATTTTGTGACATTCCTGGTTGTCGGCCTTCTCATCTTTGTCCACGTCGTCCACAAGGAGCCGCAGCCCGAGCCTGTTCTCTCTGTCACCCCGGATTCCCCCACCAACAAAGTTGAAGCACCCATACAGAACAATCCCCCTTACCCCCTGCCGCTAACCGAGAGCTTGGTGAAGACCAACATCTTTCATCCCGACAGGGGGAAAGTTGCACCTCCCGAGGTTGATCCTGCCGTTCCGTCAGTTAAACCGGAAAGTCTCGAACTGGTGGGAACATTTACTTTCGGAAACAAGGTCGGAGCGATTATAAAGGAGCAGCCGACGGCGGTCAAGAAACCCGAGGAGTCAGGAGAGGCCACAAGAAAAATATTTTACATCAACGATAAAATGACCAATGGCTGTACGCTGAAAAAAGTCGAGCCGACATTGGTTGTCATGGAGCAGAATGGGACTGAGTTCAAACTCTATCTGGATTTGGCGGACAAAGGATCACAGGAAAGGCAGAGCAAAGTTGTTGCGATCAAACCGATGCCCGTAGTCATAAATGCAAAGCCTGGGCCAATAGCACAACCACCTCCGCCAGCAGGACCACCGGCCGCTACTCCCCCTCCGCAGGCACAGATCCCTGTTAAACCCAGTGTGACAACACCTGTTCCTCCGTCTCCTCCTCCAAAAGGCCGATTTGTAAAGAAATGACAGGTAATCTATGTCAGCGACCGCATCGCCAGTGGCTATTTTGACAGTGTAAAATTCAGAACTCTTGATCCGCTAATTCCAATTAAAATGCAAATTGACTGTATGTAAAATGCCATTTATGAGCGTATTATGTCGCTTATTATAATATCAATTTGACATGGAATTGGAATAAGAACAATATGGACGGAACGGAATATTGCAGGAAGTGAAATGCAAAACCCAAATCAAAAAGCTTCTACTGGAACAGTCCGGTATACTGTGTGGCGATTGCCTCCACATTTTCCGGTGTGACAAGCAGAAATCTCTTGTCAAAAGCCTGCTTAATTTCGGTAGGAGCCTTTGACTCGTCATATTTGGCGGCGGGACTGTAGGTCACTGTTCCAATAACAATACCGGATGAGATTGCGGACTTCAGATTGTATATGTTTGCATCCATCAGTGCGATTTTTGGTTTTGGCGTTTCCGGTGTTTCCTCCGCATACCATATTTCCATATTCTCGACATCCATAGGGAGACCGATCAGGGAAATTATGAGGTTGCACTCGGGGTGCCGCTTTAACATCGCATCAAAATTGACAGCCTTCATGGAATCCCTGAGGGATAACATTTCCATGAATGCCCCTCCGGATGGCACTCCGTTGGGTCCAACGGCAGGTCTTCCAGACGGTAGGACTCCAGCAGTTCCATTTTTGGGGGGTGGCGGGGTCGGAGGAGTCGTCGTTCTGGGTTTCGCCTTAGCCTCCGGTTCGGTTGCTTCCGGTTCGGTTGCTTCCGGTTCGGTTGCTTCCGGAATAACCTGCGGTTCTGCGGGGCTGTCTTCTGCGACTATTGTTATCTTATCTCCTATTCCCTCCTTGAGTGCCCTGATGATTTGTTCCTGCATCTTGTTGTTCGAGATGTTGTCAACAACAAGCAACGCTTTTGTTCCAGGTGCCTTCTCGGCAAGATATCTACCGAGGACGATACCTTTTGAGTTAGCATAGACCTCTTCATTTTTCATAAATGTTGCCGCTGTGGTATCGCCGAAAATACCTGTTTTCCAAAGAATTGTAATCGCACAGAACATTACCACGACCATCAGTGCCACCGCCGTTGGTTTTGCAACAGGCGAAACCTGCTGTTTTTTGGCGCAGATAATCATGCCAATGAAGCACACGGCCATGATTACGCCAGCGATAATCGTCACTAGATTGAACTGCACATACTGCATCATATTAGGACCTCCGTTTTAAAGATAAGAAAAAATTATATATCCCAACAGTATAGTTTATTTATTTTAAAGGTCAAACTCCAGTTTTGTTAAAAATGGAATAAAATCGCAATATCTTTGATTCGACTTTTGCAATCGGCTCTTTATCAATAGTGAAAGTTCATCTTGGAATCGGTCACTTTTCGGATTATAGTCTCAAAAACGAGCGTTTCTGTTATCATGCAAATGCAACTATCCAAAATTTTCAGTCTTCTTTTAGAGGAATATGGTCCCCAACACTGGTGGCCTGGCGACACCCCTTGGGAGATTGCCGCAGGCGCTCTTCTGACGCAGAACACCAACTGGGGGAACGTTGAAAAGGCGATTGCAAATCTGAAGCGGCTCGGACTCCTAGACCCTGCGAAAATTGCAGATTCAAGGGATGAGATCATTCAAAATACGATAAGGCCGGCGGGGTATTTCAGATTGAAGACATACAGATTCAAGAATCTTGCACGATGGTGGCTCGCGAATGTCCGGAACGACCATCTCAAACGGAAAAGCTCCGATCTCGACTTCTGGCGGGATTCGCTTCTTTCCGTCAGCGGAGTCGGTCGCGAAACTGCCGACAGTATCCTGTTATATTCTTTCCATCTTCCGACTTTCGTGGTTGACACCTATACGAAAAGAATAATGTCGAGACACTATGTTACGGCAGAATCCATTGATTATGATGAACTTAGGGACATATTTATGAATGAGCTTCCTCGGGATCCCGTCCTCTTCAACGAATTCCACGCCCTCTTCGTCAGACTCGGCAAGGAGGCCTGTGGCAAAAGAGGATGCACTGCACAATGCCCCCTTGGGGCAGAGTGTCATAGAGTAAGAATGTAAGAGAAATCCCCTTGAAGCTATTGGCCGCCGTGAAGAAGTTCTTTGGTACCTCCCGTCCTTCTAGTCCCTCCGGTCTCTTGCGTCTTTTTTCTCTCTTTGACTTTTCGCCCTTTGACTTTATTGTAACGGAAATTTCAAGGAATAAACAATGATGAAAATACCATCGAAAGTGCATTTCATCGGGATTTGCGGCATTGGTATGAGTGGCATAGCCCAGATGCTGAAATGGCTGGGGTGCGATGTGATTGGAAGCGACCGCGCCGTGAATTCCGAGGAGAATTCCGTCTTTACTGTTCCGTTCAGGAATCTTGGAATAAGATTATATCATCAGGACGGATCGTTCCTTAAATCCGAGACGGCGCCGGACTATATTGTATATTCGACCGCCATTGAGAATGACAATCCCGATCTTGCGGTATCCTGCGATATTCCCAGAATACATCGTGCCACCGCCCTTGGCGCCGCGATCAGACATCTCAAGGGCATGATCTCGATCGCTGTAACCGGAAGTGCCGGAAAAACTTCTGTGACAGGCTGGATATCAGAAGTCCTCGCAGAGCTTGGCGAGGATCCGGTATCCATCACGGGCGGAATAGTATCCAGCTTCAAATCTGCGAATTCCGCTGGAAATTTTCGTCCTGGAAAAGGCAGATTCCTTGTCTTCGAGGCAGACGAGAGCGACAAGAGCCTGCTCTCCTATTCTCCAGATTATTCTGTGATCCTGAACATAGGAACGGATCATTATTCCATCGAGGAGCTTCTTCAGGTTTTTGGCGAGTTTATTTCCCGCACCGCTTCAGGAACTGTGATTGAGTTCGAGGCGTTGGATAAACTCGGTATGGACAGAATCGTGGGAAAGAAACTTGCGATCTTCGGAGAGAAAAAGGATATTCCGCCTGATTTCGGCCTCTGCGGATGCATCGTTAAGGACTACAGTTCGGCAGGTGGCGTCTCCAGGACGGTGCTGGAAATGCTTCCCGCCGGAACAAAACACGAGATTGTCTTGCCGGTACATGGTTTTCATTCGGCACTTAACGCGTCAGCGGTCGTGTCTCTCTGCAGCATGCTTGGGATTGGAACCGGGAAACTTATGGATAAAGTTCCGAGCTTCAAAGGGGTATGGAGGCGATTTGACTTTGCGGGTGAAAATTCGAAGGGGGTGCAGATATATGACGACTATGCGCACAACATCGAGAAAATAATCTCCTGCATGAAAACGGCGGCTGGGCTTGCACGCGGTAAAGTGATAGCTGTGTTCCAGCCCCACGGCTTCGGGCCACTCGGGTTTATGAGGGAAAGCCTTTTGCAGTCTCTCGAGAAAAATCTTAGGGACAATGATATTTTCGCGTTCCTTCCGGTCTTTTATGCGGGGGGGAGTTCGTCATTCTCTCCGACCTCGGAGGAAACTGTGAAGCTTTTTACCGGAAAAGGGGCCAAGAATTACATTTATTTTTCCTCCAGAGAAGTGGCCGAAGAGAAGCTAGAAGATCTTTCAGGCGCAGGCGATATCATATTGATAATGGGGGCAAGGGACAATTCCCTGTCCCTGTGGGCGAAAAAAATTGTCTCTTAAATTTCAAATATAATACTATGAATATTTTTAACAAAAATAATAAATTTTGCTTGACGTTGTATTTTAGCAGACTAAACTAATTCCAGAGGAATGATAATAAAATATAAACAAAAGGAAAAATTATAATGGACCAATATGAACAGGAACAGGAACAAGATCCCAGCCAGATTCCACAGGAACAGGACCTGGAGCAGGCACCTGCCACTCTTGCGTGGGAGGAAATCGCGGCGGCCAGGAGAATCACCTTTGATGACATAAGGCAGCATATGACCGGTCCCGTATTGTCCATCTGCCTGCACATTGTACTTATCACGTTATTGATGACACTCATT
>CAIQLG010000206.1 GCA_903872565.1 uncultured Lentisphaerota bacterium | reverse complement strand
TAACGTTTAAATTTGCCATGTCTGTCTAGGCGTTGGCAAAATTTTCTGGTTAGCGATTTGGTAATGTATATCTGTATATATTGCTACCTATTGTAAATGTTACTAGACGAGAATTTTCATCGTACGTTACGATATCCTGAACTTTCCTATCTACTAATTCTACTGGAACTTTATCCATCTTTAAGTCGCGTTGAAAGAAAACATAAGACGACTTTCCCTCAGGTTTCTCAATGTCAATTGAATAGTAATCCCAATCCTGATTGTCCTCGTCTGTGTATTTGAAGGGGCCTGCGGCAGCCCTGAATCCTGTATCACCCAGAGTCATGTGGGTAACATTCCAGGTTGCTGGGCGACCAAACTCGTGCAAGGATTCCCCCATATCTGGTGTAGTGCCTCCGAATGGTGCACGCAGATCTTCATGATTGGTCAGCACTACAATAACGGTACCGAGAGCGATCAAGAGAAGCAAGCCTGCGCCTAGTCCGATGAAGATCCACTTTTTTTTCACCTTTTGTGCCATATTTATTCCTATCGCTAACGTTTAAAAGTTACCCGCCTTTCTCCTTGCGGTCGGGTGAATTTTGCTTGTGGAACAATATATCAGACCTTTCCGGAGGTGTATTGGCACCATCTTGGACATGACCATAGAATTCGATATTTGAATGTGTGTGGGATAGTTGCATTGCCTCCACATAGATTATTGGTTGAAAAATATCCAAGTGTAACTGTGACTTGAAAAGCCGTAAATCAATCTTGGAACCCTGAAACTGGTAGTGCCCAACAGAAGTAGTCATAAAATAGGCACATACATACCCTGTGGCAAGGAAAACTGCCAGTATCAAATAATACGAAATTCGTCTCTTCATATTCATGTATTACTTATTATTCTCCAACTCATCTCCATCCCAGCACCAGCTAAACTCTACTCTCCATCATTCCATAAAGCAAGAAAATCAAAGCATTTCCCTTGAAAGAAGCAAGACCCGGTTTCACCAAGAAAGAGAAATGGAAAGCTTTTTGATGGGCTGAGTGGAGTGGTGATGGAGATTCAACGAGGGAATGGTTTATGGTACGGGTCGTTAACGCTTACTGTTTTCTATATCTTCCTTCGTTATTACAATCTTTGGAAGTTCCGTGTATTCTTTCAATGCAATTTTAAAATCTTGCGATTTGTATATTGGCTTTGGATCCTCATAGTTGAATTTAATAGCAATGAAATACTCCCCTGGCTGAAGATCCCCAATTACGTGCTGTTGTTTGTCATTGGACATAATGCCAATCCCTCTAACTTCCTCATATGTCCCTTCCTTTGTTTTCTTATGGTATTCTACGACGAGTGAAGAAGTATCGAATGGATTGTTATCGTCTTTAGGAAAAGATGAAATCTCAAACTTCATTGCACCAGTTGGCTTGATGCGGTAGATAAATTGTCGTTCAGTAGTGGTGAGATTGCTACTTTTTTCCCAATAATAGTAAAACTTGTCCTTGCTAGACGCTCCGAATTGGAACTCGGTCGGAAACGCCTCGATAGTTATCGAACCTTTTTCGTCCAATGGCTTATACTGGTAACATTGACGCACGAATTTGCCATCTTTGTATTCGTGTAAACAGAAGACTCCCTCAATCGGTTCATTGTGTTCATTCAAGAATGTGAACGTGATTGGATTCTTAAACTTTGTTGTTTGTTCTTGATTCTTTTCGGCAGGAGGAATCACAGTCTGCCGTTTCTGGGTTTCCTCGTCAGAATGTATATTCCCACAGAGGCTGAACAGCAAAATGATAGATGCTGCGAATCTTGCGAATTTCATGATAGTGCTTCCTTTTTTAACAGACCTGAACTCCTTCTCCAACTCTTCACCATCCCAGCACCAGCTAAACTCTACTCCCCATCATTCCAGAAAGCAAGACTTCAACAGCATTTCCCTTGAAAAACAAGAGACCTAACCTTCATTGTGCTTGTCCGGTGGCTGGCCTTAGGTTTGTCTAAGGATTGGATTCTTATGTTTTTATTGTTTAATAATTATTTGTGAATGGTTGATACTTCAAATTCTTTTTCTTTTCCAAGCTCTTTTGCTCTTTCAATTATGTCTTTTGGAAGGATCTCGTATTCGAGAACACTCCCATTCGAATATGCAACAAGGAATTTCTTATGACAGCCAGGTTTAGTTACAATGACTGGGTAATTTTCTTTCACAGCGAATTTTATTTTCTCGGGATGTTCAGAATCATTGGTATTCATAGTCATAGCCTTCGACGCTTCATTCCATTCATATTTCTTGCCTTCTGCAAGATATATAAAGTCAGTGTTTCCCTTTCTGACATCATCTCCTCTTTCCGGATGTTTTGTTTTTGATCCCATACATACATAAAGACTACCAGACTCCATATAGCCTCCATCAATGAGCATTCCCATATCATTAGGGCAATAACCATTATACTCTTGCGAATACATCTGGATGGAAAATAAAATGCATCTCCACATCAAATCCTTATCTGCTTTGACTTTTGAAGTCTCTCTTGAGGGATTTAATACAAAAACAATAAAACTCATAATCGCAATAAGAACAATTGCAATGGTTATCCCAAGGACAGTGAGCCGTCTATTTTTATTCATATCCATTCTTATTTCCACTCATTCCTTCTCCAACTCCTCACCCATTCTCCAACATCCAAACTCTACTCCCCATCATTCCCAATTCCTCTTTTCCTTCACCAACTCTTCACTTTCTCAGCACCAGCTAAACTCTACTCTCCATCATTCCAGAAAGCAAGAAAATCAAAACATTTCCCTTGAAAAACTAGAGGCCTAACCTTCATTGTGCTTG